>JAQCAB010000021.1 GCA_027622375.1 Bacteroidota bacterium
AGAAGCAATCAAATCAAATAATTCTTCTGATATAAAAACTAAAATGGATGAATTAAATAAAATTTGGAGTGAAGCTTCGACTCAAATGTATGAAGCAGCGAAAACAAATCCGCAACAACCGGAAGAACCTAAAACTGAAAAATCAGAAAAGAAAGATGATAAAAAAGTTGAAAATGCTGATTTCGAAGTAATAGATGATAAATAATTTTAAAAATTTCTGATGATCAACTTCAATAAATTTACAATTAAAGCACAAGAAGCAGTTCAAAATGCGCAAGAAATTTCTACAAGTTACTCTTCGCAGGCAATTGAAATTGAACATTTATTAGCAGCTTTAATTCAAGATTCGCAAGGTTTATCAGTTCCACTTTTTTTAAAACTTGGAGTGAATGTAAATTATTTGAAGTTGAAAGTTAATGAACTTCTTGAAAAACTTCCAAAAGTTCAGGGAGCAATGCAGCAGTTTGCTTCTCCTCAATTGCAAAAATTATTTGAACAAAGTTTCAAAGAAGCAGAAAAACTTAAAGATGAATTTATCAGCACAGAACATTTGCTACTTGCAATGTTTGATTTAATGCAATCTTCAGCAACAAAAATTTTAATTGATCAAGGAGTAACTCGTGATTCAATTTTAAAAGGATTAAAAGAAATTCGAGGTTCAAAAAGAGTTACAGATCAAACACCTGAAGAAAAATATCAATCGCTTCAAAAATTTGGTCGCAACTTAAATGATCTTGCAAGAAAATCTAAACTTGATCCTGTAATTGGAAGAGAAGATGAAATTCGTCGTGTGATTCAAGTTTTATCTCGCAGAACAAAAAATAATCCAGTTTTAATTGGAGATCCCGGAGTTGGAAAAACTGCAATTGCTGAAGGACTTGCAAGAAGAATTGTTCAAGGTGATGTGCCCGAAAGTATAAAATCAAAAACAATTATTGCGCTTGATATGGCAGCATTAATTGCAGGCGCAAGTTTTCGCGGACAATTTGAAGAAAGATTAAAAGCTGTTTTAAAAGAAGTTGAAGATTCGCAAGGTGAAATAATTTTATTTATTGATGAACTTCATACACTTGTTGGCGCGGGAGCTGCGCCCGGTGCAGTCGATGCAGCAAATATGCTGAAGCCCGCACTTGCTCGTGGTGATTTGCGCGCTATCGGTGCAACTACAATTGATGAATATAGAAAATATGTTGAAAAAGATCCCGCGCTCGAAAGAAGATTTCAACCAATTTTAATTGAAGAGCCAACAGTCGAAGATACAATTTCAATTTTACGTGGACTTGCTGAGCGTTATGAAATCCATCATGGAGTTGCAATTACAGATAACGCAATTGTAGCAGCTGCGCAATTGAGTCATAGATATATTTCAGACAGGTTTTTGCCAGATAAAGCAATTGATTTAATTGATGAAGCAGCATCAAAATTAAGAATTGAAATTGATTCAATGCCCGCAGAATTGGATAATGTTGAACGAAAAATTAAACAACTTGAAATTGAACGTGAAGCGTTGAAGCGTGAATTTACTGCTGGTTATATGCACGATTCAAAAAATGATAAAGAAGATGTTGAAGTAAATAAAAGAAGACTTGAAAATTTAGAAAAAAATTTAGCAAATATTCAGAATGAAAGAGATCAACTCAAAGCTCATTGGCAAAACGAAAAATCAATAATTCAAAAAATCAGAATGACGAAAGAAGATATTGAAAAAATTCGCCATGAATCTGATGAAAAAGAAAAAGAGGGAGATTTTGCAAAAGTTGCTGAGCTCAGATATGGTAAGATTGCAACTCTTGAAAAAGAATTAAAAATTACTTCAAGCCAATTAGTTGATTTGCAAAAAACTCAGAAAATGTTGAATGAAGAAGTTGGATATGATGATATCGCAGAAATTGTTTCAAAATGGACTGGAATTCCTGTTACAAGAATGCTAGAAAATGAACGAGCAAAATTATTAAATCTTGAAGAAAAAATTCATGAAAGAATGATAAATCAAAAAGAAGCGGTGACAGCAGTTTCAAACGCTGTTCGTCGCAGTCGTTCAGGTTTGCAAGATGAAAAAAAACCAATTGGTTCATTTATTTTTCTTGGAACAACTGGTGTCGGAAAAACTGAACTCGCACGCTCACTTGCTGAAGTATTGTTTGATGATTCAGAATCAATGGTCAGAATTGATATGAGCGAATACATGGAAAAATTTTCTGTTTCAAGATTAATTGGTGCGCCTCCAGGTTATATCGGTTTTGATGAAGGTGGACAATTAACTGAAGCAATTCGCCGTAAACCTTATTCTGTAATTTTATTGGATGAAATTGAAAAAGCTCATCCCGAAGTTTTTAATTTGCTACTTCAACTTTTAGATGAAGGAAGATTAACAGATTCAAAAGGAAGAACTGTAAATTTTAAAAATACAATTATTATAATGACATCAAATATCGGTTCAAATATAATTCAAGACAAAATTAGCGAACTTGAAAATGAAGATGAATGGGATGAAATTATGTCAGGATTAAGATCAGATTTATTTGATTTGATGAGGCAAACAATTAAACCAGAATTTTTGAATAGAGTTGATGAAATAATTTTATTTAAACCTCTTTCTGCAACTGATATTCAAAAAATAGTTGATCTTCAATTAAAATTAATTGAGAAACAATTAAATGAAAAAAATATCAAACTAAAAATTTCGGATGATGCAAAAGAGTGGCTCGGGAGATTAGGATTTGATCCACTTTTTGGCGCGCGTCCATTAAAAAGAATTATTCAAAAACATATTACAAATCCACTTTCAGAAAAAATTCTTTCAGGCACTTTTAAAGAAGCTGATACAATTGAAATAAATATGAAGGGTGAAGGGCAAATTGAATTCAAAAAAAATTGATTATCTTATATAAATAAAAAGGAGTAATTATGGCATACGAAATTAAAGCAGAAAGCTTTAAGCAAGATATTACAAAAGTACAACAGGCATTTTTAACAAGAGTTTACGGATGGATGTTTGCTGGACTATTTATTACAGCACTTTTCTCGATGATAACATTATCGAGCGATGTTATGAAGGAATTAATTTTTTCGACACCAGCAACAATTTGGGTTTTACTTTTTGCAGAAATCGGACTTGTACTTTATTTAACTGCGAGAATTGAAAAAATGAAATCCGAAACTGCAATGTTGCTTTTTTTAGTTTATTCAACTTTAAATGGCATTACACTTTCACCAATATTTTTAATTTATACAGGCGAATCTATTGCTAAAACATTTATAATTTGTTCAGGAATGTTTGGAGCAATGAGTTTGTACGGATATTTTACTAAAAAAGATTTAACTGGAGTGGGAAGTTTTTTAACAATGGGTTTATTCGGGATTGTAATTGCATCTATTATAAATATGTTTCTTTCTAATGACACTTTAAATTGGACAATCACACTTTTAGGAATAGTAATTTTTACAGGATTAACTGCATACAACACACAAAAAATGAAGTCGCTTTCTTATGTGATGATGGAAGAAGGAATAGTTGCACAAAAAGGAGCAATTATCGGCGCGCTTATTCTTTATCTAAACTTTATTAATTTATTTTTGATGTTGCTAAGATTATTGGGTGATAGAAGAAGATAAAATAAAATTTGATTTTATAAATTATTTACTCATTAAATCTGTACTGACTCCCATCATTGAATATCCACCATCATGAAATAAATTTTGCATAGTTACCATTCTAGTTAAGTCCGAAAATAAAGTTATGCAATAATTTGCGCATGCTTCTGCTGACGCATTTCCGAGTGGAGACATTTTTTCAGCGTATCCAAAAAACTCTTCAAATCCTTTTATACCACTTCCAGCAGTTGTTTTTGTTGGAGATTGAGAAATTGTATTTACTCTCACATTTTTCTTTTTTCCGTAATGATATCCAAAGCTTCGAGTAATTGATTCGAGTAATGCTTTTGCATCAGCCATATCCCCATAAAAAGGAAAAGTTCTTTGAGCGGCAATATAAGTTAGTGCAACAACCGAACCCCAATCATTTATTGCATCAAGCTTCATCGCGGCACTTAACATTTTGTGGAGTGAAATTGCAGAAACATCCAAACTTTTTTGAAAAAAATCATAATTAGATTCTGTATATGGAATTTGCTTACGAACATTTGGCGACATTCCGATTGAGTGTAAAACAAAATCAATTTTACCGCCAAGCGTCTCAGTTGCTCCACTAAATAATTTTTCTAAATCTTCTGTTGAAGTTGCATCTGCCGGAATTATCTGTGAATTAGTTTTTTCAGCAAGTTTATTAATTTCACCCATTCGCATTGCAACCGGCGCGTTTGATAAAACAAAAGTTGCTCCTTCGGCAGAAGCATTTTCTGCAACCTTCCAAGCGATCGAATTATGATCAAGTGCGCCAGTTATAATTCCACGCTTTCCTTTTAGTAAATTAAATCCCATTTTATTCCTTCCATTTTTAAAATTTTAGCAAGTTATTAAATTTAAAAGTTATACTCAAGAAATAGAAAAACTATGTATATTTAAATAAATGAAGCAGTTTAAAAGTAATACTAAATTTGTAATTGGAATTGATGGTGGCGGGACGTCAACAAATGCTATTTTATCAAATTTTGAAGGGAAAATTATTTCAAAAGCTTCAACAAATGCAACTAACTTTCAAATAATTGGTTTAAAATTAACAGCCGAAAAGATTATTCAATTAATTTTTAAATGCTTAAGAAATGGAAAAATAAAAAAACCTGAAATTGAAAAAATAGTAATTGGAATAAGTGGCGCCGGCCGTAAAGTTGATCAATTAAATTTAAAAAATTCAGTTTTAAGAGAAGCCCAAAATAAAAAATTAAAAATAAATGAACTTGTAATTTTGCCAGATGCTTTAGTTACTTTGGAAAGTGCATTTGGTGGAAAATCAGGAATAATATTAATTGCCGGTACCGGCTCGATTGCTTTTGGAAAAGATAATATTAGAAAAATTTATAGAGTTGGTGGATGGGGAAGAATTATTGGTGATGAGGGAAGTGGATATTTTATCGGGCAATTAGCACTAAATAAAATTTCACAAGTTATTGATGGTAGAATTAAATCAAATGGAATAATTAATTTAGTTGCAAAAAAGTTTAGACTAACATCACAAGAAAAAATTATTAAAAAAGTTTATCGCGAACAATTCAATATTTCCAAATTAGCTCCGCAAATTATTTTGGCAGCCCAAAAAGGTGAAAAAATTTCATCCCACATCATAAAAACATCAATTAATGAATTAGTTTTAATGGTTGAAACATTGGTTAAAAAGGGAGATTTCCGTAATTTTGAAGTTGTTAAAGAAAAAAATAAGATCCCAATAATTTGCTATGGCGGATTAATTGATGGATCAAATTATTTCAGAAAAAAATTAGAGAAAGCTATTTTAAAATCAAACCGTAGATTTAAAATAATTAAACGGAAATTTTTACCTGTTGAGGGCGCATTAAATTTAGTTCTCAAAAAATAATTTTATAAAATTGAACAAATCAAAATTTATAAATAAAGTATTTTTAATTGTTGCTCTTTTATTTTTAAAAGAGGGTTGTGCAACACATACAAAAGCTGTTTCCTTACAAAAAATAAAATCTGAAACTCCAAAAATTGTCAAAAATGAAAATTGGGTTGAAAAAACTTTAGCTTCATTAACTTTAGAGGAAAAAGTTTCGCAATTAGTTTTTGTTTGGACTTCGAGTAGTTATTATTCAAGTGAATCGGAACAATGGCGAAAGATGGAGGAGCTTGCCAAAAAACAAAAGCTCGGCGGATTTATTTTTTCGATTGGCGATGTTTATGAATATGCAATTCAAATAAATAAACTTCAGCAACTTTCAAAAGTTCCACTTTTAATTGCCGGAGATTATGAATGGGGAATTGCAATGAGGGTTCGCAATGCAACAATGTTTCCAAAAGCGATGGCGCTAGGCGCGGCAAATGATAGCAGTTTAACTTATCAAGTTGGATATTCAATTGCCAAAGAAGCTCGCGCGATGGGAATTCATCAAAACTATGCACCCGTTGTTGATGTAAATAATAATTCTAAAAATCCGGTTATTAATACTCGTTCGTTTGGTGATGATCCAAAAATTGTAAGTAAACTTGCAAATGCTTTTATCAAAGGAACTCAAGATGGTGGAGTAATTGCAACTGCAAAACATTTTCCCGGGCATGGTGATACTCAAGTTGATTCGCATTTGGATTTACCAATTTTAAGATTTACAAAAGCAAGATTTGATTCTATCGAGTTAGTCCCTTTTAAAGAAACTATTAACGCAGGTGTAAAATCAATTATGGTGAGTCATATTTCAAATCCTGCTTATGATGGAGTTGAAGGAATCCCCAGTACACTTTCCTACGAAGTGACAACAAATCTTTTACAAAAACAACTTGGCTTTAATGGATTAATTGTAACTGATGCACTTGATATGCAAGGTGTTACAAAAAAATATGGAGTTGCCGAAGCAGCGATACTTGCGATAAAAGCGGGGAATGATATTTTATTGATGCCGCCAAATGAGTTGATGGCAATACGCGCTGTTGTGAATGCAGTTAAGAATGGCGAAATATCAATTGAAAGAATTGATCACTCAGTTAGAAAAATTTTAAAGGAAAAAGAAAATATTGGATTACACAAAAATAGAACAGTTGATGTTGGAAAATTATTTGATGTAGTTGGTACTGCAAGTCATAAATTATTATCTCTAAAAGGAGCACGAAAAGCAATTACAGTTTTGGGGAATAAAAATAATTTACTTCCTTTATCAAAAGAATTTTCGGGAAAAATTTTTGATTTAGTAATTTCAGATTCTGAAGATCCACTAGCTGGGAAAGATTTCCATAACGAACTTACAAAACGAATTTCATCAAAAATTAATTTTCAAAAAATTGATAATCGAAGTAATAAAATTGAATTAGATGAAGTGTTAGATAATTCATCAAAAAGTGATTTAGTAATTATCCAGTGTCATTATTTTATTCGCTCGGCAGAAATGACTGGCTTTTTGAAAAAAGACCATCAAAAAATTATTAATTCTGTTCTTGCACAAAATAAAAATGTCATTGTAATCTCATTCGGAAATCCATATTTAATAGAAGAATTTCCAACTGCGCAAAATTATATTTGTTCGTACAGCGCTTCGGATTATGGTGTGCGAGCAACTGCAGAAGTTTTATTTGCTGAGTCACCCGCAACTGGAAAACTACCTATAACAATCCCCGGAATTTTTAAATCAGGAGATGGAATTCAATATCCCGCAACAGTTTTACGAGATGGAATTCCACAAGAAGTTGGATTTGACGCACAAAAATTAAAAAAAGTTGATGATGTTATGAATAATGCAATTAGCGATAGTGCTTTTCCCGGTGGTGTTTTATTAATTGCAAAAGATGGAGTTGTAGTTCACAATCGAGCTTATGGATTTTATGATTACACAACCACTTCACAACTTGTTCAGAATAATTCTATTTACGATTTAGCCTCTGTTACAAAAGTTATTGCAACAACATCCGCAGTTATGAAGTTAGTTTCAGATAAAAAATTATCGCTGAACGATCTTGTTGTAAAATATATTCCTGAATTTGGAAAAAATGGAAAAGAGAATATTACAATTTATAATTTGATGGTTCATAATAGTGGATTACCGGGCTGGCGAAAATTTTATGATTTTACTCGAGATGAAAAAGTTTTGCTCGATAGTTTATATTCATCACATTTAATTTACAAAACTGGTGATTCAACTATTTACAGTGATCTTGGCATTATCACAGTTGGAAAAATAATTGAAAAAATTACAAACACTACACTCGATAAATTTGTTGAGAAAGAATTTTTTGATCCACTCGGAATGCATTTAACATTTTACAATCCTAAAAATCAATTCTTAGATAAAATTGCTCCAACAGAAATTGATACACATTGGATAAAAGATGGAAAAGCTGTAAGAGGTCGCGTACATGATGAAAATGCTACAGTATTAAATGGAATTTCCGGGCATGCTGGTTTATTTTCCACTTCAAAAGACTTGGCAATTATTTTGCAAATGCTTTTAAATAAAGGGAGTTACGCAGGTAATAGTTATTTGAATTCTGAAATAGTTAATCAATTTACAACACGTCAATCTTCCTCAAGTACACGAGCAATTGGTTGGGATACAAGAAGTGAAACTGGATCATTTTCAGGAAAATATTTTTCGAATTCATCTTTTATACATAACGGATTTACTGGCACTTCAGTTGTTGTTGATCCCGAAAGAAATATAATTGTAATTTTATTAACAAATAGAGTCTATCCAACAAGAGAAAGTAAAAAAATATTACAAGTGCGTCCGCAAGTACATAATGCAATAATGGAATCATTAATTCAAAATTAAATAAAATATGAAACTATCAATTTTTAAAAACGAACCATTTACAGATTTTTCAAATCCAAAAAATAAACTTGCAATGCAAAACGCATTGTTAAAAATTAAAAAAGAACTCGGGCACGAGTATCCAATAGTAATCGGAGGGAAAGAAATCAGAGTTGAAGAAAAAATAATTTCAATTAATCCATCTTCAACAAAAGAAGTAATTGGAGTTTTCCAAAAAGGAACAATTGAAAATGGAAATCTTGCAATTGAAACTGCAGCACAAACTTTTGAAAGTTGGAAAAATGTACCTGTTGAAAAAAGAGTTTCATATTTATTAAAAGCAGCAAAAATAATGCGCAAAAGAAAACATGAATTTAGCGCCGCATTAATTTATGAAGTTGGTAAAAATTGGGCTGAAGCTGATGGTGATACTGCAGAAGCAATTGACTTTTTAGAATTTTATTCCAGAGAAATGTTAAGATTAGGCGCGCCACAAAAACTTACAAAAATCCAAAATGAAAAAAATGAATTGCAATATATTCCACTCGGAGTTGGTGTGGTTGTTCCACCTTGGAATTTTGCACTTGCAATTTTAGTTGGGATGACAGTTGCATCAATAGTTGCCGGTAATACAGTTGTTCTAAAACCTTCAAGCGATTCGATGTATGTCGGTTGGAAGTTTTTTAATTTTATGAGAGAAGTTGGATTGCCAGATGGTGTAATTAATTTTATAACAGGTCCCGGCGGAACTGTTGGCGAGGAAATGGTCAAACATCCAAAAACAAGATACATTGCATTTACAGGTTCTAAAGATGTAGGAATTAGAATTAATGAACTTGCTGCAATAGTCCAACCAAGCCAAAAGTGGTTAAAGCGTGTTGTTGCTGAAATGGGTGGAAAAGATTCAATTGTAATTGATGATAAAACAGATTTGGATGCAGCAGCACAAGCAACAGTTGCATCTGCATTTGGTTTTCAAGGACAAAAATGTTCGGCAGCATCGAGAGCAATTGTTCACGAAAAAGTTTATGATAAATTTTTAGAATTAATTGTTGATAAAACTGAAAAATTAGTTGTTGCAAGTCCAACTCAACAAAATGCAAATTTAGGACCTGTGATAAATAAAAGTTCGATGAATAAAATTTTATCATACATTCAAAAAGGAATTGATGAAGGGGGAAAATTATTAATTGGTGGTTCGCAGGCAAGTGAAGAAGGATTTTTTGTTCAACCAACAATTATTGCAAATGTAAAACCAAAATCCACAATTTCGCAAGAAGAAATTTTTGGACCGGTGCTTGCAGTTATTAAAGCAAAAAATTTTGATGATGCGCTTGAAATTGCAAATAATACTGAGTATGGATTAACAGGTGGAGTTTGGACAAATAATCGTAAAAATATTGAGAGAGCAAAAAAAGAATTTCACGTTGGCAATTTTTATATCAATAGAAAAATTACCGGCGCATTAGTTGGTGCTCATCCATTTGGCGGTTTCAATATGTCTGGGACAGATTCAAAATCTGGTGGAAAAGATTATTTGTTATTATTTACACAAGCAAAAACAATTACTGAAAAAATATAAAAGGAATTAGAGAATGTTTTTAGATGCTTATGGTTTTACAAATTTAAAAAAAATTAATTTTAATTTATCTACTGATGAGCTTTTTAACCAAATTAAATTAAGAAACGAAGGAGATTTTACAGAAGATGATGCGCTTGTTGTTTTAACTGGTCAGCATACTGGGAGATCACCAAACGATAAATATATTGTAAAAGAAGAATCATCTTCAAATAAAATAAATTGGGGAAAGGTCAATGTTGAATTTGAAGAGAAATATTTTGACCAACTTTATAATAAAATAATAAATTATTTTGATGGCAAAGAAGTTTTTGTCCAAGATTTATTTGGTGGTGCCGATTTAAATCATCGAATCCCAGTTAGGGTTATTACTGAATTTGCGTGGCATAATTTATTTGCAAAGAATTTATTAATTAGGCCAAAACAAAATACTGAGCATAACTTTAATGATGTATTTACAATTATTGATGCACCTAATTGTTTAGCAAATCCAGAAAATGATGGAACTCGTTCGGAGGTTTTTATTGTAATTAATTTTGCTAAAAAAATTGTTTTAATTGGCGGTACAAGTTATGCTGGCGAAATTAAAAAATCTGTCTTCTCAATTTTAAATTACTTATTACCAAATAAAAATATTTTTCCGATGCACTGTTCTGCAAATATTGGTGCAAATGGTGACTCAGCATTATTTTTTGGGTTATCGGGAACCGGCAAAACTACTTTATCAGCAGATCCAAATCGTAAATTAATTGGAGATGATGAACATGGTTGGAGTGATGAAGGTATTTTTAATTTTGAAGGTGGATGTTATGCAAAAGTAATTCGCTTATCTGAAAAAGCAGAACCTGAAATTTATGCAACCACAAAAATGAGAGGAACTGTTTTAGAAAATGTTGTAATGGAATCATCAACAAAAAAAATAAATTTAGATGATGCGAGTTTAACTGAAAATACAAGAGCTGCTTATCCACTTGAGTTTATTCCAAATTTTGTAGAATCTGGAATTGGCGGACATCCTAAAAATATTATTTTTCTAGCTTGTGATGCATTTGGAGTACTTCCACCGATTTCAAAATTAACAAATGAGCAAACCGTGTATCATTTTCTTTCAGGTTACACTGCAAAAGTAGCAGGTACCGAAAAAGGAGTTGGCAACGAACCGCAAGTTACATTTAGTACTTGTTTTGGAGCCCCTTTTATGCCGCAACATCCGACAGTTTATGCAAAAATGTTAGGAGAAAAATTAAAAAAATATAACGTTACAGTTTGGTTAGTTAATACTGGATGGAATGGTGGTCCATTTGGAGTTGGTAGTAGAATGAAGATTAGTTACACTCGTGCGATGGTTAATGCAGCTTTAAATGGGACATTAGAAAATGTTGAAACAAAAACTGATCCATTTTTTAATTTAAATATTCCGGTAAGTTGTCCCAATGTGCCATCAGAAATATTAAATCCAAGAAATACTTGGGTCAATCAAAATGAATATGATAAAAAGGCAAATGAATTAGTTGAACGATTCAAAAAGAATTTTGAGAAATATCAAAATTTTGTTAAAGTTTAACTTAATTATAATTTAGAAAGTAAAAATGAAAATTCACGAATATCAAGCCAAAGAGATTTTAAGAAAATATAATGTTCCTGTTCCAAAAAGTATTGTTGCTTTTAATATTGATGAAGCAGTTGAAGCGGCAAAAAAAATTGAAGGAAATGTTTGGGTTGTAAAGGCTCAAATCCATGCCGGTGGAAGAGGAAAAGGGGGTGGCGTAAAAGTTGCAAAATCAATTGATGAAGTTTTATCATATTCAAAAAAAATTTTGGGAATGCAACTTGTAACTCATCAAACAGGTGCTGAAGGTAAAAAAGTAAATCGACTTTTAATTGAGCAAGGTTTAAATATTGAAAAAGAATTTTATGTTGGGATAACTTTAGATCGCTCACGCTCAGAAAATGTTATAATGGTTTCAACTGAAGGTGGTATGGAAATTGAAAAAGTTGCTGAGGAAAATCCTGAAAAAATTATTAAAGAGGCAATTAATAGTGAAGTTGGAATGCAACCATTTCAAGCACGTAAACTTGCATTCGCTCTTGGGCTAAGTGGTGATGCATTTAAAAATTGTGTAAAATTTTTGTTGACTCTTTATCAAGCATATCAAGCTACCGATGCAACTCTATTTGAAATTAATCCACTTGTACTAACAAAAGAAAAAAATATAATTGCGCTCGATGCAAAAATGAATTTTGATGATAATGCACTTTATCGCCATCCAGAAATTGTTGCATTAAGAGATCTTGATGAAGAAGAACCTTTGGAAATTGAGGCTTCAAAATCAAATTTAAATTATATAAAACTTGATGGTAATGTTGGTTGCATGGTAAATGGCGCCGGACTTGCAATGGCAACAATGGATATTATAAAATTAGCTGGTGGTGATCCTGCAAATTTTTTGGATGTTGGTGGTGGCGCAAATCCACAAACAGTTGCAGAGGGATTTAGAATAATTCTTGCAGATAAAAATGTAAAAGCAATTTTAATAAATATTTTTGGCGGTATTGTAAGATGCGATAGAGTTGCAACTGGAATTGTTGAAGCTGCAAAAATTGTTGAAGTAAAAATTCCGATTGTTGTTCGGCTTGCCGGAACAAATGCTGATATCGCTTCAAAAATTTTGGAAAATTCAGAAATGAAATTTTCAATTGCCACAAATTTAAATGATGCTGCCGAAAAAATTACCAAGGTTTTAGCTGCATAATTTTAATATAAATTTTAATGAAAATAATTTATAATATTTTCATTTCAATTTTTACTGGCTAATTATTTTTTGCAGCAACCCACGCAGTGCTCCATGCGTTTTGGAAATTAAATCCGCCGGTAATTCCATCAACATTAATTACTTCTCCGCAAAAATAGAGTCCGGAAAAAATTTTACTCTCCATCGTCTTGAAATTAATTTCCTTTAGCGATACTCCTCCAGCCGTAACAAATTCTTCCTTAAATTTTGTCTTTCCCAAAACATAATAAACATCATCAAATAAATTTTTAGCAAAATTATTTATTTCCTTCTTGCTGATTTCGTTCCAATGCTTTTTTAAATTTATCCCTGATTTTACAAGCAAATATTCCCATAATCGTTTTGGAATTTCAAACTTTGGCGAGTTAGCAATTAACTGTTTTTCTGCTGAGAAAGATTTTAGTTTCTGCGCAATTTCTTCCACGTTTAAATTATTCACCCAACTTATTGAAACATTTAAATTATAATTCGATTTAAAAAATTCATATGCCGCAAACGCAGAGAGTTTTAAAACTGCCGGTCCGCTAAAACCCCAATGGGTAATTAAAATTGCTCCCTCGATTTTAAATTTTGTACCGACAATTTTTATTACACCGTTTTTTACGCTCAAGCCCATTAAATTTGTGATTTCATCTTTTTTAATATTGAGCGTAAATAAACTCGGAACAATTTCCGTAACCGTATGTCCCAAAATTTTTAAAAATTCGTAATATTTTGATTGATGAAATCCTCCAACGCAACAAATAACTTTATCAGTAGTAAATTTATTTTTCTTAGTAGTTAAAATTAACTTTTCACTTTTTTTGATTGAAAGAACTTCTTCGTTTAATTTAATTTCGATGTTTCTTTTCTTTGCTTCCGATAAAAATAAATCTATGATAGTTTTGCTTAAATTACTTTCGGGAAAAACTCTCCCGTCACTTTCGGTTTTTAATTTTACACCTCTATCGTTAAACCATTTAATTGTATCGGTAACTGAAAACTGCGAGAAAACTTGTCGTAATTCCTTTTCCCCACGGGGATAATATTTTACTAATTCACTATTATCGAAAGTATTATTTGAAACATTGCATCTGCCACCACCGGAGATTTTCACTTTCGATAAAAGATTATTTGTCTTTTCTAAAATTACAACTTTGCAATCGGGGAAATTTATAGCTGAATTAATCGCAGCAAAAAATCCAGAAGCACCGCCACCAATAACAAATATTTTTTTTTCTTGCATGTGTTTTTGTTAAAACAATATCAATCAAATTGATAAATATTTTAGATTATATAAAAATAAAAATAATTTACTAAAAGTATATAAATTAGAAAATCTGATTTTGTCAGTAATCCGCAACAAAACAAAAATAACACCCACCAATCGGGTTTCTGTTTAAATTATTATGCACTTGCTTGGTTTGTCCATATTGAGAGTTTCAAGTTTTGCAAGTTCTTCGGCATTTTCTCGGATGATTGATGCAATTCGTAATTATTTATTTCAGATTAAAATTTTTGTATTTTGACAAATCATTGATTAACAATGTTTATACTTATTTATGGAATTAAAATACGAAACAATAATCGGTCTTGAAGTTCATTGCCAGCTTTTAACTAAAACAAAAGCATTTTGTTCTTGCCCAACAACTTTTGGCTCGTTACCAAATAGCAATGTTTGCCCAATTTGCCTCGGAATGCCGGGAGTTTTACCAGTTTTGAATAAACAAATTGTAGATTTTACAATTTTAATGGGACTTGCAACAAATTGTACAATTTCTAATAAATCTATTTTTGCGCGTAAAAATTATTTTTATCCGGATTTGCCAAAAGGATATCAAATCTCTCAATTTGAAAATCCAATTTGCTCAAAAGGATTTATCGAAATTGAACTTGAAAATAATTCTACAAAAATAATTGGAATTACAAGAATCCATATGGAAGAAGATGCAGGTAAATCTATTCACGATCTTGATATTGATACTTTAGTTGATGTGAATAGATGTGGAGTTCCTTTAATTGAAATTGTGAGTGAACCTGAAATGCGTTCATCGAAAGAAGCATTTAAATATTTATCTGCCATAAAACAGATTGTAACTTATCTCGGAATTTGTGATGGAAATATGGAAGAGGGAAGTTTGAGATGTGATGCAAATGTTTCAGTTCGGAAAATTGGTGAAAATAATTTTAGAACAAAAACTGAAGTTAAAAATATGAACTCATTCAGGAATGTTGAGCGTGCGTTAGAATTTGAAATTGAAAGACAAATCAATCTTTATGAAAAAGGTGAAAGTGTAATTCATCAAACTTTACTTTGGGATGCGAATAAAAATGTAGCAATCCCGATGCGAAGTAAAGAAGATGCACACGATTACAGATATTTTCCCGATCCTGATTTAGTCAAAGTAGAAGTTGACGAAAAATGGATAAATGAAATTAAAAAAACAATTCCGGAATTGCCTTCTAAAAAATTAAAAAGATTTATTACTGAATTTAGTTTGCCAAAATATGATTCTGAAGTTTTAACAACTGAAAGAGATGTTGCAGAATATTTTGAAGAAACTATAAAAAATTTAAATTTAAAAAATCCTGAAACTTTTAAACTTGCAAGTAATTGGATTATGACAGAACTTTTACGAGTTATTAAAGAAGAAAAGGTTTCTATACGTTTATTAAAAGTTTTACCAATAAATCTCGCAGAGTTAATTGATGCAATTTCAAATGGAAAAATAAGTGGTAAAATAGCTAAAGATATTTTTGCAGAGATGTTATTGCGTGGTGAAAAACCTGATGTAATTATTAACAAAAAAGGATTAATTCAATTATCTGATGAATCTGAAATTGAGAAAATAATCACAAAAATTTTGGATGAAAATCCTGAAGTTGTTGTTAAATTTAGAGAAGGTAAAAAACAATTAATTGGTTTTTTTGTTGGCGAAGTTATGAAGTTAACTAGTGGAAAAGCAAATCCAAAAATTGTAAACCAAATTTTATTAAAAAAATTAAATAATGCGAACTAAACTAGTTGTCGGTAATTGGAAAATGAATTGCGGTATCGAAGAAACAAAAATTCTTTTAGAATCAATTCTTAAAAATTACAATGGAGCAAATTTGAATAATTTATTGCAAGTTTGCGTTTGCCCTTCTTTTACATCTTTATCAACTGCATTTAAAATTTTAGAATCAAACACAATAGCATTAGGCGCGCAAGATGTTTCGATAAATGATAATGGCGCATTTACAGGAGAAGTTTCGATTGCGATGTTAAAGGAATTGGATTGCCAATTTGTAATTGTTGGCCACTCGGAAAGAAGAATGTATTTTAAAGAATCAGATGAGTTAATAAATAAAAAAGTAAAAAAAATTCTTGAAAATAATTTAACCCCAATAATTTGTGTTGGCGAAACTTTAGAACAAAAAGAAAATAATCAAACAAAAGAAGTTATTAAAAAACAAATTCATGGTGTTACGAATAATTTAAGTAATGAAGACCTCTTAAAAATTGTAATCGCTTACGAACCTGTTTGGGCAATCGGAACGGGCAAAAATGCTACTCCAGATCAAGCAGAAGAAGTTCATTTGTTTATTAGAAAATTGCTAACTTTAAAATCTACTATTAATGTTTCGGAATCAATTTCAATTATATATGGTGGAAGTGTAAAGCCAGAAAATTCAAAACAATTAGTTGCAATGGAAAATATAGATGGGTTTTTGGTTGGTGGTGCATCTTTAAAATCAAATTTATTTTTAGAAATAATCCATAGTTTTTAAGTTTTCCCTTTTCAAATCAACGAAAGCGTTATTATATTCAAACTTAATGAAAAAACTATTGCCATTATTATGGTTTTGTATTTTTAGTCAACTATTGTCGATATTTAATTTATCTGCTGAAACTCAAAATCAAGAAGTAAATCAACTTTACAATTCATCTACAAGAAGTGTAATTGACTTGTCAGGAAAATGGAAATTGATTTCTTCAAATGGGGAAGAATCTGAAATTGAATTACCATCTAAAAAAAATATAGTCGGTAAGTTTACTTATGAGCGAGAAATTATTTATCCTTTCAGTAATTCGAAAAATTATATTTTAGATTTGCAGGGATTAAATTATAATTGCGATATTTTTATTAATGATAAATTTATTGCAGCCACTGAAGGTTACTACTCAAATTCGAAAATACAAATTCCACAAAATATTTTAATTGCCGATAAACCAAATTTAATTAAAATTTTTATTTCAAATACTTTTAATGAAAATACAACTCCTCATAAAAATTTATATTTAAGTGTAAAAAACTTTAATGGGATAACAAAAAGCATCTCAATTATTGAAACTCCTTTAGTCTGGATTGAATATCCATCAATTTCAATAACCCAACAACTAAAAGAAAAAGTTTTATTGAAGATGAAAATCCCAATTAATAAAAATAAAATTGTGCAGAAAGAAAATGGGAAATTAAATGTAGAAATATCAGATACTTCAACATCTACTTTTATTTATAAGAATTCTTTTAATTTTGAGTTAAATGAAAATGAAATTGAATTTCAAACCAGTTTAGATGATATCAAGCTTTGGAATACAAACTCACCAACGACTTATAAATTTTCTCTAAAAATTCAATCAACCGAAGACACATTAAAACTTGAAGATGAAATAAATTATCAGTTTGGATTAAAAGATTTTAAAATCTCTAAAAATAATTTTTTATTAAATAACCAACCGATTATTATTAAGGGAATAAATTATAATCAACTATCAAAAAATTCTGATTTTGGAATTTCAAATAATGAATTAAGAAATGATATAAAATGGATAAAAGAGGCAGGATTTAATACAATACTTACTGAATACATTCAACCATCAATTGAGTTATTAAAATTGTGTGATGAATTTGGATTACTTGTTTTTTATAATTTACCGATTACCGATTATCCATCTTTTTATTCATCAAAAAAAATGGAGAATGGGCTTGAAAGAATAATTTTACAAAATATTAATCAAAATAATTTACAGAGTTATATTTCACTTTTAATTATTGGTCCGGGAATAAAAATCACAAACTCTTTATCAAATAAAATTGAGGAATTATCAAATCAGATAAATAAAAATATTGTTGTGCAATTAAATCGCAATCAAAAAAATAATTTCAATAATATTTTCAATTTTATTAATTATTCAAAAAAAGATACCATCGGTTTAGAAGAAGAGTTGGCTAATTTTAAGAATTATAATGATTCTCCAATTTTAATAAGTGGAATTGGATTTCCAGCAAATTGGAATAATCATCTTGGATATTTGTATCGTTATTCGGAAGAGTTTCAGGCAAAAAATTTGCAGGATATCTTAGCAAAAATATCAAAATCAAATTACAGTTTTATAATTAACAATTTTGCCGATTATGAAATTGAAAACTCGACAACAAACGCGCCACTTGGAAAATTAAATTATAATTTAAATGGAATTTTAACTGCAGATAGAAAAGAGAAAATGGGAGCGCAAATTGTTAAAAATATTTTATTAAAAAATCAAAAAATAAATTTATTTCAAGGCTCTGCGTCAGAATATAGTACACTCTTTTTTACAATTTTAAGTATCGCAAGTTTAATTATAGTTTCGTGGTTATTAAGCGTAAATCGAAAAATCTTCAACCATTTTAATCGTTCACTTTTTCATCTTAAAAATTATTTGGATGATGTGGTTAGTGGCACATATATTTCATTGCCGCATTCAATAATTGTGTTAATTATACTTTCGCTTCCTGTAGCCCTAATGATTTCATCTCTTGTAAGTTTTGTTAACGAAAGTGAGCTTTTTGATAGATTTTATAATATTGTTGTAAGTGATCTAGAATCGATGAATTATCAAATATCATCTTTTAAAAGTCCACTAAAATTATTTTTAATAACTTGGATAAAAATTATAATACTCTCACTTATTCCACTATTTGGAATTTATCTAATTTATAAAATATTGGGAACGAGATTCCAGTTAGTTAAAATATTTATGATAAATAATTGGATAAGAACACCACTAATTTATTTATTCTTAGTTGCAATGTTCATACCACGACTTTATACCTCGTCAACTTTTATTACGATTACATTAATAATTTTCATCTTTATTTTATTTTGGAATGAATTAAGAATTATTAAATCAATCAGTATTTTAAGTGAAAAGCCAATTATAAAAGTATTTCAATGGTATTTTATAATCGGCTTATTATCTCTTTTTGGATATTATTATTATGACAACCAATTAATAAATAAATTAATTCAGATTTCACATTTCGTTTTAAATATTTTTCCATATTATTGATAAATGTATCTCTCAAAAATTGATATTGTAGGTTTTAAATCGTTTGCAAATAAAACTAATTTAAAATTTGATTCAGGAATTACAGCAATTGTTGGTCCAAACGGTTGTGGTAAAACTAATATTGTAGATGCATTAAGATGGGTTTTGGGTGAGCAAAAACCAACTACGTTGCGTAGCGATAAAATGGAAGATGTAATTTTTAACGGAACAAAAAATCGTAAACCAATTTCTGCTGCAGATGTTTCGCTTACAATTGAAAATACAAAGGGAATTTTGCCTATTGAATATTCTGAAGTAAAAATTACTCGCAGAGTTTATCGTTCTGGCGAAAGTGAATATTTATTGAATGATACTTTGTGCCGATTAAAAGATATTCGTGATCTTTTTATGGATACAGGAATGGGATCGGATGCATATTCGGTAATTGAATTAAAAATGGTTGAAACTATTTTAAGTGATCGAGCTGATGATAGAAGAAGATTATTTGAAGAAGCAGCTGGAGTTACAAAATATAAGCATCGCCGAAAGGAAGCGATTCGTAAGCTTGAATCAACTCAACAAGATTTGGTTAGAGTAAATGATATTGTTAAAGAAATTCAAAAAGCAGTTAACTCACTTGAGCGACAAGCAAAAAAAGCTGAACAATATAATTTAATTTCAAAAGAATTACGTGAAGTGGAAAGTGATGTGATACAACGCGAGTATACAATTTTTCAAAATAAAATTATTCCACTTGAGCAAGAATTACATACCGCAAAGTCAGAAAAAAATAAAATTGATTCAGTTTTAGAAGAGCAAGAAGTTTTGCTTGATTCTATGAGATTAGAATTAACAAATTTAGAAACTAAAACTCTAGAATCATCCGAAGAAATTCAAAGAATACAGGAGCATTTGAATAAACTTCAAAAACAGGAAATATCCTCAAATGAAAGAAAAAATTTTTTAACAACCTCAATTGAAAGATATCATAAAGATAAAATTGATTTATCAGAACAATTAAAAAATATAGAAGTTAATTTGGTTGAAGTCCAAAACTCGATTCCAATTTTTGAATCTGATAAAGTTGAAGCTGATAAAAATTATAAAATTAAAAAAGCGGAGTATGAAAATTTTTCGAAGCAGCTTGATTCAAAACGTAATGAATTTAATGAAGCTCAAAATCAAGTTATCAAACTTTTAGAAGTTATTTCTTCAAAAAGACAAGAACTTGAAAGAATAAAAACAAGAATTGAAAATATGCAAGGTAGAATTCAACTTGCAGAAGAAGAAAATCAAAATTATAATAAATCAATTCAAACAAATAAAAATTTAATTGTTGATTTAACTTCTCGTGATAAAGAATTGAGGAAACAATTTGCCCAAAAACAAGTTGAATACTCTAATTTTGAAAAAAACTCTGAACAACTATTAGAAGAAACAAGTTCTAAAAAAATTAATCACTTAAGCCAAGTTCGCAAACTGGAAAGAATACGTTCGCGAGCAGAATTTTTAACTAAATTAATTGAAGATAATGAAGGTCTTTCGGAAGGTTCACGTTATTTATTGCATGCGAGTGAGTGGAAAAATAAAATTCCTACAACCGTTGTGGATGCAATAAAAACTTCTTCAAAATATCGTAATGCAATTGAAGCATCAATCGGTTCAATGGCTGGATTTTTAATTGTTGATTCTTTTAATGATGCAATAAATGCAGGTGAATATTTAAGAAAAGAAAAATTAGGAAAGGCAACTTTTATTTGTTTGGATAGACTTCCAAGTTATAAATCATCTCAAAAACAAATTTCTGAAACTGGTGTAGTTGATTATGCAAATAATCTTATTACAATTGAAAACAAATATTCTCAACTTTTTAATATAATTCTAGGCAATACTCTTATTGTTGAAAAAATTGAACATGCTCAAAAGATTATTTCAAACTCTGAAATTAATCAATGTGTTACTTTAGATGGTGAAATTGTAACTAAAAATGGATTATATAAATTAGGGAGTCAAAATAATGATTCAGTAAGTTTTATTGATAAAAAGAATCAACTTGATGAAATTAATTCTGAAGTAAAAAATTTAGAAAAAGAAATTCATCAATTAGAAGATGCAATTTCAAAAAATGATTTTGAAATAAATAAAATTGATCTTAAAAAATTACGGGAAAATGTAAAAGAAACTGAAGCAGAAATGACTTCTGTTGAGATGAAAATTGCTCAACTTGAATTTGAAAAAAAACGTATAGAAGAAGCATTTAAAAACAATATAGCAGAGATTGAAAAACAAAAAGAGGAAATCTTAAAACTTGAAAAAGAATCTGCAAAAATATTACCTACAATTGATCAGCTTGAGTTTGAGCGTTCGGAAATTGACCAAAAAGCTGGTGCAATTAGGAGTGAATTAGAAGCACTTGAAATTGAAGCTGCAGAATTAAATCAATTTGTTGAAGATGCAAAAGTAATTTTATTGAATACAGAAAATAAATTGGCTAACACAAAAAAAGAAATTGAGTATAATAAAAAATCAATTGATAGTATTAATACAACAATAAAGCAAAGGGATGTTGATATTGTTGAAGCTGAAAAAGAAATCTCATTAAAATTAGAAGAACTTGCCACAATTGAGTCGGCTCTTGCAATGCAGCAAGAAGAATTTGAAAAAGTTGCAGAAGAAAAAAAACAAATCGATAAAGTGTATAATTCAAAACGAAACAAAATGCATGAAGTCGAATTGAATATTAAAGATGAAAGAAGATTGCACGACACATCACTTGGTAAAACTCATGAGCTTGAAATAAAAATTGCAGAATTAAAACTAAAATCAGACAATTTAAAACAAAGAGCATTAAGTGATTTTGAATTAATATTAGAACTCAAATCATTTCCTAACGAAGATAATTTTAATCTTGAAGAAGCAAATAAAATTATATCCGAAATGAAGGAAAAATTAAAATCACTCGGCCCAATTAATTTTGCAGCTTTTGATGAATACTCATCTGAAAAAGAAAGATTAGATTTTATTTTAGTTCAACGGCACGATCTTCAAGAATCTGAAAAAACTTTAGTCCAAACTATTGATGAGATAAATACAACTGCACAACAAAAATTTTTTGATACATTTTCAATTATTCGTGAAAATTTTATCACAACTTTTAAAGGACTTTTTGATGAAGGTGATGAATGCGATTTAAGATTAGAAAAAGATGTTGATCCCTTAGAAGCAAAAATAGAAATCGTTGCAAAACCTCGTGGCAAAAGACCAACATCGATTGATTTGTTATCTGGTGGTGAAAAAACCTTGACAGCTATTGCACTTTTGTTTGCTATTTATTTAGTGAAGCCAAGTCCATTTTGTATTTTGGATGAAGTTGACGCACCTCTTGATGATGCAAATATTGATCGCTTTGCAAAAATTATAAAAAAATTTAGCGAGAATACTCAATTCATTATTGTTACTCATAATAAAAGAACAATGGAATCTGCAAATGCAATGTATGGAGTAACAATGGAAGAAGATGGCGTTTCTAAATTGGTTTCTGTTAAATTTGAAAAAGAAATATCAACTTTAAATTGAATCAAACTTCTCCATTTATAATTTTTACAGATTTTGATGGCACAATATCTTCGCAAGATGTTTGCGATAATTTATTTTTTGAGTTTGGTGACTTCAATAAAGTTTCTGAACTTTATTCAAAATTATTAGAAAGAAATATAACAGCAATTGATTTTTGGGAAAAAAGTTATTCCACAATTGAAAATTTAACAGTTAATAAAATTGAGAATTTCATAAAAAGCCAATCAATCGACTCAACATTTTTTAATTTTTGTAAATTTTGTGAAATCAATAAAATCTCTTTAAATGTTTTAAGCGACGGAATGGATTTTTATATAAAAAGTATTCTTGAAAAATATAAAATTGATTTACCGATTTATGCAAATAGTTGCAAAATTATTGATGGAAAAATTATTCCCCAATTTCCATTCACAGATTCAGAGTGTAAAAATTGCGCTAATTGTAAAAGAAATCATCTTTTAACAAAATCAAGAGATGAGCAAATTATTATTTTAATTGGTAATGGTAATTCTGATTTTTGTCCCGCCCATTTTGCAGATATTGTTTTTGCAAAAGAAGAGTTGCTTAAATATTGTGAAAAGGAAAATATAACTTACCATCCGTACAAAAATTTTTTAGAAATTGAATTGCTGTTACAAAAAATTATTCAAGCTAAACCAAAGCACCGACAATCAGCTTTACATGCACGTAAATCAGTTTTTATAACAGAGTAAAATGGATATTAGACAAAAATGGTTTTCAATCCGGAGTTACATGCCAATTCCTTTTTTATTTGTGGCAATTTATTTTGGTAAACCAAATTTACAATCAATTATTTTTGGATATATTTTTATTTTACTAGGTGAATCAATTCGTTTATGGGGTGTTTCAGTTGCAGGTAGCGAAACTCGCACAACAAGTAAAGTCGGAGGAACTCATTTATTTACTGATGGTCCATTTGGATATGTTCGCAATCCACTTTATATCGGAAATATTATAATTTTTTCAGGAAGTATGATTGCAGCGAATGCATTTATTCCATCGCTGCCAATTTTTGCATTTTTCTTTTTTTGGATTCAATATCGAATAATTATTTCTTCTGAAGAAAATTATCTACAAAATCAATTTGGTTTGGAATTTGAAAGTTACAAAAAAAATGTTCCTCGTTTTATTCCAAGATTTACAAAATATAAAGGTGAACATTCTTTTCATCGTGAGCCAGAAATTTTAAGGGGAATTAAATCTGAAAAAAGAACATTCCAAACAATTATTATATTTTTATTTTTATTAATATTAAAATTATACAAGT
>JAQCAB010000022.1 GCA_027622375.1 Bacteroidota bacterium
AAGTTAAGCAATGCGGGAGCTAAAGTAATGTCTGGATACGCAAAAAATGGAAATACGACCATCGTGTCAGTAGGAATTACTATACAAGATGCAAAACCTTTGTTGTTGTTTAAACATCTCTCAAATAGTACACCTACCCTATTAGGAAACTTTTTAGAGAAAATAGGATTTTTCCCCAAACGGAAACAAAACCCAAGACATTTCCTATACATACGTCATGACATGGAACATTTGTTGCCAAAAAAAAATGATAACAAAAATGACTTTTATAACATCATAGGTGTTAAACATTGGTATGATGGCTCGCCATACGCCGGCTCAATGTATTTAAGTGAAGCATATTTGAATTCAGAACTAGCAAATAACAGATTAGATCTTCCAAAAAACACCAAAGGAATTGCTTTAATTGAAAAAAATATCCTAAAATCGTTCATAAAAAAGCACCATGAAAATAATTGGCAAATCGCAATACATACACAAGGAGATGCTGCTATTAATGAAGTTATAGATGTTTATGAAGAACTAGAGCATGACTTAGATTACTCCTCCTCTAGGCATAGATTAGAACATTGCCTTTTACTATCAAAAGAAAATTTAAAAAGGATGAAAAAGTTGAATCTTACTCCTAGTTTTCACATCAATCACTTATTTTATTACGGTGATGCTTTAAAAGAGAGCTTAATTGGAGAAGAACGAGCCATGAAAATTTTTCCACTTCAATCAACAAAAGATAAATACATTAAATTTTCCCTACATGCAGACCAGCCTATGTTTGAGAGTAGGCCATTTAGATTAATTCAAACTGCTGTTGAACGTAAAACAATGCTAGGGGAAACCTTAGGTGAAAATGAAAAAATAACTGTACTTGAAGCTATAAAATCGTTAACCATTGATGCTGCGTGGCAGATTAATATGGAAAACAAGATTGGCTCATTAGAGAAGGGGAAATATGCAGACTTCATTGTTTTAGATAAAAATCCGCTAGAAATTGAAACAAATAAATTACATACAATAAAATGCGTTAAAACATTTATAAATGGCAATTTGGTGAATTAACTGTAGAAAAGAATGTACATACAAATGTAAACATCCATTTTACTGGATTATTCCATTTGATATTTTATTTTCTTGACAATAGTTACAATATTTGACAAATTCAAACTCACATTTTATTAAAATAAAAAAATAGCTTGGGATAAATTATTATAAATATCTAGTAGCGAGATGTTTACTTTTAACATTCTTTTTCCATTTGATTCCAAATATAGTTTTATCTCAAACTTTCGTCCAAAATTTTAATTCATCAACATCTCTTTCAGATTATTTTAATTCAACTCCCATCACAAATCAATTTGATAAAATTGATGCAACCGGTGATGGTGTAATTGTAAGCGTAGCAAATAATAATTTATCATTTACTCGTGCAACAACAAACACAGGATTATTTTCAAGAGTTACAGATTTCAATCCATCGCCAACTGGAATAACAATAAAATTTGATTTGACTATTTCGGGTAATACAACGGCGCAAACATCCGCTGCAATATTTTATATTGGCAGTGGTTTTACTTCAACGTCAACAGTTCCAACTAATTCAAGATGTTTTGCAAGATTTTCAATAAATTTTACAGCAACAAATGGAACTTTTCAAATAAAAGATATTTCAAACACGGGGAGTAATACAAGTTCTGATTTAAGTGGAACTCAAACTATCAGATGGATTTTAAATAATACAGGTGCTTCAGCAAATTATACTTCGCCAACTGGTTCAACTGAAAGTCTCGAAAATGATAAAGCAGATATTTGGGCAAATACAATAAAATTATTTAATGATGTTAGTGTTGAAACTACTACCGAAATATTAACAGATTTTAAATTTTTATATAGTCAAGGGACTGGCACAATTACTTTTGATAATTTTGAAATCGGATTTTCAAATGATGGTGCTTTGCCCGTGCAACTTAAATCTTTTACAGCCCAACAATTAAACGGAAATGTAATTTTAAATTGGAGTACTGTTACAGAGATAAACAACTCAGGATTTGAAATAGAAAAGTTAGTAGGTAAAAGGTGGAGTAAGATTGGATTTATAAGTGGTAAAGGAACATCCAACATAGAACAGAATTATAGTTTTAGAGATATGAGAGTATTAAATGGAAGATATGAGTATAGATTAAAACAAATAGATTTAGATGGAAAGTATGAATACACAAAGAGTGTTCAAGTACAAGTGGGAAAAAGTAGAACAAGATTAACATTAAATCCGAATCCATTTAACCCAACAACTAGGATAAGTTATTACATACCAGAAAAGACAGAGATAGAAATTAAATTTTATGATTTACTTGGCAAAGAAGTAGCAATAATCCAAAATAAAGAATTGAAAGAAGAGGGAGAATACGAAGTTACTTTCAACTCAACAACAAATAATTTAACGAGTGGAGTATATTTTTGTATACTCAAAACATCACAAGATATAATTACAGAAAAGATTGTGTTGATGAAGTAATTAAAAAATTATTTAACTATTAAAGGCTTGATGAAAATCAGGCCTTTTTTATTTTTTATTCAGCTACTTCAACTTCTGAAGCAATAAAACCAAATGCACTCCAATTTGATGTTTTTAATACTTCTTTAAAATATTTTTTTGCTTTTAAAGTATCCCCATTTACTAAATACCAGCAACCAATTCCATAACCTTGAGTTGCAATTGTAACAGGATCGGTTTCAGAATCAGAATATAATTCTTGTGGAGTTTTTAAACCTTTATATAATAGTAGACGATTAAAATATGCATGGTTTTCAATTATTTGCATTTCAGTTGTAATTTTATCCAATAGTTTTTGGGCATCATCTTTTTTATTTAATCTTCTTTTAACTGTATAAAGCCAATCAATTGTTGCGCAAATCATATCATCATTCTTAGAAAATTTTAAACACTCATTAAATGCTTCTTCAGATTTTTTATAATTTTTTTGGAAGTAAAATGCTAATCCCAAATGATACCAAATATTTGTATGAGTTGTGCTTGTTGGAATGTTGAATTTATTTGGCAAACCATCTGCTTCAATTTCATCAGGAATATTTGAAATTAATTTTGATGCTTTCTCTAAATCTATTTGTGCGTTTCCAAATTGACGGATACTTAAATATCGATGTCCACGATGTCGTAAAATTTTATAATTATCTGGAAATTTTTTTAATCCAATGGTGTACCAATTTATTGCATCGTTGTAATTACCGAGATATGCAATTTGCCTTCCAACCCAAATAAATTTATCTACATTTAAAGAATCATTTAAAAATTCTTGTAATGCAAAATTATATTTTTCTTCAAATTCTTTTTTACGATCGGGAGTAAGTTCAATTTTATAAAGTGGATCACCTGATAATGAAATTGCTTCAACTTTTTTAACTTGTTGAGAAAATAATTTTACTGTTTGTAGATTTAAAATTACAAATACAAAAATAATTTTAAAGATCACCATCTTGTTTATGCTTCTCATATTCTGCAATTATTTTAGATGCAACTTCATGTGGAATTTCTTCGTAATGCGAAAATTTTTGTTTATGAATTCCTCTTCCTTGTGTAAATGAGCGAAGTGAAGTTGAATATTTGTATAATTCTTTTAATGGGGCTTGTCCTTTAACAATTTGATGCAAACCGTCAGAATCCATTCCAATTATTTTTCCACGACGGCTTGAAAGATCCCCCATTACATGTCCCATAAATTCTTCAGGAATTATTACTTCAATATTATAAATTGGTTCAAGCAAAATTGGTTTTGCAAGTTTGAATCCTTTTTTAAAAGCATGCAAGCCAGCTAATTTAAATGAAATCTCATCCGAATCAACATCATGATATGATCCATCAAACAAAGTTACTCTCACATCAACTGTCGGATAACCTGCAATAACACCAGTTGAAATTGCCTCATTCAATCCTTTTTGAACTGCTGGAATAAATCTTCCTGGTACTGAACCGCCAACAATATCATCTACAAATTCAAATCCACTTCCACGAGGTTTTGGTTCTATTTTTAAAAGCACATGCCCAAATTGTCCGCGACCACCAGTTTGTTTT
Source organism: Bacteroidota bacterium (assembly GCA_027622375.1). Taxonomy (GTDB): domain Bacteria; phylum Bacteroidota; class Ignavibacteria; order UBA10030; family UBA8401; genus SXSI01. The sequence continues at coordinate 4,085 of JAQCAB010000022.1, forward strand.
TTATGTTTATATTCCGACTCTTCACATTTGCCTTTTATAGTTTCTCGATATGCAACTCGTGGTTCAGCAATCTCAACATCAACTCCAAATTTTGTTTTTAATCTTTTCATCGAAATATCCAAATGCAATTCTCCTTGCCCTAGAATTACAGTTTCTTTTGTTTCTACATCATATTTAAAAATAAAAGTTGGATCTTCTTCGTGTAAAACATGAAGACCTTGCCCAATTTTATCTTCTTCGCCTTTCTTTTTTGGATGTATTGCAAAACTAATTACAGGATCAGGAAAAATTATTTTTGGAAAAATTACAGATAAATTTTTTGTGCTTAATGTATTTGTTGTGTGAGTATCTTTTAATTTTACAACTGCACCAATATCACCAGCTAAAAGTTTGTGAACTTCAAAACGATCTTTTCCATTTAAAAAATAAATTTGTCCGAGCCGTTCAGATTTGCCATTCGATTCGTTTATTAAATCCATTCCATGTACAACACTACCAGAACAAACTTTAAAAAATGATAACTCACCAACATGTGATTCCGAAATTGTTTTAAAAATGTATAATGAAGTTTCTTTTGTTGCTTCAGGTTGAATTACAATTTCTTGTTTAGTTGACATGTTGGTTGCTTTCATTCCAATATGATCTAAAGGAGAAGGGGAATATTGAACAAGTGATTGTAAAACATTTAACACTCCAACATTTGTTGTAGATGAAACCGAATAAATTGGAAAAAGTTTTCTATTAATAATTGCACGCTTCATTCCATCGGTAATTTCATCGTCGTGCAAAGTTCCTTCTTCAAAAAATTTATTTAATAAAGCTTCATCCGATTCTGCAATTTTCTCAATTAATTCTTCATGAAGTTTTGCAACTTTTTCTTTTAAATTTTCTGGTAAATCTTCTTTAACAAAACTTCCATTTTTATTTGGAATAAATTTTAAAACTTTCATACTAACTATATCAACAATCTTATCGCACCCCGCACCTTTATTTAGTGGAAAAGTTAAAAGAATCGAATCGTGTGTAAATCTATCTTGAATTAATTTTACAATTTTATCAATATCACAATTATCATGATCTATTTTTGAAATAATAAAATAACAAGGCAAATTATTTTCTTGAATATATTCCCAAGCTAGTTCTGTACCGACTTCAATCCCTTCGAATCCTTTTATAAAAAGACAACTTGTATCCGAAACAAAAAGAGATGATTTAACTTCTCCAGTAAAATCTGGATAACCTGGAGTGTCAAGAATATTTAATTTTACTCCATTTAATTCAGCAACCAATGTTGATGTGTTGATAGAAATTTTTCTTTCAATTTCATCGGGATGATAATCGGAATGTGTAGAACCATCTTCAATTTTACCTTGCCGATTTAAAGCGCCAGTTGCAAAAAGTGATGCTTCACTAAAAATCGTTTTTCCAGAACCGCCGTGCCCAACAAGAGCAATAGTTCTAATTGAATTTGTTGAGAACTCTTTATTAGTTACAGACATAAATTTATTCCTTACAAATTTTTAAGATGTATATTTTATAATTTAACAGACTACAATATTTTTATGAAATATGAAAGTAAATTAATTACTTGTAGAAATTACTTTTTATGAAACAAAAGTTTTTTAATATTTGTATGTGCGCTTTTAGCTTAACAAGTATAGAGCGTCGAGCTCAAACCCCGATTAGCGTACAAAAAATATAATCCATTTATTAAATTAGAAATTTATGTTACGAGCAAAGAAAAAAATATCTCAACGCGAAGTCCAAACAGATAAGTTTACAACTACTTATTTTAATGTTCAAGACTGGTATCAACTAAATAAAAAAAATGTAAATATTGGAACTACAATTTTTGCATTAATTATCATTGCAATTGTTTTCTACTATAATAATCTGAATGCAAATAATAAAACCTCGGCAGCTGAACTTGCAAAATTAATGCAATTCATTGACGCTGGTCAGCATAAAGAGGCAATCAATGGAATTCCTGAAAAAAATATCCGTGGACTTTTAAGTATTGTTGATAATGACGGCTCATCAAATTCAGGAAATCTTGCAAAATTTTATTTAGCAAATTCATATTATTCAACTGGTGAATTTCAAAAAGCAATTGAAATTTTTGAAGATGTTGATGCTGATGGAAATTTAATTGAATCTTCAAGACTTGCTGGCTTAGCTGCTTCATTTGAAGCAATTGGTAATTTTAAAGTTGCCGCAAAATATTACGAGCAAAGCGCAACTTTTGACAACACATTACCAACTGTTCCAAATAATTTTTTTAATGCAGCAATTTTATACGGCAAATCTGGAGAAAGTGAAAAAGCAAAAAAATTATTTGATAAAATAAAAAAAGATTTTCCAACTTCTGCCGAAGCTCGCGATTGTGAAAGATACATTGCAGAATTTGCTTCAATTGAAAAATAAATTCTTACTTGTTTAATCATCATCTCATTTTTATATTTGCATTCTAATGCTCACAGACTTCGGAAGAATATTTATTTTTTTTATAGTTGGTGCAATTTTTACTGCAGGTGGATTAATGACTTCTTGGCTTTTTAGACCAAAACGATATTATCCCCAAAAACTTTCAACTTATGAGTGTGGCGAAGAACCAATTGGTGATTCGCGTGTAAAAATTAATGTACGCTTTTATGTAGTTGCTTTAATTTTTGTCGTGTTCGAGGTTGAAGTGTTATTTATTTTTCCGTGGGCTTTAATTTTCCAAAAAGTTGGAATGTTTGCTTATCTCGAAATGCTTTTCTTTTTACTAATCTTAATTGTTGGATACGCTTATGTTTGGGCAAAAGGTGATTTAGATTGGGATAAACCAATCCCAGTTATTCCACAATTATCAAAACTGCTAAATAATAAAAGTTAATTATGGGCTTATTAGATAAACAATTTGAAGATGGAAATATTGTAATAACTAGTTTAGATAATTTATTAAACTGGGCAAGATTATCATCTTTGTGGCAAATGCAATTTGGTTTGGCTTGTTGCGCAATCGAAATGATGGCAGCATCGGCATCTAATTTTGATATGATGCGCTTCGGAGTAATCCCGAGAGCAACACCTCGTCAATGTGATGTTATGATTGTTTCAGGAACTGTTACTTTAAAAATGGCTTCAAGAATAAAAAGATTGTACGATCAAATGTCGGAACCGAGATATGTTATTTCGATGGGAAGTTGTTCAAATTGTGGCGGTCCATATTGGGAACATGGTTATCATGTTTTAAAAGGTGTTGATAGAATAATTCCGGTTGATGTTTATGTTCCAGGTTGTCCACCAAGACCTGAAGCATTGTTAGAAGGTCTTATCAAATTACAAGAAAAAGTTCGCAATTATAGTTCAGTAAAATCTGTAGCATAAAAAATAAAAATGACTTTTCAGGAAATCTCAGAAATTTTAAAACAAAAATTTGAAACTGCAATTACAGCAGTCAAAGCGGAAGTACAGCCCGATCCATATATAATAGTTGAAGCAAAATCAATAAAAGAAATTTCAACATTTTTAAGAGATGATGAATCACTTTCATTTGATTTTTTAAATTGTCTTTCTGGTTTGGATTTAAAAGGTAAACTAGCAACAGTTTATCATCTTTCATCAATGAAGCATAACCATAAATTTGTAATTCGTATTGAAGTTGCAACCGAGCAACCAAACATTCCATCAATTGAATCAATTTGGAAAACTGCAAATTGGCACGAGCGCGAAGCTTTTGACATGTTCGGAATTATTTTTGATGGCCATCCAGATTTAAGAAGAATTTTAATGCCTTACGATTGGGATGGATATCCACTTAAAAAAGATTATCAAGTTCCAGAATTTTACAACGGAATGAAAGTACCATATTAATGGAAACAGTTTTAAAAACTTCTCACGGTCGAACTCTCAGAACTGAGGAGATGGTTATTAATATGGGGCCACAACATCCATCAACACATGGAGTGTTGAGACTTGAACTTGTTGTTGATGGCGAAATTGTAATTGATGTAATTCCTCATATTGGATATTTGCATCGTTGTTTTGAAAAACATTCCGAGCATATGACTAACTATCAGCAAGTAATTCCATACGTTGACAGAATGGATTATGTAGCTGCAATGAATAATGAATTTTCATTTGCAATTGCCGGAGAAAAATTATTAAAAATCCAAGTTCCCGAACGAGTTGAATACATTCGTGTAATTATGGCTGAGTTGCAAAGAATTGCAAGTCACTTAATTGCAATTGGCACATTCGGAATTGATATTGGCGCATTCACTCCATTTTTATTTTGCTTTCGCGATAGAGAAAAAATTTTAGATCTTTTTGAAATGACTTGCGGCGCTAGATTACTCTATAATTATATTTGGATTGGTGGATTATCGCACGACCTTCCTCCGGAATTTATTCCAAAAGCAAAAGAATTTATTGTTGACTTCAGAAAAACAATTAAAGAGATAAATGATCTTTTAAGTTACAATCATATTTTTATAAAGCGAACTGCAAATATTGGTGTGCTGCCGGCAGATGTTGCAATTAATTTTGGTTGCACCGGACCGATGTTGCGTGGCTCGGGTGTAAATTGGGATCTAAGGAAAAATGATACTTATTCAGTTTATAATAAATTTGATTTTGAAGTTTGTGTCGGTAAAGGTGAATTCGGAACAGTTGGCGATTGTTGGGATAGATATATGGTTCGTGTAAACGAAATGGAACAAAGTTTAAGAATTATTGAACAAGCAATTTCTACATTGCCCGAAGGAAGTATCTCAAGCGCAATTCCAAAACGTGTTCGTCCAAATCCCGGTGAAGTTTATGGAAGAGCAGAATCTCCACGTGGTGAACTTGGATTTTATATTGTAAGTGACGGAACAGGAACTCCTTACAGAATTAAAGCAAGATCTCCTGCGTTTGTCAATTTAAGTGTGATTTCAGAAATCTCGCGCGGTTATATGATTGCAGATTTAGTTGCAATAACCGGCAGCATCGATATTGTTTTAGGAGAGGTGGATAGATAATGGCTGAATGGATTTTATCACAATTCCCAGATTCTATTTTAGGATATGTAATTATTGGAGCATTGCCTTTACTTTTTATTTTACCTTACGCACTCGTAACAATTTATTTAGAAATGAAAATGGCAGCACACATGCAAGATCGTGTTGCATATATGCGCACAGGTTGGCATGGTACTTTACAACCCTTTGCAGATATTTTAAAATTATTACAAAAAGAAGATATTATTCCAACAGCAGCAGATAAATTTTTATTTATTCTTGCTCCTTATTTAGTTTTTATTGGAACGTATGCGACATTTGCAGTTCTTCCATTTTCAAGTCAATATGCGGGAAGCGAGTTATATTTAGGAATTTATTATGTAATTGCTGTTTCATCTATTACAGTAGTCGGTATTTTAATGTCGGGTTGGGCATCAAATAACAAATGGTCACTTTTTGGTGCATTACGTGCTGCAGCACAAATTGTTAGTTACGAAATTCCTACTGCACTCGCTTTAATTTCGGTTGTGATGGTTGCTGGCACAATGAATCTTCAAGTTTTATCTCAACAACAATCTGGCGGAATTTTTGATTGGTATATTTTTGGTGGACCATTCCCAATTGTAAAAAAATTATTACTAATTCCAATAATGTTCGTTTTATTTTTAATTCAGTTAACTGCATCTATGGCCGAAGTTAATAGAACTCCATTTGATATTCCTGAAGCTGAATCTGAATTGGTTCAAGGTTACAACACAGAATATAGCGGAATGAAATTTGCAATTTTTTATTTAGCTGAATACGCAAATTTATTTGTTGTTTCAGCAATTACAGTAGTTGTATTTTTTGGCGGATGGGCAAGTCCATTTGGAAATTATTTAAATAGTGGTGGATGGGAATTATTTTGGTTTGTTTTAAAAGGAATGTTTTTTGTTAGTATAAATATTTGGTTGCGTTGGACTTTACCTCGCTTACGTGTTGATCAATTAATGTATGTCTCGTGGAAAGTTTTAACACCATTTGCACTTGTCTGTATGATTTTAGTTGGATTAATTGTTGTCTCATTTTAGGAAATTATAATGAATCAAGTTGCTGAATATTTTGGAAATATTACTCAAAGCTTAAAAACAATTGCTATTGGGATGGGAGTAACATTTCGGCATTTATTTACTCCTGCCGTAACGGTCCAATATCCGACTGTGAAAATGAAGTTGCCCGAACGTGCACGAAACAGATTGTATGTTAATATAGATGATTGTATTGGTTGTGACCAATGTTCAAAAGCATGCCCAGTTGATTGTATTGAAATTGAAATAATAAAATCTACTCCTGAAGATGATTTGGGAATTACTTCATCAGGATCGAAAAAGAAATTGCATGTTCCGGTTTTCAATATTGATATTGCAAAATGTTGTTATTGCGGACTTTGTGTTTATCCTTGTCCGACAGAATGTATTTACATGACACCAGTTTATGAATTTTCAGAATTTGATAGACAAAATTTAATTTATAATTATGCAAGAATGTCACCGTCAGAAATTGAAACTGCGCAGTTAAAAGCAAAAAAAATGGATGAAGAATTAGCAGCTAAAAAAGCTGCAGCTGCTCTTGCGCCAAAACCACCAGTAACTCAACCAATTCCACCGCCAGCAAACACTGCGATATAAAATTATGCTAAACTTATACGATTACATATTTTACTTTTTTGCAATTGTAATTTTGGGTTCAAGTTTTGTTGTAGTTTTTTCACGAAATATTGTTCACTCAGCTTTTGCATTACTTTTTACTTTTTTTGGTGTTGCTGGATTTTATGTTTTATTAAGCGCTGATTTTTTAGCAATCACTCAACTTTTAGTTTATGTTGGCGGAATTTTAGTTCTTCTACTTTTTGGAGTTATGCTTACAAACAACATTGTTAATGTTGAAATAAAATCTGGTACAATGCAAACATTACCTGCAAGTTTAATTGCAGCTTTAATTGCTGGTTTACTTTGTGGAATATTTTACGTTTCAAATTGGTATTTGGTTCCGACAACTCCAGAATTATTAAACAACACAACTGCAGTTGCAATCGGATATGCATTTATAACAACTTGGATTTTACCTTTTGAAGTTGCATCAGTTGTACTTTTAGTTGCAATGATTGGTGCAGTAATTATTGCGCGAAGAGAAAAAGCCCCGGAGGTCGAGTAAGATGACATTCACAGTTTCTTTAAATCATTTTATTTTCGTAAGCGCAATTTTATTTTCGCTTGGGATTTATGCTGTATTAACAAGACGCAATGCAATTATGGTTTTAATGGGAATCGAACTAATTTTAAATTCTGCAAATATAAATTTTGTAGCCTTTTCCAGATACGCAGGAATGGATGTCAATGGTCACTTAGCCGCAATTTTTGTAATCTTTCTTGCAGCATGCGAAGCCGCAGTGGCGCTAGCAATTGTTTTAAATATTTACAAACAATTCAACACAGTTAATGTGGATGAAGTTTCAACGATGAAAGATTAATTTAATGACCGAAACTTTATTTCTTCAATTTGCCACCGCAATTTTATTTATACCTTTAATTAGTTTTTTGGTTTTAATTTTCTTTGGAAAAAAACTTTCAGATAAAAGTGCAATTGTTGGATCAGGATTAATTGGCTCAACATTATTACTTTCATTAATTATTTTCTTTTCAAAAATAAATTATTTCCATAATCAAACTTTTGAATACACTTTTACATGGGTTGATTTTGGATATTACGATTCAAAAATTAATCTTGGAATAATGATTGACAACATGACTGCAATCATGTTGGTTGTTGTAACTTTGGTAAGTTTTTTAGTTCATTTATTTTCAATAAGCTACATGAAAGGGGATATTCGCTATTCAAGATATTTTGCATTTTTAGGAATTTTTTCTTTCTCAATGCTCGGAATTGTTTTAGCAGACAACTTTTTTATGATTTATGTTTTTTGGGAATTAGTTGGATTGAGTTCATATCTATTGATTGGACATTGGTACGAAAAAACTTCAGCAGCAAACGCATCTAAAAAAGCTTTTATTGTAAATCGTGTTGGTGATGTTGGAATGTTTACTGGAATTATGATTTTATGGTCAACATTCGGAACATTAGATTTTGAAAAAATTTTTAGTTTAATGTCTCTCGGTGTTATTCCATTTGAAAGTACAGTTTGGTTAACTGCAGCAGGACTTTTAATTTTTTGTGGAGCAGTTGGCAAATCAGCTCAATTTCCGTTACATGTTTGGTTGCCAGATGCAATGGAAGGCCCGACACCAGTTAGCGCTTTGATACATGCAGCAACAATGGTTGCAGCCGGAGTTTATTTAATTGCTCGCGTCTTCCCAATTTTTACAGCCGATGCACTAATTGTAATTGCATATATAGGCGCAATTACTGCATTTGTTTCTGCAACAATTGCAATTGCACAATATGATATTAAAAAAGTTTTAGCTTATTCAACTGTCAGTCAACTTGGATATATGGTAATGTCCCTTGGTGTTGGTGGATTTACATCCGGATTTTTTCATTTAGTAACTCATGCTGCATTTAAAGCTGGATTATTTTTAGGATCAGGTTCTGTTATTTTTGCAATGCATCATGTTTTACATCATCATAATGATCATCATACAGATCCTCAGGATATTCGAAACATGGGAGGATTAAAAAATAAAATGCCGATAACTTTTTGGACATTTTTAATTTTTACACTTGCAATTTCTGGAGTTCCTTTAACATCAGGATTTTTAAGTAAAGATGATATTCTTGCCGGCACACTCGCATTTTCGGATTTAACTGGTCATACAATCATTCCAATAATTGCATTTACAGTTGCGGGGATGACAGCATTTTACATGTTTCGAGTTTTAATTTTAACATTTATGGGTTCGCATGCAGATAGTCATAGAATAGATGGGATTCATGAATCGCCATGGCAGATGACTACACCTTTAATAATTTTTGCAGCACTTTCACTTTTCTTTTTTTATAGTCCAAATCCAACTAATGCAAGTGAAGGATGGTTTTACAGTGCAGTAGTTCGTCCCGAAACAGCGGTGCCTGAAAATGTTTCCGCTTCATCAATTGAAAGTTTTGAAGAAGCAGTTCATCATAATCATGGAAAAGCAATTACACTTTCATTATTAATTGCCGGTTTAGGAATTTTAATTTCGTTTGCAACTTATTACTGGAAAAAAATTAGTGCAGATAAAATTTTAAATATGTTCCCGAAAACTTTTAAATTTTTGAATATGAAGTGGTACTTTGACGAGCTTTATGATAAAACTGTAGTTTGGTTTACAATGACAACTGCAAAAGTTTTAGCATGGTTCGATTTTAAAATTATTGATGGGCTTGTAAATGGAACTGCAAGCGTTACAAAAAGCACCGCTTTTGGAAGTGGTAAATTTGATAATGTTGTTGTTGATGGAATTGTAAATTTAACAGCTTACACGTTTGGATTTTTTGGGTTAATTATCCGAACTATTCAGACAGGAAAAGTGCAAACATATTTGGCTTTTGCAATTGTTGGCGCATTAATGATATTTTTCTTTTTTAATTAATTAAGAAATGGTTTAATTATGAATAATAATTTTCTTAACATCGGAATTTTAACTTGGATGACATTCATTCCTGTAGTGGGAATGATCGCAGTTTTACTTGTCCCCAAAGAACAAAAAACTACAATTCGTTGGATTTCTCTTGGGGCAACAATTGTTCAACTTATTTTTTCTGTAATTATTTATACAAATTTTGATAGAAGTTTAGCAGGTGTAAATAATGCAGCAACAATGCAATTTGTTGAAAGATACAGTTGGATTGATATTAAAAGTGTAGAGTGGTTTGGAAGAATTCACATTGAATATTTTCTTGGGATTGATGGCATAAGTGTTCCGATGGTTTTATTGACTGCATTAATTTCTTTCGTTGCGGTTTTATCATCATGGTCGATTGAAAAATCAATAAAAGGATATTTTGCACTTTTACTTTTACTTGATACAGGAATGATGGGTGTATTTGTTTCGCTCGACTTCTTTTTATTTTATGTTTTTTGGGAAATCATGTTATTGCCGATGTACTTCTTAATTGGAATTTGGGGTGGGCCAAGAAGAGAATACGCAGCAATTAAATTTTTTATTTATACTTTGTTCGGTTCAGTTTTAATGTTGTTAGTTTTAATCGCACTGTATTTTAGTGTTTCAATCCCCGATGCATCAACAGGAGAATTAGTCCACACGTTTGATATGATTGCAATGATGAATCCAGCAAACTACGAAGCCAATTCATTACTTTTCGGATTAAATACTTCATGGCGTTACATAGCTTATGTTGGATTATTTATTGGATTTGCAATTAAAGTTCCAATTTTTCCATTTCATACTTGGCTGCCTGATGCACACGTTGAAGCACCAACTGCAATTAGTGTAATTCTTGCAGGTGTTCTTTTGAAAATGGGAACTTATGGTTTAATGAGAGTTGCCATGCCAATCTTCCCGGATGCAGCAATTTATTATTTGTATCCACTTGCTTTTCTCGGATTTATAAATATAGTTTATGGCGCACTTTGCGCAATGGCTCAAACTGATTTCAAAAAATTAATCGCCTATTCATCAGTAAGTCACATGGGAATTGTGTTACTTGGAATGGCAGCTTTAAATACTCAAGGAATGATTGGCGCAATGTTTCAAATGTTTAATCACGGAACAATTACAGCAATGCTCTTCTTGATTGTTGGAGTTATTTATGATCGTACTCATACAAGAGGATTAAATGATTTTGGTGGATTGATGAATCAAATGCCAAAATATTCTGCAATTATGGTAATTGCATTTTTTGCAGCACTTGGTCTTCCAGGATTAAGTGGATTTGTTTCAGAAGTATTTTCTTTCCTTGGAGCATTTCAAACTTTTAGATGGATTACAATTGCATCAACACTCGGAATTGTATTAACTGCTGGGTACATGCTCTGGACTTTACAAAGAGTGTTTTTAGGAGAATTGCCTGAAAAATGGAAATCATTAACAGATATAAATAACCGAGAACTTATAATGTTAGTTCCACTTGCAATAATTGTAATTTTACTTGGCGTTTATCCAACTCCTATTTTAGATTTAATGAATGCATCAGCAAACGAACTTGTTGACTTTATTAAAGGAGAAAATAATTTAACAATTTTAGGACAATAATGCTGGAACAAGTTTATAACAGCTTACAATTTATAAAACCAGAATTAATTTTAGTTGGAACTTTATTAGTTTCAATTATTGTCGATTTAATTTTTAAAAATAAAAAAGTTGTTGTTGCTTTTGTAATTTTAGGATTAGTTTTAAGTTTTTATTATTTAACTTTTTTAAACTCAATTAATCAGCTAATCTTTTTCAATATGTATGCAATTGATCCATTTGCATATTTCTTTAAAATATTTTTACTGGTTGCAACAATTGGAATTGTTTTATTTTCAGTTTTATCAAAAGAAATTTCAGATTTAAAATCTCGAGAAGGGGAGTTTTATTATTTTTTAGTTGCGCTAACTATTGGAATGTTTTTAATGACAAGCTCAACAAATTTAATAATGATGTATCTCGCAATTGAATTAACAAGTTTAACTTCTTATATGCTTGCAGGTTTTATGAAAGAAGAAAAATCATCTTCTGAGGCATCATTGAAGTATGTTTTGTACGGCGCATTTTCAAGTGGAATGATGCTTTATGGAATTTCAATTATTTATGGATTGACTGGCTCATTTGATTTGCTTGCAATTAATATGGCAATTGCAGATGGAGTATCATCACTTGCATTATTAATTTCTACAGTTTTAATGTTTGTTGGATTTGGATATAAAATTTCTGCAGTCCCATTTCATTTTTGGACTCCAGATGTTTACGAAGGATCACCAATAAGCGTAACAACAATTTTATCAGTTGCATCAAAAGCAGCAGGTTTTAGTATGTTAATGCGAACTGCAAAAATAATGTTTATTGATCCATACGCAGCACCAACTGTAAATGATTGGCAAATTATTGATTCAGTACCAATTGTAGAAATTTTAACAATTCTTTCAGTTTTAACAATGACCTTGGGAAATTTAGTTGCAATTTGGCAATCAAATTTAAAACGACTTCTCGCATATTCAAGTATCGCACACGCAGGATATTTATTGCTCGGTGTTTTGACTATGAATAATGAAGGTTACTCTGCAACTCTAATTTATTTCGTTACATATTTATTTATGAATGTTGGAGCATTTTTAATTGTTATGCTCGTATCAAATAAATTAAATAGCAGCGATATTGATTCGTACAAAGGTTTGGGAATGAAGTCACCATTTATTGGTGTTATGTTTGCTTTATTTTTAATTTCTTTAACAGGATTGCCGCCAACAGCTGGCTTTGTAGGAAAACTTTATATTTTTGCTGCGCTCGTAAATAAAAAATTAATTTTACTTGCAGTAATTGGAGTTCTAAATAGTGTTGTTTCGCTTTATTATTATGTTCGGATTTTCAGAAATATGTTTTTACGAGAATCTGATATTGAAACGCCAGAAATCAAATTATCACTTGCAGAAAAATTATTAATACTTGTTTTTGCAATACCTACAATTGGATTAGGACTTTATTTTGCACCACTTGTTGAATTTGCTCACGCTTCAGTTGAAATTTTCAGCGGCAATTAATTTTTCCAAACTTTTTCAGTAATAATTCTGATTCCTTCAAGGACCAAATTGGGCTCATGTTTTTTAATTAATGATGAATGTTTTGACATTAATTCAGAAAACCCACCAGTTGCAATTACAAAAACTTTTTCCCCGAGCTCATCTTTAATTCTTTTAATCATTGATTCCATTGCATCAAGCGCGCTAAATAAAATTCCTGATTGCAATGCATGACTTGTATTTTTACCAATAACACTTTTTGGAAATTTTAAATTTACTTTTGGCAATAATGCTGCTCGACGATGAAGTTCATTACCTGATGTTTCAATCCCTACAGTAATTACACCACCTAAATATTCTCCATTTTTATTTACAACATCAAAAGTTGTTGCTGTTCCAAAATCTACAATTATTAAAGCTGTTTTATATTTTGAATAAGCTGCAACTGCGTTGCAAATTCTATCCGCACCAACTGTTCTTGGATCATCATATAAAATATTAATTCCAATTGAATTTGTTGAATCAACTATAACAGGATTTATTTTAAAATATTTTAAAGACATTTTATAAATAACATCAGTCAAGTTTGGTACAACTGACGAAATACCTACTTTTTTAATTTTTGATAATGGGATTTTTAAATCATTACAAAAATTTTTTACAAGAATTCCCATTTCATCTTCGGTTCTTGTAATAAAACTTGTAACTCGGCTATTGCCTAAAAGTTTTGATTTATTGTAGACACCAAAAACTGTGTGAGTGTTGCCTATATCGATAGCGAGTAACATTTAATTTATTTTAATTGAAACATCGGCACTTGAGAGCGTTTCAATTGTATTTCCTTTTTTAATTATTAAAAGACCGAGTTCATTCACATCAATTGCTTCGGCAGTAAAATTTCCAGTTTCTGTATTAATTTCAACTATTTTTCCAAAGAAGTTAGTATACTTTTTCCACAAATCAATAATCTGGTTTGGGTTATTTTGAGCAATAAAAATAAGTGGTTCTATGTAATTTAAAATTGTAGCGATTATTAATTCGCGATCCCAAATTTTATTTGTTTCTATAAATAGTGATGTTGCCAATTTATTTAAATCACCAAAATTTGTTTGATTGATATTTATACCAACTCCAATTATTAATTTAGATTTATCTTTTTCAATTAATGTGCCAGATATTTTTTTATTGTTAAGTAACACATCATTTGGCCATTTGCATTCTGTTTTTAATACTGATATTTCAGAAATTGATTTTGCAACTGCAATGCCACTAGCAAATGGAATTAAATTTGGATTTGTAAAATTTGTCATTACAATAGAAAATAAAATATTTGCTCCAGCTTCATCAGTCCAAATTCTACCACGTCTTCCAATTCCACTTGTTTGATGTTCAGCAATTATCAACAATCCATTTATTGTTTTATCAAGAGGCAATTCTTTTGCAAAAACATTTGTCGAGTTGGTTTCTTCTAAAAAAATAATATTTCTACCGATTTCTTTTGTAAGAAGTAATTTATTTATTCTTGCAGTATCCAAATTATTTATTCAAATCTATTTTTTTAAACTCTTTTGGATAATTAGCAATATTTATTAATGTAGAATAAATTAATTTCGCTCTTTCAGTCATCAAGTCAAATCTAATTTTATCTACATCATCACTCGGCTGATGATAATCAACATGAACCCCACTAAAAAAGAAGATTACTGGAATATTTTTTAAGGCAAAATTATAATGATCGCTTCTATAATAAAACCTATTTGGATCTTCTTCGCGATTAAAAGTGTAATCAAGATTCAATTTATATTTTTTATTTGAAAAGATTAAAAGCGAATCAACATCTTTTGATATTTTATCAGAACCAATTACATAAATATAATTTTCTTGTTTTAAAGAGTCATGTTTGGCGTCGGTTCTCCCAATCATATCAATATTAATATTAGCTTTTATAGAATTTATTGGAACAAGAGGGTTATTTACAAAATAACGTGAACCAAGTAATCCTTTTTCTTCGCCACTCACAGTCATAAAAATTAAGCTACGCTTTGGTTTTGTTTCAGAATTTGAAATTATTCGTGCTAATTCTAATAATGTAACTGTACCGCTTCCATCATCATCAGCGCCATTGTAAACATTCCCATTTAGTAAATTTACTCCAACATGGTCGTAGTGCGAAGTTATAATTATATATTCATTTTTTAATTCTTTATCTGATCCTTCGATGAAGCCAATTACATTTTCACCAGTCAAAATTGTTGTATTAGTTTTGATATTTAAAGTTAATTTTGAATAAATACTTTTTGTGATTCCTTTTTTAGAATTCAATGAAGTAATAATTTCATTATATATTCTGTTCCCTCCTAAAATATTTTGGCCAACTTCATTTGTTACAAATACAAGTGGAATATCTTTTGGCATTGGTAATTCAGGTGAACGGATAATTCCTTTTAACATCGATGCATATTGATCTGCAAATGCTTCTTTTAATTCTTTTCCATTTTCAGAAATTAAAATAACTCCAGAAGCATTTAATCTTCGGGCAACTCCTCTTTTATAATTAGCACTCGATTGAAAACCATATTTTTTATTTTGAAGTGAATCAAAAGACTTAGGTAATCCAGTTAAAAAGACTAAGATTTTATTTTTGTATGAAAATGTTGTGTCAATATCATTCCACAATTCAGGAATTGAGAGTCCATATCCTGCAAAAATAACTCCCTCTGTAATTGTTGTATCATATGAATTTGAAGAAAAGAAGAAATCTTTTCCAAAATTATTATATCTAAAAATATCTTTAGCGCTATCACTTAAAATAAAATTGCTTGAATTATCGACAGAAATTTTAATTAGCGGAAAACTTTGAAAATATGAATTTGATTGTTGGAGTGGTTTTAAATTGTTTTGTTCAAAATGAGATGAAATATATTTTGCAGCTAGCTTTTCTCCACGTAATCCTGCCTCACGCCCTTCTAATAAATCGTCAGCTAAAAACCTTAAATGACTTTCAAGATTTGAGGTGCTTATTTTAGTTTTATCGATTGTTTGTGAAAATGTTAAATTTGTTAAAAGAAAAGTCAATATTGTCATAGTTTTTATTTTATTATGACAAATATTCATATAGTTTGTAAAAATTGTCAGCATCTCTTTTATTTTCATTTTTTAATCCTTAAATTTTAGAAATAATTAATAACTTTTTTGGCACGAGTAATGCTATATATATTATAAAGACTTTATTAATACACCAACTTTAATTTAATGTAATATTAACAACTTGATTAAAGTTGAATTAAGAACAATAAATATATAAAAAAAATTTAAGAAAGATAGGAGTTTAAAATGGCTGGAAAAATAATTGGTATCGATTTAGGTACAACAAATTCGGTTGTTTCAGTAATGGAAGGCAACGATCCAGTTGTAATCGCAAATACTGAAGGAGCGCGAACTACACCATCGATTGTTGCATTTTCAAAAAACGGAGAACGACTTGTAGGTCAAACTGCAAAACGTCAATCGGTTACAAATCCAACAAATACAATTTACTCGATTAAAAGATTTATGGGACGATTTATGAATGAAGTAAATGAAGAAATGAAATTAGTTCCATACAAAGTTGTTGCGGGAGAAAATAATTCGTCAAGAATTAAAATTGATGATCGTGTTTACTCGCCACCAGAAATTTCAGCAATGGTTTTACAAAAAATGAAACAAACTGCCGAAGATTATCTTGGCCAAAAAGTTACCGATGCTGTAATTACAGTTCCTGCATATTTTAATGATGCTCAACGTCAAGCAACAAAAGAAGCTGGTGAAATCGCGGGATTAAATGTTCGAAGAATAATTAATGAACCAACTGCTGCAGCACTTGCTTACGGATTAGATAAAAAAGATAAAGATTCAACAATTGCAGTATTTGATTTAGGTGGCGGAACTTTTGATATTTCAATATTAGATTTGGGCGAAGGAATATTTGAAGTTAAATCTACAAATGGAGATACACATTTAGGTGGTGATAATTTTGATCAACGACTTGTTGATTACATTGCTGATGAATTTAAAAAATCAGATAGCATTGATTTAAGAAAAGATCCGATGGCTTTGCAAAGGATGCGAGAAGCTGCTGAAAAAGCAAAAATTGAACTTTCACAATTAAGTCAGACAGAAATAAATTTACCTTTTATAACTGCAACTGCTGATGGTCCAAAACATTTGAATATGAATATTACACGTTCAAAGTTTGAACAAATTGTTAGTGATTTAATTGATCGTTGTATTGGACCTACAAAAAAAGCTTTGGAAGATGCAGGTTACACTGCTTCAGATATTGATGAAGTTGTTTTAGTTGGTGGAATGTCACGTATGCCAAGAATCCAACAACTTGTAAAAGAAATTTTTGGAAAAGAAGGTAGCAAAGGTGTAAATCCTGATGAAGTTGTTGCAATTGGTGCTGCAATTCAAGGTGCAGTTTTAACTGGCGAAGTAAAAGATGTTTTACTTTTAGATGTAACTCCACTTTCACTTGGGATTGAAACTTTAGGTGGTGTGATGACAAAATTGATTGAATCAAACACAACAATACCATCAAAGAAAAGCGAAACCTTTTCTACTGCTGCCGATGGTCAAACTTCTGTAGAAATTCATGTTATGCAAGGCGAAAGACCAATGGCAAATGATAATAGAACTTTAGGAAGATTTCATTTAGATGGAATTCCAACAGCACCACGAGGTGTTCCTCAAATTGAAGTTACATTTGATATTGATGCAAATGGAATGTTGCATGTTATGGCAAAAGATAAAGCAACTAATAAAGAGCAGTCAATTAGAATTACATCTTCAAGTGGATTAAGTAAAGAAGAAGTTGAAAAGATGAAACAAGATGCACAGTCTCATGCTGCTGAAGATGCAAAACGTAAAGAAGATATTGATTTACACAACCAAGCAGATAATTTAGTTTTCACAACAAAAAAACAATTAACTGATCTTGGTGATAAAATAAATCCTGAAATGAAAACCAAACTTGATACTTCAGTAAAAGAACTTGAAGAAGCAATCAAATCAAATAATTCTTCTGACATAAAAACCAAAATGGATGAATTAAATAAAATTTGGAATGAAGCTTCGACTCAAATGTATGAATCAGCAAAAACAAATCCTCAGCAACCAGAAGAACCGAAAACTGAAAAATCAGAAAAGAAAGATGATAAAAAAGTTGAAAAATGCTGATTTCGAAGTAATAGATGATAAATAATTTTAAAAATTTCTGATGATCAACTTCAATAAA
>JAQCAB010000023.1 GCA_027622375.1 Bacteroidota bacterium
AAATAAAATGAATTAACTTTAAAATTCTTAGGAATGTAAAAAAGAATTTTGGAAAACCTTGAAATGAAAAAGAATTTTGAAGCTTAGAGTGCTCTTTCAATACTAAAAAACGGTGAAACTGTAAAACGAAAAAATAATTGTAGCAGCTATTGTTTGTTTCATCTTCATTTGCATAACCTAAAAAAATAGAAAATTAAGTACAAGTGTTTTCAATATTTTTTATAAAAAATTCTTAAAATAGTTTCTTCAAACATTTTATATTATTTTATTCTATGCAATTTTTAAAAGAAAGTATTTTGTCGTTAATAATTGATGCTTCAACAAATTTGCCTCCAGATGTTCGGAAAGCAATGAAAAAGGCAATGGAGCATGAAGAAAAAAATACACGCTCTGCAATGGCTTTGCAAACTATTGCAACAAATATTGATATGGCTTGCGAATATGTTGGTCCACTTTGCCAGGATACCGGGATGATCTCCTTTTACATTCACACACCTGTAAATGTAAATCAATTAGAAATTAAAAAAATTTGTATTGAATCGGTTCAAGAAGCAACCAAGTTAGGAAAATTGCGTCCAAATTCTGTTGACACTCTCACAGGAAAAAATAGTGGCGATAATCTTGGCGATGGCACTCCAATCTTCCATTGGGAACAGTGGGAAAAAAATGAAATTGAAATAAAATTAATTTTAAAAGGGGGCGGTTGTGAAAATAAAAATATACAATACTCTCTCCCCTGCGAACTTGAGCATTTAGGAAAAGCTGGTAGAAATTTAGATGGAATAAAAAAATGTATTCTCCACTCAGTTTGGCAAGCTCAAGGGGAAGGTTGTGCAGTTGGAGCAATTGGTGTTTCAGCTGGTGGCGATAGAACTTCGGGATACGAATTTGCAAAAAAACAACTCTTCAGAAAATTAGATGATACAAATCCAATTAAAGAATTAGCTGACTTAGAAAATGAAATTATGGAGAAAGCAAACACTCTTGATATTGGAACAATGGGTTTTAAAGGAAGAACAACTTTAATTGGTTGTAAAATTGGAATTCAAAATAGAATTCCTGCAAGTTTTTTTGTTTCAGTTGCTTATGATTGTTGGGCTTTTAGACGACAAGGTGTTTTAATAAATCCTACAACTGGGAAAATATCAAAGTGGCTTTACAAAGATGATGAACCAATTCAAAAAATGTCTTCTGATTACAACTTCAAATTGACAGGTAATGAAATTTATTTAACTACTCCAATTAGTGAAAATGATATTTTAAAATTAAAAGTTGGTGATCTAGTTTTATTAAGTGGAAAAGTTTTTACAGCACGCGATGCAATTCATGCACATTTAATAAATAATCCTTCTCCTGTTGATTTAAGTGGACAAGTAATTTATCATTGTGGCCCCGTTGTTTTAAAAGAAAATGGGAATTATATAATTACAGCAGCAGGCCCTACAACAAGCATGCGCGAAGAACCATATCAATCAACTTTAATTAAAAAATTTAAATTGCGTGCAGTAATAGGCAAAGGTGGAATGGGAGAATCAACTTTAAAAGCTCTAAAAGAAAATAAAGCGGTTTACTTAAATGCAATCGGTGGCGCCGCGCAGTTTTATGCAAAATGCATCGAAAAAGTTGAAGCCGTCGATTTTCTCGAATTTGGATTTCCAGAAGCTATGTGGCATATTGTAATTAAAGATTTCCCAGCTGTTGTTACAATGGATGCACATGGAAATAGTTTGCATAAAGAAGTTCAAACTGAATCAGGAAAAAAACTTAATAACTTAATCCTTAAATAATTTAAAAAATGAGTAAAAATTCTTTATCAATTACAGATAATCGAACTGGAAAGATTTATGAAGTCCCAATCGAAAATGAAACTATAAATACAAAATATCTTCGCGAAATTAAAATCAATCCAACCGATTTGGGTCTTTTAACTTACGATCCTGCATTTGTTAATACCTCAATTTGTAAAAGTACAATCACCTATATTGATGGTGATAATGGAATACTTGAGCATTGTGGTTATCCAATTGAAGAATTAGCTGAACAATCTACATTTTTAGAAACTGCATATCTAATTTTACATCGTCAACTTCCAACAAAAAATGAATTGGATAAATGGATTAATGACATCACACTTCATACTTTTATTCATGAGAATGTAAAAAAATTAATGGAAGGTTTTAGATACGATGCTCATCCAATGGGCATGTTTGTTAGCACACTTGCAGCATTGTCAACTTTTTATCCTGAAGCAAAATTAATTTTTGATGAGGAATTACGAAGAAAACAAATTTTAAGATTAATCGGAAAAGTTCCGACTGTTGCTGCGTTCGCATATCGCCATACAAAAGGAATGCCATATGTTTATCCCGATAACGATTTGTCTTTTGTCGGAAATTATTTGAATATGATGTTCAAAATTGCAGAACTAAGATACAAACCACATCCTGTTCTTGAAAAAGCTTTAGACATTTTATTTATACTTCATATCGATCACGAACAAAATTGCAGCACAACTGCAATGCGTGTTGTTGGCAGCTCGCATGCAGATCCATTTTCAGCAGCTGCTGCAGCTGCAGCAGCTTTATATGGACCACTTCATGGTGGAGCCAACGAAGCTGTTTTAACAATGCTCGATCAAATCGGTTCAATAAATAATATTCCTCAATTTATTAAAACTGTAAAAGATGGAAAAGGAAAATTGATGGGATTTGGTCATCGTGTTTATAAAAATTACGATCCCCGTGCGAGAATTATAAAAAAATTAGCTGATCAAGTTTTTGATATTACCGGACGAAATCCAAAATTAGAAATTGCACTTGAATTAGAGCGTATAGCATTGCAAGATGAATATTTTATTAAACGTAAATTATATCCCAATGTAGATTTTTATTCTGGACTAATTTATAAAGCAATGGGCTTTCCAACAGATTTCTTCCCCGTACTTTTTGCAATTCCAAGAACAGCAGGTTGGATTTCGCACTGGCAAGAAATGATTTTAGATCCTGAACAAAAAATCGCTCGTCCACGCCAAATATATTTAGGAAGCCAAAAACGTAAGTATACTCCAATTAGCCGAAGAGGATAATTTATCTGAATTCTTTTGACCACATCAATGGCATTCAACTTTCTTATGTTGATGCCGGTGATACTTCAAGCGAAGTTTTATTTTTTATTCACGCCTTCCCGACTTCGCATGAAATGTGGTTGCCTCAAATCGATTATTTTTCAAATCAATATCGCACAATTGCTGTAGATTTACGTGGCTTCGGAAAAAGTTCTCGTTCCGATCAGCCACTTAGTATTGATTTATTTGTTGGTGATATTTTAGCTTTAATCGAGAAATTAGAAATTGAAAAAGTTAATTTAATTGGTCTTTCAATGGGAGGTTATGTTGCGCAACGTTTTTATCAATTTTATCCAGAATATGTAAAAAGATTAATTCTCTGCAACACTCGATCTCAAAAAGATACACCAGAAGGAATTTTAAAAAGACATGAGCTAATTGAATTTATAAAAAAAGGTAATTTTAATTCTTTTGTGGAGAATTTTATTAAAAGTTCAGTACACAAAAATAATTTAGATCGGGTTTATAATGTTTTATGCGAAGTAATTCAAAAAAATAGTCAAGAAATAGTTTGCGACTCATTAATTTGCCTTGCAAACAGACCAGATACAACAAATATTTTAGCAAAAATAAAAGTTCCAACATTGTTAATTGGCGGCAAAGAAGATAATTTAATTCCTTCTGAAATTATGGTAGAAATGCACAAAGTAATTCCAAACTCAGAATTGGTTTTATTTGATAAAGTCGGACATTTTTCAAATCTTGAAAGCTCCTCTAAATTTAATTCTGTAATAAATGATTTTATAGCTAAAACAAGTTAATATTTTTTGTAATTCGCAAATCCTTTTTTAACAAGTAAGTCATTTACATTTACAAATTTTTCTTTCTCCTTTATAAATATTTCTCCCAAATATCTACCAAATTTTTCTTTTCTATCTTTTATAGTTTCTAAATAAATTTCTTTTTCCAGTAAAAGTTTTCTTAAATAATTTCTCGATTTTAAACCTGATTTTTTTGATTTTCCCCTAACTTCAGGCGCATTAATTCTATGCAATCTTATTTTTTCTCCAGATGCAAAGACCGAAAGCCCCAAATCAATATCAACTGTAATCGTATCACCATCATAAACTGAAAGGACTTTTGCTTTGTAAGTAAAAAGTTTAAGTTTTTCCATTTAAGTTTTTATCATTATAGACTATTCCAGAAATTGTATTTTGACTATTTGGTTTCTCGAGCGGAGTCGAGAGAAACCTACTTCATCAACACCATTTTTCTAATTTCTGACTTATTATTCGATTGAAGTTTGTAATAATAAACTCCACTAGAAAATTTGGAAGCATTCCAATCTACAGAGTAACTACCCGAATTTAATTTTTCGTTTACAAGAATATCAACTTCTCTACCAAGAATATCATAAATAATTAATTTTGTATTTGAATTTGAATTAATTAAAAAATTAATTTTTGTAGTTGGGTTAAATGGATTTGGGAAATTTTGAGATAATTCAATTTTATTTGGTAAATAATCTGACAATTTTTTTATACCAACAGTTTTATTCATAGCAGCTAAAACATCAATTTTACCTGCGCCCCACTGAGAATTCCAAACTGAACCTGTATATGAATCTGTTCTTGCAGTGGTTTTTAATAAAGCTTTAATTTGATCACTTGTTAAAGCAGGTTTTGCTTGAAGCATTAAAGCAACCGCACCGGCAACTTGTGGAGCTGCCATACTTGTTCCTTGTTCAATTACATGTTTGCCACCAGTTACAATATATGGAGCTTCAAATGATGCATCGCTTGCTCTTGAAGCAGCAATCCCTTGGCCAGGAGCAGAAATATCAGGTTTTTGTCCGGCAGTTCTTGTGGGACCGGGACTTGAGAAAAGTGAATAATTATTTAGTCGTGTTGTACCATTATAATTATAATTATTTCCGTTGCTTGATGACCAACTCCATTTTGTTACATAAGCTCCAACTGTAATTGCTTTGTTTGATGTTCCGGGCATCGCAACAAGTTTACGCCTTTGCGAACCTTTTGTAAACTCAACCCACATATCTTCATCATTCCCGAAATCTGAAATCCACGCATCGTAAGTTGCACCAGTCGGTGAACCACTTGCCAAAGTGAAAGTTAATTTCCAAACGCCAACTCCCGGAGGTTTACCTGCATCAGAATCAATTATTTCTATCCAACATTCTTTTGTATCATTTGTAGGATTTGGTCCGCCGTTAGCATTTGAAATTTTTACATAGCCTTCATTTGTAGAAGTTTGATTTGTTGTTTGCAATCCATGATTAGCAGTTACAACAGTTCCTTTTGGAGTTGTTACAGTGATATTCAATAAAAATTGTTTTGGATACCAAATTGAAAAAAGTACGTAGTCGTTATTTGTTCCCGTTTCTGGTGTGTATTGATAAACTGTAAACTCGGTTTCAACTGAACCACTTGCAATTAAACTATCATGATGAATTAAATCTTCACCTTCGTTACCGGCAGCTATAACAATAGCTCGGCCAGCTTTTCCCAATTCAGAATCTATTTTTAATTCTTCAGCATGAGTTCCATCATGCGAACCATCATGTCCACCCAAACTTAAATTAATTACAAAAGGTTTCCCTGCGGCTTCAGCTTTTGTACGGATGTAAGTTATTGCGTCAATAATTTTATTTGATGTAAAACCAGAACCATTATCTCCATTTACAATTATTAAATCAGATTTTGGTGCAACACCAATATATTTTGTTGTTGCATAAGATGATCCATCTCCAGCAGCACTGCTTGCAACATGCGTACCGTGACCATCCGAATCTTTTTGTTGGACAACGTTTGTCGGTGTTCCATCCAATTCATCATTAATTTGTGCTTGAGTGTATTCAGAGCCATAATTAAAACCTGCTGGTTTTGTTCCTGTTAAAATTCCCTGATCCCAAATAAATAAAATTCTTGATTTAGTTGTATCAGTATCCGAACGAAAATCCAAATGCTTCCAATCAATTCCGGTATCCAGAACTCCAATTAAAATCCCGTCCCCTTTGTATTGTGTGTTATTTACTTGACCAGAATGAACCAAATTTGCTTTTATTTCAACAATACTTGCATTTAATTTAGATTTGTATCGTCTTGGAGGTTCAATAAATTTTGTTGTGGGCAACTGACTAATTAAAGATATTTCGGATAAAGAATATCTTGCAGTATAAAAAGTTTTTTCAATTGTGTTTATGGAATTAATTTTAATTCCATTTAACAATGCATCATTAATTCCCTCTTCAGAATTTAGATAAACAATAACTTCATACAATTTTTCACCAATTTCATTTTTATCAATTGATTTTATACGAGAATGATTTGGTTCAGAACTTTCTTGAGAAGTACTTATTGTTTTATCAAAAAATAAAACTAAACGGCTATCAAGTTTTGATTTATTGTATTTTGAAATATCTTTTTGATATGAAAATACTTGATTAAAAATTAAAACCGTTAAAATAACTTTGAAAATCGTTTTCATCAAAACACCTCCGTAAATTATAATTTATTTTTTTAATTTAAAGTTGGATAACGTCTTTTACTTAAATCAATGTACTTTATTTTATTGGAATTACATAACAACGAAATCTGCTTTTTATTTAATCGACCAGTTGCAACTAATGAAGAGACATCATCCAGAAATGGAAAATCATTTTTTAAATCAGTCGAATCATTTAAATAAATTACAATTTCAAAAATAGTTTCATTTGAAGTATTAATTTCATCAACAAGTTGCGGTGATATTTTTGTATTACAAATTTTTGTGATTGGCGGTGAACAACTTTGAAGAATAAAAAATAATATTAAAAATAATTTATACACCATGACAATTTTTATATTTTTTTCCACTTCCGCAAGGGCAAAGTTCATTTCTGCCAACTTTTTCATCTGCAATAATTTGTTGGACTTTTGGTTTTTGATGTTTTTCCTCAACATTTTCATCTGCTTGTTGCGTTAATCCCAAACCAATTGATTCATCGTGAGTTAATCTTAATCTATTTGCATCAATAGATTTTCGGAATCGTCTTAGTTTTTCTTCTTCTTTTGTTTGTGGATATAAACGATAAACTAATTGAACAGTTTCGCGACTTATCATATTTATCATTTCTGTAAACATTCCAAAAGCTTCTGCTTTATATTCAAGCAGTGGATCTTTTTGACCGTAAGCGCGCAAATGGATTCCCTCTTTTAAATCGTCAAGCTCACGTAAATGTTCTTTCCATCTTAAATCGAGAACTTGCAAATATGCCATTCTTTCTAAAGAGCGCATTGAATCAGAAGAAATATCAATTTCTTTTTGCTCATAAAAAGATTTTGCAATTGCAAATATTTCATTTTGCAATCCAGATTTTCCTAAAGATTCAACTTTATTTAAATCAATTTTATGTTCTATTAAAAGTGATGAGCGGACTTCTTCTTCAATTAAATCGAAATCCCCTTTATCAAAATGTTCATCGATTAATGAAGAAATATTTTCATCAACCATATTTATAATTTCTTCTTTTAAATTTTCGCCAACTAAAGCCATTCTGCGACGTGAGTAAATTACTTCTCTTTGTTGATTCATCACATTATCATATTCAAGCAAACGTTTACGAATTCCAAAATTATTTTCTTCAACTTTTTTTTGTGCGCGCTCAATCGATTTTGTAATTAATCCATGTTGAATAACTTCTCCCTCTTTTAAACCGAGTCGTTCCATTAAGCCAGCAATACGATCGCTTCCAAACAATCGCATCAAATCATCTTCAAGCGAAAGAAAAAATTGTGACGAACCAAGATCACCTTGACGACCAGATCGACCACGTAATTGTCTATCAATTCTTCTTGCTTCGTGTCGCTCGGTTCCAATTATATGCAAACCACCTGCATCTTTAACGCCCGGTCCGAGTTTAATATCTGTTCCTCGACCAGCCATATTTGTTGCAATTGTAACTGCGGATGAAAGTCCAGCATATGAAATTATTTCTGCCTCACGTTGATGCTGTTTTGCATTTAAAACATTATGTGGAATATTTTTTCTTTTTAACATTCTGCTAATTGTTTCCGAAACTTCAACAGAAGTTGTTCCAACTAAAATTGGTTGATTTTTTGAACGTGCTTGTTCAATCTCAGTTATTACCGCATTATATTTTTCTCTTTTAGTTTTGTAAACTTGATCTTCACTATCAACTCTATTTATTGGCTTATTTGTTGGTATTACTACAACATCAAGTTTATAAATTTCAAAAAATTCTCCGGCTTCAGTTTCAGCAGTACCGGTCATTCCAGAAAGTTTGGTATAAAGTCTAAAATAATTTTGTAAAGTTACTGTTGCTAAAGTTTGAGTATCACGTTCAACTTTTACTCCTTCTTTTGCTTCGATCGCTTGATGCAAACCATCAGAATATCTGCGACCATGCATTAATCGCCCGGTAAATTCATCAACAATCATAACTTTACCATCATCGGTTACAACATATTCATCATCTTTATCAAAAAGTGAATATGCTTTTAATAATTGATGAACTGTATGAATTCGATCGCTTCGCTCTGCGTACAAATAATGAATCGATTGTTTTTTATTTGCAATTTCTGTTTGTGGAATATCTTGAATTTCAAGCTGACTTAACTCAGTTGCAATATCTGGAAGAACAAAAAAATCTTTATCCTCGCTCCCAGCTAACATTGTTCTCCCTTTTTCAGATAAATTTACAATGTGACTTTTTTCATCAATCGAATAAAAAAGTTCATCATCAATTTCGTGTAATCTTTTATTTTGCTCGGCAATATAAATTGCTTCGGTCTCGAGCATTAATTTTTTATTTCCCCCTTCAGAAAGTAACTTCATCAATTTTTTATTTTTCGGCATTCCACGCTGCGCTCGTAAAATTAAAATTCCAGCTTCATCAGTTTTATTATCGTTTAATAATTTTTCAGCTTGATTTACAATTTCCGCAACTAAATTTTTTTGAGAAGTAACAAGTCGATTAACTCGCGGATTCATTTCTGCAAATTTATTGTCATCAACTTCAACCGGTCCACTAATTATTAATGGAGTTCGAGCTTCATCAACTAATACTGAATCAACCTCATCAACAATTGCAAAATTTTGTCCTCGCTGAACAAGTTCCTCTGGATTGATAACCATATTATCGCGCAAATAATCAAAACCAAATTCATTATTTGTTCCATAAGTAATATCGCAGCTATATTGTTTACGACGAGTTATCGGATCCATTTGTTGCAAAATACAACCAACTGTTAATCCATGAAATTCAAATATTTTCGCCATCCATTCGCTATCTCGTTTTGCGAGATAATCATTTACAGTTACAAGATGTACTCCTTTGCCTGTTAATGCGTTTAAATAAATTGGTAAAGTTGCAACCAAAGTTTTTCCTTCGCCAGTTGCCATTTCAGAAATTTTACCATTGTGCAAAACAATTCCACCCATTAATTGCACATCGTAAGGAACCATTTCCCAATTAATTGGATGCCCTATCACATCCCAAGTTTTTCCAACAAGTCTATGACAAGTTTCTTTTACTACTGCAAATGCTTCTGGAAGAATTTGATTTAAAACTCCTTCAGTTGTTTCTTTTATAGAAACATGAAGTGATTCAATTTTATCTTGGAATTCTGTTCTTTTTTCCGATTCAATATTTTGTTGCAGTAATTTATTTGATTCCTCAATTTCTTTTTCAAAATCTGAGATCGAATTACTAATTTTTTTTTTAAACTCTAAAGTTTTATTTTTTAATTCATCATCTGATAAATTTTGAAGTTTCTCATATTCAATATTGATATCATCAACAATAGGATAAAAGTTTTTTATATCACGTTCGTGTTTATCACCAAATATTTTTTTTAAGATTCCAAGCATTATTTACTAACCCAATTTATTTCTGATTTTTTATTTTCTTTATTTTCGTACCGAGCCATTACAAAAAGTAAATCCGATAATCTATTTAAATAAACAATTAATAGTTTATCAATTAATTCAAGTTTACTTAATGCAACTACTTTTCTTTCTGCACTTCTGCAAACTGTTCGCGCATAATGTAATGACGAACCAACAACAGATCCGCCCGGCAAAATAAAATTTTTAAGTTTTGGTAATTTTAATTCAAGATTATCAATATAATTTTCAAGATTTTTTATATTTTTATTTGATATTTTTTGGAAGGATTTTGTTTTTGCATCATTTGGTGTTGCAAGATCTGCTCCAATAATAAATAACTCATTCTGAATTACATTCAACAATAAACTAATTTTTTTAGATGGTTTATTCGAACAAATAATCCCAATAAAACTATTTAATTCATCAACAGTTCCATAGCAATCAATTCGTAAAGAATTTTTACTAACTCTTTTACCACCAAATAGTGAGGTTTCTCCTTTATCTCCGGTTTTTGTATAAATCTTCATACTAATAATTAATTCTCAATTAATATATGTTCAATTTTCTTTATATCGCTATCAATATTTTTTGGTGGATTTAGATTACTGATTTTACACAAAACCGAAAATATATCAATTGTTCGTAAAATTTTAGTTTGAAAATTTTTTTTAAAAGATGGGCCACTTGCAACAAATATTCCATGCATATCTTTTTCATTATTTTTAAATCCGTGATTCCCGATTAAAAATCTTTCAAGCTCTTTTTCAGTTGGTTCCTTTGCGGCTAAAATCCATCCCAAATCTGCCACTAAAACAATTGGTGGTATAAATTCATTTTTACCAAAATTGTATTTCATAAATATTTCATCACGCTTAAAAGTTGTAAAATGTGATTCTTTGGATTTTAATAAAGAATAAACTTCATCAACTTTATCACTTTTTGGCCAAACAAATAAAAATGCTTCACTCCATTCTAACATAACATCTTTATCAACAAGATTATAAATTTTTTCTATTCTATTTTTTGAAACTTCTGTCATTCCATGATCTGCTGTAATAATTAAATTTGTTTTTGAAAGTAAATTTAATTTTTCTAATCCTTCAACTAAGCTACCAACAATTGAATCTAATTTTGAAATAGCATCATTTACTTCTTTCGAGTTTGGTCCATATCGATGCCCTTTTGAATCGGTTGCATCAAAATACATTGTAATTATTTTTGGGCGTCTTTCAATCGGAAGTTGAAGCCAATTTAAAACTCCTTCAACTCTTCTTTCGTATGGACGAGTGTGTTCATACTTTTCAAAATAATTTGGTTGACGCGTGATATCTTTTAATTCTGAGCCGGGCCAAAAATAACTTGCTGAAATTATATTTTGTTTTTTTGCAATTTCCCAAATTGTTTCTCCTTTGTACCATTTTGGATTAGTAACTTGATTTGTATCCCAAATTCTGTAAATCTCATTTGTTTTAATATCTCGGAATTCATTTAAAATAATTCCATGATTATCAGGATATAAACCTGTTACCATTGTATAATGATTCGGAAAAGTTTTCGTGGGGAAAACTGGTACAAGTGATTCTGCAGAAACACCATTTGCTTTTAATTTATCAAGATTTGGTGTAATTCCGCGATTTAAATAATCCCATCTAAAGCCATCAAAAGAAATTAAAATAGTATAGTTTACTTCTTGAGAAAAAGAAATCTGTAAACAAGTAAAGAGAATTATTAATAATCGCATTTTTAATTTTTATGTTACAAGATAAAAAAAAAGCCCTACAAATTCATTGCAGGGCTTTTAATAAAAGAATTAATTATTAGAAAGTATAACGCATTCCTAATTGCATTTGCCAACGTGATCCCAAATCAGATGGAATATATATATCATCATTTTTCAAACCACTCCAAATGTAAGTCATTTTATTTGTTGCTGCAGTAAATGCACCAGTTCTGAACAAATAAACATTTTGGTTTGGGACTTGTTTAATCCAACCATTTTGATCATTCAGCAAATTGAGAACATTCATGACATTTAAATAGAGTTCAAGTTTACCACCAACTGCCGGGACTGGCAAAGTTTGTGTTACTCTTAAATCTAATTGATTTGCCCATGGCTCGCGAGCACCATTGCGTTCTGCAAATTTACCTTTTCTACCTTTTAAATATTCATCAGCATCAATAAATGCCATCATATTTGTATATGCTGCATTTGTTGTTGGTAATACTGCACCTGTTGCAGTTGCAACAAGTTGAATATCACTTGCATCTTTCGGTATATAAACTAAATCATTATTAGAAGCTCCATCACCATTCACATCACCAGAAACTATGTATGAAAATCCTCGACCAGATTGTCCTTCGTAAAACATACTAATTTGAGTCGACATATCTTGAGCCCAATCATATGTATATGAAAGTGAACCAAAAACTCTATGTGTACGATCCCATGAGGAGAAAGTTTCAATTGCTGTATTTGGATCTCCAGAAACTGGATTAAATCTAAATTGAGAAAATGCTGTAGCTGATGCGCCACTGTTTATATCTTTTGATTCACCCCAAGTATAACCACCGATAAAATCAATTTTATCTTCTGCATTCGAACGGTTTAATGAGAATGAAAAATTATTTTGATATCCTTTATCAGTATTAAATAAATAAATAACACTTTTAAATTTAGAATTTAATTTTGAACCATAGCGAAATCTATTTTCTGCATTAATTGTGTCAACTACTTTGATTTGATCTTTTCCATTATTTAAATTTATATTTGCATAACCAATTTCGTTTATTGCTTTAGTAAAAATTCCTTCAACTGTTGCAACAAAGTTAAAAGGTAATTGTTGATCAATTGCAAAGCTCATTCTGCTTACAGAAGGATTTTTAAAATCACTTGATGTAATATCAATTTCATACGTTGTACCTGCAGTTAAACCTGCTGTACCTGGTCCTGGTTGATTTAATGGATCAGCAACAAATGCAGTTGGTGTTCCAGTTAAAGCCGCGTATTCAACACCAGTATTTCCATATTGATTTGAAATCCAAACATAAGGAACACGACCAGAGAAAATTCCATATCCACCACGAATCTGTGTTGAACGATCACCAGTTACATCATAATTAAAACCAAAACGTGGAGAAACTTGCATGTAATTATCTGGAACTTTATTTGTTGCAATATCATAACCTAATAAACCAAAAGTAGAGTCAACTAATTTATTGTATGCTGGTTTATCTGGATATGTATACATATCAAATCGTACACCTCCATTTAATTTCAATTGAGAATTTACTAACCACTCATCTTGTAACCATCCACCGTATGTAATAGCATTCCAAGTTATAGCGTAATTATTATCTCCAGTTGGATTATTTTCTGTTTTTAAAGCATAATTATATGCATATGATTTTGATTTCACTTTTCCAAGCTCAAGATCTTTAATAGTTGCAAATCTATAAACTCCAAAATTTGAATGAATAAATAAATTTCTGAATTCAAAACTTTCCATTCTTGCACCGAGAGAAATTGTGTGATCTCCCATGTAATAAGTTAAGTTGTCAGAAATTTCTAAAACTTTTTGATCTAATTCATTACGATGTCTATATTGTTCAGCACCTGCAAGAATTACATATGCTTTTCCATCAGTTGCTTTTGTTTCTACATAAATACTGGGGAATTTTGCACCATAGTGAACTGGTCTATCTTCTTGAACGGTGTAGCCAACAATAAACTCGTTAGCTAAATCATTTCCAAAAACACTTTTTAAGTTAAATGCTGTAGAATTTGTTGCATTTTTAACAGTGTATCTACCATTTGTAAAAAAGATATCTGCGGCACCACGACCTCTTGAAGGAGAGTTGTCATAATCTGCACCTAAATAATTGTGGCGTACTGTTAAGCGATGCTCATCAGAAATATTCCAATCAAATCTTGCAAACCATTTATCACTATTTAAAATATTATCCATCGAAGCATATCCACCAGCGTCATAACCATATTTATTTTGTAAAATTGATTTTACTTGTTCCAAACTATCTTCGGCAATTGTAAATTGATTTGTTGATAGTGATGTTGCTCCGAATACTCTATTTAATGGAGTTGTATTTCGGGACATTTCTGCATTAGCAAAAAAGTACATTTTATTTTCTATAATTGGTCCACCAACTCTAAATCCCATAATATTATCTGAAAATTTTGCATAAGCTGTTTTTAATGAATCAACTAAACTAACTTTTTTTCCAACATTTGCTTCGTTGCGTGTATATAAAAATGCAGAACCAGCAAGTTTGTTTGTTCCAGAACGAGTGATTGCATTTATACCTGAACCAGTGAATCCACCTTTTCTAACATCATAAGGTGAAATTTCAATTTGAAATTGTTCGATAGCATCCAAACTAATTGGAGTTGCTCTAGATTGACTACCAGGAGTTGTTCCTCCTAAGCCAAACAAGTCATTATAATTTGCTCCATCAATTTGAATATTATTGTATCCTCTGTTACGACCAACTGCATTACTTCCAGACATGTAAGGTGAAAATTTATAATAATCTTCAAAATTTCTTGTAAGTGATGGTAATGCGTCCATTTGTTTTGTACCAACAACGGCTGCAGCACCCATATTGTCTGAAGATAAAATTGGACTTCCTTGTCCAGTAACAACAACTTCACCAACTTCAACTGCACCTTCGGATAAAGTAAAATTTAATTTTACATTTTGTCCAAGATCGGCATAAATTCCAGCACGACTTTGTTCAGAATATCCAACCATACTTACTTTGAGTGTGTATGGACCACCAGGACGAATATTTGTAACATTATAATTTCCATCCTCACGACTCACGGTACCATATTTTGAACCTGATGGATCGTGAACAGCAACTACATTAACTCCTGGCATCGCATTTCCGTTTTGGTCAACAATTTTTCCTGAAATTGCGGAAGTTGTTATACCTTGAGCAAAAATAATTGCTGGCATTAACAACACCATCAATAATTGTAAACTTTTTCTCATTTGTAGCTCCTTATATAAATGAATTAATTAATTTTAGAATTTAGTATGATTTAAAAATTTTGAAATACATTGCATAAAAAATATTTGTGTAATATTAAATAAATGTTATTGAAATAAAAAACTTATTTTATGTTTTTTTAATATAATTTTTCAACTCGTAATAGAAGTAAATTGCGGTTCTAATCCCACCAAAGAAATTATCCAAATTCAAATGCTCATCTGGTGAGTGTGCATTTTCGTCAGGTAAGCCAAAACCCAATAAAACCGTATCTAAACCAAGCAAATGTTTAAATTGTACAACAATTGGTATCGATCCCCCTTCTCTTTGGAAAAGTGGTTTTTTACCAAAAGCTTTGTTTAAAGCTGAAGCAGCAGCTTTAACTCCGGCACTTTCAAGTGGAGTTACAACTGCTTCACCGCCATGTAAAGCCTTAACTGTAACTTTTACAGATTTGGGAGCAATTTTTTTAATGTGATTTGTAAAAAGCTTTTCCATTTTTTTTGATGATTGATTTGGAACTAATCTCATCGAAATTTTTGCAGATGCTTTTGATGGTAAAACTGTTTTTGCGCCTTGCTCGATATATCCACCCCAAATTCCATTACACTCTAAAGTTGGACGAACCCAAGTTCTTTCATTAGTTGAATAACCAACTTCTCCATACAATTCACCAACTCCTAAATCTTTCATATATTTTTTATCACTAAAAGGAAGACGCTTAAAAGCTTGTCTCTCTTTTGAAGTTACTTTTTGCACATCATTATAAAATCCGGGAATATTAACTCTTCCTTTTTCATCATGAAGAGATGCAATAATTTCTGACAAAGCTTGAATTGGATTATGAACCGCGCCACCAAAAGAACCGGAATGTAAATCACGATTTGGTCCAACAACTTCAATTTCCATATATGCCAATCCACGCAACCCATAACAAATTGATGGTAAACCTTTTGCATACATCGCTGAATCAGAAATTAAAACTAAATCTGCTTTCAACATTTTTTTATTTGCTTTAACAAAATTTTCTAAATTTACACTTCCAACTTCTTCTTCACCTTCAATCAGCATTTTAATATTTATTGGTAATTCTCTTTCATGTTTTAAAATTGCCTCGATCGCTTTGAAGTGAATAAAAATTTGCCCTTTATCATCTGCAGATCCACGAGCAAAAAGATTTCCATCTCTTATATTAGATTCAAAAGGTGGAGTTGTCCATAAATTAATTGGATCAACTGGCTGAACATCATAATGACCGTAAAATAAAATTGTTGGTTTTTTAGGATCCGAAATAAGTTCGCTATAGACAATTGGATGACCTGGAGTTTCAAAAATTTGAGATTTAGTCATTCCAATTTTTTTAAATTGATCCCGAACCCATTCAGCACATTTTCTGGTGTCAGGATTATATTTTGATTGAGAGCTAACACTCGGGATCGCTAAAAGAGTTTTTAATTCATCTAAATAATTTTGTTTCGATTTTTCAACGAAGCTTAAAATATTTTTCATAATTTTTTTATTTAATATTAATTCCTGAAGGAACATTTTTATTTAAACTTACAAGAGCAAATGTATCATTAGTTCCAGCGGTTGTCAAAACCATTCCTTGCGATTCCAATCCCATTAAAGTTGCCACTTGCAAATTTGCTACAATTACAACTTGTTTGCCGACTAAACTTGAAGGTTCAACTTCTTGAGCAATACCGGCAATTATTTGTTTTTTTAGATTTCCCAATTCCACTTCCAATTTTACTAATTTTTTTGATTTTGGGATATTCTCGCAACTTAATATTGTTGCAACCCGAAGATCAACTTTTTGAAAATCTTCAAAAGAAATTATTGGTTTTATTGGAACCATTTCTTTTATTTGAATATCAACATTATTTTGATTTTCCAATTTATTTAATTCCTCCTGGATAACATTATCCTCAATTTTAGAAAATGGAATTTGAATTTCAACTAAAGTTTGATTGATGTCAACTTTTAAATTGTTTATTTCATTCCAATTAATATTTTCAATATCTGAATTATTCCCTATCATCTTCCATATTTTTTTAGAAGAATCGGGAAGAATCGGGAAAAAAACTACTGCTAACATTTGAACTGCATTTATACAATTATTTAAAGTTGTTTTACACTTTTCGGGATGCGAGTTTAAAGTTTTCCATGGCATTGAATCGTTAAAATATTTATTTGCAATTCTTACGAAATCCATAATTTGATTATTTGCATCACGAAATTTAAATTTCTCAAATAGATCTCCCACTTTTTGCGGAAGATCATTCAACTCTTTTAAAAAGTTTTTGTCTTCACTTGATAACGCACCGACAGCTGGAATTTTACTATTAAAATTTTTTTGAATAAATGTTGTAGTTCGGTTTATAAAGTTCCCATAAATATCTGCAAGTTCGTTATTTGTACGAGCTTGAAAATCTTTCCAATAAAAATCGGAATCTTTTGTTTCAGGCAAAATACTTGCCAAAGTATATCTTAAAGCATCAACAGAATATTTTTCAACAACATCTTCCAAATAAATTGCATTATTACGACTTTTAGAAAATTTGCCACCTTCTAAATTTAAAAATTCATTTGCAGGAATATTTTGTGGCAATAAATAATTTCCATGCGCCATCAACATTGCAGGGAAAACAATTGCATGAAAAACAATATTATCTTTTCCGATAAACGCAGTGTAAGTTGTTGATGGGTCTTGCCAATAATTTTTCCATAAATTTGGATCACCAATTTTTTCTCCGAATTCTTTTGTTGCAGAAATATAACCGAGTACAGCTTCGAACCAAACGTAAAGAACTTTTCCATCAGCATTATTTAATGGGACTTTTATACCCCATTCTAAATCTCTTGTTACTGCACGATCACCAAGTTTTTCTTTAAACCAACCATTGCAATAATTTTTGACATTTGGTTTCCAATTTTTTTTGGATGAAACATATTTTTCCAATTCATTTTGAAATCTTCCTAAGGGAAAATAAAAATGTTTTGTGCTTTTAATAATTGGCTTATTTGAACATAATTTACATTTGGGAGAAATTAATTCAGTCGGATTTAACCAGGAGCCACAATTTTCACATTGATCACCACGCGCACCTTCAGATTTACATTTCGGGCAAGTTCCCTCAACAAATCTATCAGACAAAAACATTTTATCATTTTCACAATAAAGTTGACTTTCAGTTTTCTCAACTAAAATTCCCTTTTTGTTAAGTTCTAAAAAAAACTCTTGGGAAGTTTTATGATGAATTTGATTTGACGTTCGGGAATAAATATCAAACGAAATTCCCATTTTTTGAAATGCAATTTTATTTTTTTCGTGATATTTATCTACAATTGCTTTTGGAGTTGTTTTTTCTTTTATAGCAGAAATTGTAATAGCAACCCCATGCTCATCAGATCCACAAACAAAAATAATATTTTCTTTTTTTAATCTTTTATATCTGACATAAATATCCGAAGGCAAATACGCACCTGCAATATGCCCCAAATGGAGTCTCCCATTTGCATACGGGAGCGCGGCAGTTACAATATGTTTTTTAGATTCACTCAATTAAAAAGCCTTTTTAATTTTATTGCGAAAGAATTTAAAACAAGTGGAAGATAAACATAACTTTCTAAAAGTTCGATGGTAGATTCGCATAAATTCATTCCCGATTGGCAAGAATCTGAATCAGATTTTATTAAAAATTTTTCCAACTCATCTTTAAAATCTCTATTTATTAATAAACTTGGGGTTTCTTCAACCAACATCAATAAATCACGAATCAAATAATAAATTAACAGTAAACGTGTTTTTAATAAATTTCTGTTTTTGTCAACTTCACTCAAAATATTTTGAACATGTTTTATTACTTCACGAGTATTTGAATTTATAATTACTTCAAATGATTTTAATGCTTTATTCCGAAGCTCATCTAAATTTGAAGAATGTAAATCAACTGCATTTGTAAAACTTCCATTTGAAATTTTTGCAAGCAAAAGTGCATTTTCTTCAGAAAGATTATATTTTTCAACTAACGCATCTTTTATTGCATCATTTGCGAGTGGTAGACATTTTAAAAGTTGGCAACGCGAAATTATTGTTGGTAATAGATTTTCAATTCTTGAAGTTGTTAAAATAAAAGTTGAATTTTTCGATGGTTCTTCCAAAATTTTTAAAAGCGCGTTACTTGAAACATCATTCATCTCATCTGCGTTAAGAATTAGAACAAACTTAATTCCTTCGGCATAAGTTGAAAGTGAAATAAAATTTTTTTGCATGTCACGCACTTGCTCAATCAAAATTGTATTTGCATCCTCAAGTTGTAATGTGTGATATGGATTTGCGCTTTTTATTTTTAATTGTGCATGAACTTCCTTTTTAACTTTTTCGGATTGAGAATAAGTTTGTTCACTATTATTCCCATTTTCTTTTGATTTAACACTTTTTAGGGCTGGCATTGAAAATAACAAGTTCAAATTTGGATGAGAAAAATTTGAAATCATTTCGCAATTTTTACATTTTCCGCAGCTATTTGATGGAGAAGTTTTACAAAGCAAACTTTTTATAAATTCTAAAGCAATTGCATCTTGACCAACTCCTTGATTTCCATAAATACAATAAGCATTTGCAATTTTATTATTTGTAATAATATTTTGCAATTGCTCTTTTAATTTATTTTGACCAATTATTGAATTCCAACTCATTAGAATACGTGCCCCAAACCAATTTCAATCCTGCTATAAGCATTTCCAAAAAACTTTCTATCAGTGATCCATTGTTTTTCTTTTAGTTCAAATGGATCATAGAATCTAAAACCAAGGTCGATCCTGATCGGCCCGACGATTGTGTTATATCTAAATCCAACTCCACCAGCAATTGCAACATCACTTATTTTTATTGAACTCAAACTATCCCAGACACTTCCTGCATCCATAAAAAAAGTTACACCAAGTTTTGAAAGATCCAAGAAAAATATTTCCTGTGAGCGCGAAAATAATTGATATCTAATTTCAGCACTTGATTCAACAAATATATAACCACCTTGTTCAGGATTTTTAATTGCTCCGAGTGATCTCGACTTCCATCCACGAACACTGCTACCACCCCCCATATAAAATTTTCGGGATGGAGGCATTGGAGTTCTATTATTAGGATTATATAAATACGAAAAACCTGTTTTTAATTTAAATCCCATAATTGTAATTTTTTCGATCCTTCCAATATCATAAAAATGACGTGCGATAAAATTAAATCTTAAATATTCCGAGAATGGAAGATCCTCACTTAATTTTGAAAGTGAACGAGATAAAGTTCCTGATTCTTCAATTTGAAATGAATGGAAAAATCCTTTTGAAGGATATAAATAATCGTTTGTTAAATCTCTTTGGATTGTAAAACCCAACATCGTATTAAATTGTTTTTGCCTTTGGCCAGTAAAAGTATTTATATCAACTTTTGTCGTGTCAATTGACACTATAGCAACACGTTCAATATTCCAATCTAAAAATCCTTTTGTGAAAGTTGCAAATTTATGGTTTACTCCAAATCGAGTTCGAAAAGTGTTTAATGAATAATATTTTTGATTATCAAATTCTAATATCCCATCAAAAGTACTTGTGGTTCGAGTTGTAAAAAAATATGGTTGCATTAATTGAATATTTAAATCAGTTTTAGTTAATAAAGATTTTTCTTCAGTCCCTTTTTTAATAACATTTTTAACATCCAATTCTGGAAGTGATTGAAAACTAAATCGTAATTTTGTTGTAAATTTTCTTGCATCTCCAAAAAAGTTTTTATGATTAAAACTTAAACCGACACCAGTATTTAGAGCATAATTTTCATCATTAATTAAAACCTCGGGTAAAATTTCTCTTAAATCTGAATTTGTTTTATAAAATATTTCAATAGGCAATTTATCTGAAATTGTATCTTTCGGTTGATTAAATTCTATTCTGGTATATTCAAAAATACCAAGTTGATTTATATTTTGATCACTTGAAATTTTTAGAGCTTCACTAAAAACATCTCCTTCTTTAAAATCTAAATGGCGAAAAATAATTTCAGGTTGGGTTAGTAAAGTATCACCAATTAAATTTATTTTACCAAATTTATATTTTTTACCAATATCATATTTTAATTTAATACTTAAATTATTTGTTGAAAGATATCTTAATTGTATAACTGTATCTATACTACTAAATTGATAACCATTATTAAATAAAATTTTGTTTATTCTATTTAATTCTAAATCAAAAAATTCTCTATTATAAAAATCACCCTCATTAAATTTTTGATTTTTATTTATTTGTAAAAAGGTTTTATCATCAATCAATTCAAACCCTTCAATTTTAAAAGTATCAACTTTTGATCTGATTCCCTCATTTATTTTGATCTTTAAAGCTGCAGTTTTATCCTTTTGATATATTATTAAAGATGTATCAATTTGATAATTAAAATATCCATTATTATCTAAAAATCTTTTTATCAACAAAAGATCAGAAGTAAAAACAAGCGGTTCAAAAAATTCTTTTTTAGCACCAAAACGCTCGTATACATTTTCGTACATAAAAGTCCATAAAGCAAATGGTGATTCTTTTGTTTGAATTAATTCATAGTAAATTAAGGGGTTTGTTGTCCCTTTTACGTTGATATCCAAATTTACTAATTCAAATTTTAATTGATTGGATTGTGAAATTAAATTTGAATTATAAATTAAAATTGAAAATAAAAATAATTTTATA
>JAQCAB010000042.1 GCA_027622375.1 Bacteroidota bacterium
CATCATTGGCACAACACAAATAGGAAAGTCTCCGGCGATTCCTCCTCCAATTTGAAAAAAACCAATTGAAGAATTTTTACAATTTTCGGAATACCAATTTTCAAGAAACATCATATACTCAATTCCGGTTTTTACTGTGTGTGTATTTTTTATTTCTCCTTTAATGCAACACGCTGCATACATGTTGCCACTTGTTGAATCTTCCCAGCCGGGAACAATCATCGGCAGATTTTTTTCGGCAGCAGCAAGCATCCAACTATTTTTTGGATCAATTTGATAATGCTCTTTTAATTTTCCACTTAAAAGTAATTCATAAATAAATTCGTGAGGGAATTGTCTTTTTCCTGTCTCGTCATATTTTTTCCACAACTCTACCAAGTGCCTTTCAATTCTTCGCATCGCTTCTTCTTCCGGGATGCAAGTATCGGTCACTCGATTCAAATGTCGGTCTAATAATTTTTTTTCATCTTCGGGAGTAAGATCTCTGTAATTTGGTACACGTTCGTAAAAATCATGTGCAACAAGATTATAAATATCTTCTTCTAAATTTGCTCCTGTGCAAGTTATTGCATGAACTTTATTTTGACGAATCATTTCTGCAAGCGAAATTCCTAACTCAGCAGAACTCATTGCTCCTGCCAGTGTTAACATAAAAATCCCGCCATCGTCTAAATGTTTTCTGTATGCTTTTGATGCATCAACTAAAGTTGCAGCATTAAAATGCCGATAATGATGTTCAATAAATTTTGAAATATTTCCTTTTTCCATTTTGAGTTTACCTTTCTGATAATCTGATGTAAATATAATTTAAAAAAAGTGAAATTATGTAGACGTTTATATCTAATATTAATGCTATCTTTTGTTATTGAAGAAAACTTAGTTATATGGTTCGGAAAACTATTGTTTAATATTGGTTTTTTAGTTTGAGCATTTGATGTATTTAACGCAATTATAATACTCATTATTGCTAGTAATTTTTTCATATGTAGTTTTTTTATATGGTTAATAAATTTTACTATTAAAAACATTTTTAAAGTATAAATTAATAATGAAATCCTATAAAATAAGTTACATCGTGGTTTTTACTATAATTTTTGTAAAACTTTAATTATTAATTATATTTGATTAAATATGTATCACTCGAACCAGACCTATCTACCCAAAATCTAAAAATAATAATTAACTCAAAATATTCTAAAATGAATTACTCTTCATTCGATAAAAATATTCCAACCGATAAATTAATTTCAATTTATAAATCATTATTGCTTCCAAGATTGTTCGAAGAAAAAATGTTACTCCTTCTTCGACAAGGAAGAATATCAAAATGGTTTTCAGGAATTGGACAGGAAGCGATTTCTGTTGGTGCAACTTTGTCACTCAATAATGATGAATACATTTTACCGATGCACAGAAATCTCGGAGTATTCACTTCGCGCGGAATTCCAATTGCAAAACTATTTGCACAGTTACAGGGTAAGATGAGTGGATTTACAAAGGGAAGAGAGCGCTCATTTCATTTTGGCTCAAAAGAATTTCACATTATCGGAATGATTTCTCATCTCGGTCCTCAACTCGCCGTTGCAGATGGAGTTGCACTTGCGTATAAATTGAGAAATGAAAAGAAAACTACAATTGTTTTTACAGGTGATGGTGGAACAAGTGAAGGAGATTTTCATGAAGCGCTTAATGTTGCCGCAGTTTGGGATTTGCCAGTTATTTTTATAATAGAGAACAATCAATATGGACTTTCGACACCAACTTCTGAACAATACAAATGCAAAAATTTAACAGATAAAGGAATTGGTTATGGAATTGAAGCAATCCAAATAGATGGGAATAATATTTTAGAGGTTTATTCAACAATTTCAAAGATTGCAGAAGAACTAAGGCAAAAGCCACGCTCTATTATAGTAGAGTGTCTGACTTTCAGGATGCGTGGTCATGAAGAGGCTTCCGGGACAAAATATATTCCGAAAGAGCTCTTTACCGAATGGGAAAAGAAAGATCCGGTTATGAATTATGAAAGATATATAATAGAGTCAAAACTTCTTTCCCAAACAGAAATACAGAATATCCGT
This sequence comes from Bacteroidota bacterium, assembly GCA_027622375.1. GTDB lineage: Bacteria > Bacteroidota > Ignavibacteria > UBA10030 > UBA8401 > SXSI01. The sequence continues at coordinate 2,082 of JAQCAB010000042.1, forward strand.
CAATTAATTAAAACGGATATTGAAACTGAAGTTGAGAAAATATTTAATGAGCCGGAAGTAATTCCGAATAGTGAAATTGAATTAGCAGATGTTTATGCCCCATATAATAGAGTGGAAACGCCACCCTCAACAAATAAAAAAAATATGAGATTTGTTAATGCAATTTCCGATGGACTAAAAGAAGGAATGAGAAAATTTCCAAATTTAATTTTAATGGGACAAGATATTGCCGAGTATGGAGGAGTATTTAAAGTAACAGAAAATTTTGTAAATGAATTTGGAAAAGACCGAGTTCGCAACACACCACTTTGTGAATCTGCAATTCTCGGAGCATCACTTGGTATGTCAATTGTTGGAATAAAATCTGTTGTCGAAATGCAATTCGCAGATTTTATTTCAAGCGGCTTCACGCAAGTTGTAAATAATCTTGCAAAAATTTATTATCGGTGGGGAGCAAATGCCGATGTTGTAATTCGAATGCCATGCGGAGCTGGAAGTGGCGCCGGTCCATTTCATTCTCAAACAAATGAAATGTGGTTTGCGCATACACCTGGATTAAAAATTGTTTATCCTTCTTCGCCGGAAGATGCTAAAGGATTATTATTATCTGCAATCGAAGATCCGAATCCAGTTTTATTTTTCGAACATAAATCTTTGTATCGAAGTGTGACTGGTGAAGTACCAGAAAATTATTTTACAATTCCTTTTGGTAAAGGAAAAATTATTAAACAAGGTAGTGATGCAACAATTATAACTTATGGATTTGGAGTTCACTGGGCATTAGAAACTTTAAATGAATTAAAAAATATTTCTGCCGATGTAATTGATTTACGAACTTTAGTTCCGCTTGATTGGGAATTAATTTTTTCATCAGTAAAAAAAACTGGCCGTGCAATTATTTTACACGAAGATAATTTATTTGGTGGTATTGGTGGAGAGATTTCTGCTCGCATAACTGAAGAATGTTTTGCAAATCTAGATGCACCTGTTATCAGGTGTGGCGCATTGGATACACCAATTCCATTTGCAAAACCACTTGAATTAAATTACCTACCAAAGCAAAGATTTATTGAAGCACTAAATAAGCTTCTAAAATATTGATTTTCGCCTAAAATCGCCCTTTCTTAATTATTAATAAAAAAGTAAAAAAAGTAATAATTTGTGTTGACATCAATACAAATTATTTGTAATGTGGACGCAATGCAAACGAAAGCATTAGTAACTGATATGGATTTTATCACAAACAATTATTTATTAGGAGGTATTTCTATGGTCTTACGTAGACTA
>JAQCAB010000043.1 GCA_027622375.1 Bacteroidota bacterium
AGTATCGAGAAGTAAAAGTGGAGCCCAGAACCCACTCTAAAAAACGGGGCGCATCCGAAAAGCCATACGAGTAGGCAAACAAAAAAGTGCGGTGTCAGCACTATAATCACTGACAAAATTAAAATGAATAGAATTATTTACACTATCGTTGGGTCTGCCCTACTTCTGTTGGTTGGCTGCTCAAAACCCTCTCCTACAGCTGCTATTGACTTAGAAGCTGTTAAAGTTGAGATTCAAGCTATGGAAGATGCTTTTGCAGCTGCAGAAAAAGCCAAAGATTTTGCTAAGGTAGCCGCATATTACAGCGACGATGCAATTAGTTATAGCCGAAATGAGGAACCAGCAACAGGCAAGGCTGCCATTCAGGACGCTATTGCAAAACGTATTGCAAAAGAAACAACATATAATGTTTATAAAGTTGTAGACCTTTTTGCAGAAGGAGATTTAGTGGTTGAAGTTGGCTCTTGGGAAGAAAATAGTCCATTAGGAGAAAAAAAAATAAACCATGGTCATTACATGAGTATATTTAAGAAAATAGATGGAAAATATTTATGTATTCGTGATATGAATGTAACATCCAGCCCTGCTAAACCTTAAAACAGGTAACATAAAAATTATTAAAAAAAGAGTTTGCAAAATGCAAACTCTTTTTTATTTGCAGTTATACTTGCAAACATATTAGCCTTTAAATACTATGTCCGGAGGCAGTAGATATTACCAATCCGAATAATAAATTCACTCAAACCAAAAAGATGATGTTGGTTAAGTAAACTGAAGTTTAATTTCTAAACAAATCAAAGGCTTGATGAAAATCGGGCCTTTTTTTGTCCCTACTAAAAACAATGCAGACTTTAGGTGTAGAGATTTTTCGTTGTTTACATAGATGTTTTTTGTCCACTTTATGCTGACGTCAGGCACTTCTGAAGTAAACATACCCCCTTATCTTATAAAGAAGCTATATTTATCCCTTGACTTTAATTTTGATTATTTTTAATATATTTCATAAATCACATTTTAAACTAAATACTGGAAACCTGTACCAAATTAATTCAGGTGGCGGTAACTGAAAAGCCTTATGAGTAGGGGAAAATAAAAATTAATAAAATGAAAAATCTAATTTTATTACTTGTTTTTTTGATTTTTTCGATCAGCGCCTTTTCACAAAATAAATCGGCCGGAAACGTCTTTAAAAGCACTAAAATGTTTACCAAAGAGGGTAAAGCATTTACTCTAGGAAGCAACAAGTCAATGAATGTTATTCTAGAATCCTTTAAAGCATACAACGCATTGGATTTAGAAAAATACTTATCCTTTTACGTGATGACAAATGATCAAAAAGAGTTGCAAAAGAAGTGGTTTAATTCACTTAATAAAGTGGAGGAGAACCCATGGATTGTCTTACCGCTTCGATTAGAGGGAACTAAAGAAGAGGTTGTTTTAGTGATTGCAGAAGAAAAAAGGGATTATAAAAATGGATCCAAAGAAAAGTTATATGTAGTGGAATTAAATAAAATTAATGAAGATGGTAAATTAACTGAGTTTTCCCAATTTCGAAGTAGACCTTGGACAAATGAATTTGGTTTACCTGAAGGGGGTAGAGTATACCTTTCCAACGGAGATACAACAACATTGACCTTAACGAATAGAGGAGAAGTTGAATTAGTTGAAAAATTTAAAGCCGCAGTCAATAAAATGGATGGGAAAGCTTGCATGGAATTTTTTGCAGATTCTGTAACTATTGTGGGTGATAATGGAAAAATGTCACGACTTTCAAAGAATTTCTGGTTAAATTATTTTGACAATATACAATCGATAAATTGGAGAGTAAGTTCAATACTACCTACAAAGATAACAGATACAGATCCCGAATCAGGCATTAATATTAGATCGCGTACAAAAACAGTTTTAAAAAATGGTTCTATCGATGAAACATCAGAAATAATTTTTTTACTGTATGATTTAAATGGGAAAATTGCATCAATAAACACTTGGAAAAGACCGATTTTGAAAGAATAATTTTAACGTTAAAAATACAACAGAGGCCTCTAGTGATAGGGGCCTTTTTCGTTAGCAGTAATTTTAGAAAAAGACATAGTGAAACTTAAGTTATATCAAATTGACGCATTTACAGATACCATGTTTGGAGGAAATCCAGCTTGTGTTGTTCCACTGGATAACTGGTTGTCAAACGAAATTATGTTGTCATTTTTGCACTAAAATTAAATCTTAAAAATGGAAAATCAAAAATGAATTACGAAAATATTTTAACTGAAAATAAAAATAATGTTTTAAAAAAAATACGATAAAAGAATTACAAAAAAATAAGACCCCAATTCCTGCCGAAATAGAGCAAGACTTAACTAAATTAAAACTATGGATGGAACATAAGCGATACAGCGCATCAACCATAAATACATATTTAGATGGAGCAAAATCTTTTTTAATGTTTACATATCCAAAACCAATTAAAAATGTTACCAACGATGATGTTGTGCGTTATGTTAATGAATATATTATTAAACGGAATTTGAGTTTTTCATATCAAAATCAAGTTGTTAATGCTATTAAATTATTCTTTAGAGAAATTGTAAACTGCAGTTTAGATGTTGATAAATTAGAAAGACCGAGAAGAGAATATAAATTACCGAATGTATTGAGCAAGGAAGAAGTTAAAGCGATATTGGAGGCTTTAAGTAACATCAAACACCGAACGATGCTTTCATTAATTTACGCCTGCGGCTTAAGGCGAGGTGAGTTGTTGCATTTGAGTATAAAGGATGTACATTCAGAGCGGAATTTATTGCTCATAAAACAATCGAAGGGAAAAAAAGACCGTATTGTACCCATTAGTGATAAAACTATTTCCATGTTGCGAGAATACTACAAAATTTACAAGCCCTTAACTTGGTTGTTTGAAGGTCAAAAAAGAGGAGAGCCATATGGAGAAAGAAGTATTCAATTGGTTTTGAATCAAGCACTCGAAAAAACAAAAATTAAAAAACCAGCCACATTGCATTGGTTACGCCATAGTTATGCCACCCATTTATTGGAAAGCGGCACCGATTTGCGCTACATTCAAGAACTTTTAGGTCATAGTAGCTCTCGAACCACAGAAATATATACGCATGTCAGTACCAAGAACATTCAACAGATCAAAAGCCCTTTTGATGATTTGTAAAAATTAATTATATTCAATGAAAGTATACAAAACAAAACCTTCCTAAAGCCAACGAAAATCTGTTGCATAAGAGAAGTTTTATAGCGTGTATAAGCGAGTTAGCATCAAGTATAAAAAAAACAGAAAATGACAAAGAAA
>JAQCAB010000024.1 GCA_027622375.1 Bacteroidota bacterium
TAATTAAAAAATCATCATTTGTTGTTCCAGTTACATTTTTTGGAAGAAGAATTTCTTGTTGACCATCTTTATCAACATCAAAAATATCAAAGAATTCAATTGTAGTTTGCAATCCACCCTCAACAGCTTGACCAGCAAGCGTACCCATGTGCGCTGCGTAAGTGATTGTGTTAGAAACAACAGCTGAAGGTTTATTCCCGAATTTGTGGCTTCCAACAACACCGTTCCATTCAAAAACTAAAAGTCCGCCAGTTGTTCCAGAACGTGGAAAAATAATTTCACCTTTTCCATCACTATCCAAATCACCAGAACGGATTACGCGAGGAGTTGATCCTCCACCTGCTCCATAGGGCGTACCTGTAACTGTATCTAAACGAGGAGAAGAATAAATCCATTCAAGCGTGTCATTTCCTGTTGCTTGAAATGCGTGAACTCTTCCTGATTTTGTATAATCAGTTACCCAAATTTCAGGTTTTCCATCTTTGTCAAGATCATCAGAAATATGTGCAGCGCGAATTCCAATATCGCCAAACCAAGCGCTATCTGGTTTTGTTGCAGAAAGTTTTGGTGTGAATTTAGCACCGATATGCAACTGTGATAGAGAAATGGAGTTTATCGTGAAAAGGAGAAAGATTAAAAATTTAGATATTTTCATAATTTATAGTTCCTTTATTAATTGACAAATAGTAGTTTAATATGAATATTTGTTATTTTTATTAATTCAATGTAAGTTTTTTTATGCTAAAAATCAACAAAAAAAATATACTTATTATAAAGTTACGAGCAATTGGCGATGTAGTTTTAATGTCACCAGTTTTGGAAAATTTACGAAATCACTTTCCAAATGTTAATATTGATTGTTTGGTTGATGCAAATTGTTCACAAATACTTTCTCACAATCCTCACATTTCATCAATAATTTCATTTGATAAAAATAGTCAAAGTTCACTTTCAATAATAAAAACTATTCGCGATAAAAAATATGATACTGTAATTGATTTATTTGGAAATCCACGTTCTGCAATTATTACTTTATTAAGTGGTGCAAAAAATAAAATTGGATTTAATTTTCGAATGAGAAAATATGCATACAATATTGTTGTAGATGCAATTACAAAAGATACACATAACATAGAAACTAATTTAAATGTTTTAAGAAGTTTAGGAATTCCTATAACAACGTCAAATCCAAAAGTTTATTTAAATAACGGAGTTTTAAATAAAGCTGCGAATTGGCTAAACTCAAATAATTTAACTGATAAATTATTGATTGGAATAAATGTAGGAGGTGGTTGGAGCACAAAAAAATATTTGCCTTCACACTATATTAAAGTAATAAAAAATATTTTAAATTCCGTTGATGCACATTTTCTAATATTATGGGGACCTCACGAATATGATGATGCAAAATTAATTGCAGATAGTGATACAAAAAAATGTCACTTATTACCTTCAACTTCAATTCTTGAACTAAGTGCTTTTATTTCAAAACTTAATTTTATGATTTCAAATGATTCCGGACCGATGCATATTTCTGCCGCATTGGGAATTAAAACTCTCGGGATATTTGGACCAACAACTCCAAAAAATCAAGGTCCATTTGGTGAAGGGAATATAACAATTAGAAAAGATGAATTAGACTGCTTAGAATGCCAGTTATTAAAATGTCCAATTGGGAATATTTGTATGACAGAATTAGACTCTTTAAAAGTATCAGATGCGTTCTTTAAACTTTCATCTTTACCGAAAGTAAATTAAGTTGTAAACTTATGGCAAAGTCAAATATAAAAATTCCAGATTGTATAAATTTTAATGGATACAAACCGTGTTATCCATATACAGTTTGTTATGATGAATGCAAAAATCCGCAGCCGTTTGGAACAAGAATTTTAATAATTTGTCTTGAAGCGATGGGAGCTGTTTTGCAAACGACTGCAATGTTAGCGGCTATAAAAAGAAAATATCCACAAAGTCATATTACTTGGATTACTTTGAAAAATGCAATTCGTTTGCTCGATAATAATCCACTTATAAATTCAGCTTTAGTTTGGAATTCTGATTCACAATTAATTCTTCAACAGATGAAATTCGATATATTATTTAGTGTCGATAAAACAAAACATTCTTGCGCGTTTGCAAATACAATTACTGCAAATAAAAAATTTGGATTTGGGTTAAATGGAAATGGAGTGATTATTCCATTCAATAAAGAAGCAGAATATTTATATCGACTTGGTTTAGATGACCAATTAAAATTTAAAGAAAATAAAAAATACGGGACGGAAATATTACAGGAAGCAATGGATCTTAAATTTGAACGAGATCCCTATATTTTACAATTATCCGACGCTGAAAAAAAATATTGTGATCAATATAAATCTGAGAATCTGAGTAAAAATAAATTGACTGTCGGATTTAACACAGGGTGTTCAATTTTATTTCCAAATAAAAAAATGACAATTGAACAACATTTGTATTTAATAAATAGTTTAAGTAAAAATGATGATTTGCAAATTGTTCTAGTTGGAGGTCCTGAAGATACAGATCGAAATAATATTATTTCTGAGCGGGCTGATAAAAAAATATTAAATACTCCTACCACAAATGGAATCAGAAAGGGAATTTGTTACGAAAATATTTGCGATCTGATAATTACTGGAGATTCATTTGGAATGCATATTGCAATTGCATTACAAAAATATGTAATTGTTTGGTTCGGGTTAAGTTGTTCTAGTGAAATTGATTTATATGACAATGGAATAAAACTTATTCCAACCGGACTTGAATGCTCACCATGTTGGAAAAAAGAATGTCCTTACGATTTAGAATGCATTCAATTAATTGATCTAGATAAAATTATTTTAGAAGTAAATAATTATGCTAAAAAAATAAAAAATTAATTTTTGGAAGTTGATTTTACAAAACTATCGAAAGATTCTTTTTCGTATTTGCTTTCGCCAATATATTTAAGAACATTTAAAAACATTGGAGCTTCAACATAACCTGGAAGTAAAGTAATCGGAGCTCCTTTATCAGTAAAAAATAATGTAGCAGGATAACCCGTTACACCCATTCCTTGACTAAATTCTGCAGCGGAAAAAGTTGAATCCATAAAATTTACTTTTGAATTTCCTTCGGCATTTAATTTAACAACAACAAAATTTTTATTTAAATAAGATTGTACTGATTCATTTGAATAAACATTTGAATCCATTTTTTTACACCAAGTACACCAATCAGTATAAACATCTACTAAAAGTTTTTTGTTTTGTTTTGATGAAAGTTTTATCCCTTCATTAAAATTATACCATTTTAACTCAGGAGTTTTTGTTTGAGAAAAAGAAGAAAGTGATATTAAGAATAAAAGAATTAGTACTAAATTTATTTTGCTTTTCATATACCCAAATATATTTTAAAATTAATTCAATTTAAAGAAGAAAAAATTGCGGAATAAGCATCTTTTAAAGTAATTTCTTCAAGTGGACAAATTTTGGGATTTTTTGGACATTTAACTTGGCAGTAATTATTTGATGCTGTTAAATTAATGGATTTATTTCCAAGATTTCCCCAATGTTCCGGAGAGCAAGTATCAAGTGGGCAAAAAAGAGTAATTGTTTTAATTCCCAAAGCGCCTGCAATATGACTAGTTCCTGTGCTTGACGAAAAAATAAGTGTTAGCAAACTACAAACTGCAATTAAATCTACTAAATTCGGATTTGTGAAAAATATATTTTTAAATCCGAGTAATTTATTTTCTATCTCTAAATTTCTTTCCGGCAAAAGATAAAGAATTTGATATTTTGAACTTAAGAGTTTTGAAAGCTCTATATATTTATCAATCGGCCAATTTGGAACTGATCCTCCTGAAATTGGATTAATGCCAATAATAGGTTTTTGTAAATCGATTCCTAAATTTGTTAAAAGACGAATTGCGTTTTCTTTTTCTGAATTTGGAATAAATATTTCGGGAACAAGTTCAATATCTTGAAGACCAATTTTGCGACCGAGATCAAAAATATAATCTGCCTCATGCTTAATTGGATTAAAATTTTTCTGCACGGACTTCATCCCTGTTAAAACTTCATAAAGAATACGACCAACTCCAACTCTTGTTTTGATTCCTGCGAAAAACATCATCCAAGCATGTCGTTCGGTTGGGAGTGGCATTAATCCAATATTAAAATTTTCAGATTTTAAAAGTTTTACCTTTTCCCAAAATTCTTTTTGAGTTCTGTTTTTAATATGAAGATCATCAAAAATAATTTTATCAATATTAGGATTATTTTTAAGTAGTGGTTCTGTTTTGGGGTTAATCATTAAAACTAAATAACTATCTGGGAATGTTTTTTTAATTGCTTTTATTAATGGAGTTGTTAAAACAACATCACCAACTCTATCTGGTCTAATTAACAAAATTCTTTTCTGACTCATTTATTGCTAATGATATATTTGTAAACATCCATTGTTTTTTTTGCAACATGTGACCAAAGAAAATTATTTTTGATATGGTTTTTTAACTCATCATTTTGTTTTCCACTTAAGGCAGAATTAATTCCACCTAAAATATTTTTTGTTGACAATGGATTTACATAGTGAGCAAAATTTTGAAAATAATCTCTTGTTCCACCTTTTTCAGTTATAACAATTGGAGCACCAGATAAAGCAGCTTCAAGTGCTGCAATTCCGGGAGTTTCAAATAATGAAGGTAGAACAAATGCCGAGCAAGAAGAATATGCGGATTGCAAAAGTTGAGAATCATGATTTATGCTATCAATTAATAAAACATTCCGATTATTTTTAGCAAGATTTGTACATTTTTCTCCTGAAGAATCTTTTGAAATTCTACCGATAATTACAAGTTTATGATTTGTATTTTCGATTGCTTTTAAAAGTCGATAAATATTTTTTCTTTCGGGACCGATATGGCCAACATTCAATAAAAAATTTTCAATTTTGTATTTCTTTTTAAATAGATTTTTATTTCCATTTAAAAATTTAGATTCAACGCCATTTGGTATTAAGGTTATTTTATCTGATGGAATATTTAATCCTTTTTGAACTAACAATAATTCATCTGATGTATTTGGTAAAATATGTTTTGACCAATTGCAAATATCTTCAGCTATTTGAAAATCAGAATAAAAACCTGGTTTAATATTTTTTATTGTGTTTGTAAATATATTTGAAAGTTTAATTGTAAAATTATTTCTTTGTGAAAAAATTATTGGCGAAACAACAAATGGTATATTTTGTTGTTTTAAAATTCGAGCAAAATGATAAGTGCCAATATTTGCAGCAAATAAATGAACCAAATCAAATTCTTTTAAATTTGTTGTTTTCCATTGATCAAAATATTTAACATCGACACCTAATTTTTTCAATTCAATTGAAGTTTGAGAGATTTGAACTTTTGGCCCACCACTCAACATTGTTACGGGCAAATATGTTGAAAATAATATTTTCATGGAGTTAATTTATAATAACTTTCTAAATAATTTTGAATTTTATGTCGAATTGAAAACTGACGAGTTGATGATAAATTTCGTGCATAATTTTGAACAAAGTTTTTGTTACAACCAAAATATAATTGATTATTCTTCCACAAATATGAATAAGTATTATAATTTAATTTTGGAATTCCAAGTTTAGTAACAAAATCAAAAATGAATTCTAAAACATTATGATGTCCATGAGTTGGATGATGATATAAACAAATTGGTTCGTTCATCTTAAATTTATTTAATATAATTGTTTCATAATATTTTATCATTTCTTTTTCTGAAAAACTTGCAATTCTTAATGAACCAATACAAATTGGATGAATTGGAATTTGAAGCACATTTGAAAATTTATTTTTAAGAATAGGATAAAAAGGGAAGTTGTCATAATCCAAACTAAACTCGGAAGAATAACTAAAATTAAATTCCTCGTAAATTGAATTTATTTCATTATTCCATTCACCAAAAGGTGCAGAAATTCCATTTTGTTTTAGATTAAAATTTTTAAAAAAAGAAATTGCTTTTTGAATATCACTTTTACGCAAATTGTAATTTTTAAATTGATTATGTTCATAACAATGTATTCCAAGTTCCTGTTTTTTATAATTTAAAAGCTTTTCAAAGAAATGAATATGGCTTTTTATATCCAAAAACCAAGTTCCCTTAATATCATATTTATTTAAAACCTCATATAATGAAAACATTTGATATTCGCTGCTTTTGTCAGAATCAATGCGAAAAGTAAAAATTGATTGTCGCTTATTACTATTTAAATCGAAATTACTGTTGAGAAGAATTGAATAAATAATTTGCCGAATTTGATATTTTGAATTACTTGCAACGGTTTCATTCGGATAGCGAGTTGAGTTTGAGAAGTAAAAGTTTTTTCTTGTAGTTTTTGTATCAGTATAAAATTCATCAACATCAATTCCCAGTTGATAAATATTTGAATATTTTGTTTTTATAATATTGAAAAATGAATTATTTGAATAAAAATATAAAATTGAATTAAAATCAATTACTTGATTGTATAAAATGTCTCCAAATAAAGAAGGATGAAGTGAATTTACAAATTTTGAATAAAGATCTGATTTTGTGAAATAATTTTTAATTTCTAATAACTCGGTCCCATTATTTAATAATCTATTTAAAATATTATTTTCATCGTTTGAAGTATTCCTATTAATTATAATAAAATTGAAATTATCAAGATTATTATGGAATAAATTTATTTCTTCAAAATTAATTCCAATTTGACTTGAAATAGTTTTCCAACTTGAGGTATAATTTAAAATTCCAATTTTCATATTGATTTTACAATATCACTCATTACTTTAAAATCCTTGAAATTAATAATTTTAAAATTAATTTGAATGAACTTTGATAAATTATAAAATAATACCGTTGCAATAATTAATTCTCCAAACGAAAATGCAGCTGCAAGGCCAATTCCACCAAACTTATAAACCGTAATCAAATACGAAACTAAAATTACTGGTGTCATTAATATATATACTTTTGAATATTTTTTTAATTGATTTAATGAGATATATGTAAATGAAATTATTGAATTAATAATTGTAGATACCAAAAAAACTAAAAATATTTTAAAATATAAAATGGAATTTGCAAATTGAGAGCCATATGCAAATAAGATTAAATAATCAGAAAGGAAAAATAAAATTAAACCGAAAAGGATTAAAAAAACAAAAATCCATTTTAAAAAAATATCTAAAAATAATTTTAATTTAATCATGTTCGTTGCTAACTTTGATAAAAAAGGGAAAAGAATTAAATTTAAAATACGATCGATTACAAGTGTAAATAAAATTAATTTTAATGCCGCAGAATAAAATCCAACTTCAGTTACAGTTACAAAAATCCCGATTAATATTGGAGGTAAATTAATAAGTACTTGAATCAAAATTGAAACTATGCTGAGTGGCAAGCATTGTTTTAATAATTCTTTTACCGAAATAATATTAGTTGATAGATTCTCTACTGATTTTGAGGAAATATACATAAGGTAAATGGCTTGAAAAATATTTCCTATCAAAAATGCAATTGGAATAATAATCCAATTATTTTGATTATTATAAAAGGTAAAAATAATTACAGGATATAAAATTGCATTAATTAGTTGACCGATGTTAATTTTTGTAGTTTCAAATTTTCCTTGCAAAAACCATTCTGCTTGAAATGAAATTGGAATTAGTGCGAGTGAAAATATTATTGCAGATAAAAATGTGTCATTAAAATTTTGAAATAAGAAAGGAATCAAAATGATAATAGAAAATACAATTAACGAAAGTACTAATTTGATTTTAGCTATTTTATTTAAAAGATATTTATCAGAATAAGTATTTTGAGCTATAAATTTTGTACCTAAAGTATTTAATCCAAGTGATGCAAAAATAGAAGAGTAATTTAGAACCGCTAAACCAAATGCAATTACTCCAAAAATATATTGTTCTGAAACTCTTGCAATATAAATGTAAGCCAAGAAGCCAAATATGCGAATAAATGCATCACTTAATAAAATAAAAAATGTTTTTTTTAAAATTGACTTCACTTAATTATTAATGAGGTTTAAAATTTTAGATTCTCTTTTTTCAGGATTATAATTAGAAATAATGTGCTGACGAATATTTTCCAAGCTTTTTGCAGATGAAAGAATTGCTTTTTTAAATTTACTTTTTGTTTCAGATAAATAATTTCTTTCAATAAAGTAGCCATTTGATTTTACAAGTGTAGTTATCCCACCAACTTTTGTACCAACCGGAATTGCGCCACATGACATTGCTTCTAATAATGTATTCGGTAAACCTTCGTGCAAAGATAGTTGGCAGAATATTTTTGCTTTACGGTAATAATTTAGTAATTCAGATTGATTCAAAAATTCTAAAATCTTAAAATTTTTAAGTCTCGGAAAATTATTATGCAAGTTTTTATTTACTCCAATTAAAATGAATTTATATTCTGGCATTGCAATAGCAAGTTCATAAAAAAAATCTGCGCCTTTTAACTTTAATCTTAATTCGTCGGGAATATTAGCAACCATTAAAATTAAATTTTGTTTAGCTCCTTTTGGAGTCCAATAATTAAAATCAACTGATGTTGGAACTACTTGAATATTATGAAGGTCATAATTTATTTTATTTAATAATTCTAATTTTAAACTTTCATCAACAGGCAAAATGTGAGTTGCATATTTAATTGCAAATTTTAAATAAAATGCTTTAAATGGGTTATTCCATATCCCATAATTTAGATTTTTATCTGAAACAACATCAACTCCACCCAAAATTAATATGCTTTTTTTATTAAGCAACCTCATCAAAATAATTACAGTTGCAGAATAAGTTGATAAAAACCATGAAAATGATAAATCGATTAAAAAAATATTTTTTAAAAGTTGTAAATAAAAATTAATGCCAGTTGCTTGGATTGATTTGACTTGAAAATATTTTGATAAGAATAACTCATCACTTTTTACAAATGGTGCTTTAAATGTGGAAGTGAAAAGTATTTTTTTGGGAATTGATTTACTCAATTTGAATTAAAATTCAATTGTAATATCGTATGCTTGAATATTCCCCAAATCATATTTAAGAGGTTGATAAGCAATATGTAAATTTGTATTTGCAAACTTTATTTTACATCCAAACGAATATGATTTGATATCATTTCCAGTATAATAACCTGCAAAAATTGAAATAGCATCAAAATTATATAAAGTTCCAAAATTAAATTTTGTTTTTTCATTATTAACTAAAACCAAATCTGAAAGTAAATTAAAATTATTGATAGGAGTATAGTTTAATCCGACTCTAAAAGATTTTGGAATTGGTGAAGATGTATTATTTAATTTTGAATTTACTCCCAAATTTAAAATTGATGTACCAAATTTAATTTGATCATTTAATTTTGAGAGAACCCCAACATCAAATAAAAAACCAAAAGCGTCATCAACAAAAATTTTTTCATAAGTAGTTTTTATTGAAGCTCCAAAAGTATAATTAGAAGAAATATTAAACGCGTATGAGTATTGCAAATTCAAAAATTTATAGCCGAAATTTCCGATTGGTTCCCCAGGTAAAAGTCTATATTCAATATCATCAATTGAAGTTGATTGCAAATTTATTGATGATGATGAATTTGTATCTCCAAAAAATAATATTAATGAATTTGAATTAGTATTTCCAAATCCTAAAGAATGGCTAAAAGAAGTTTGAAGTAAATTTTGTAATTCTAAAGTTGCAGGATTGTATTTAGCAGAATTCATACTACTAAAACTTGTTAAAGCTTCTCCCAAGCTTATTGCATCGGCAGAAGTAGATAAATTTAATGATGATTGAGAAAATAAATTTAAATTTAAAGATAAAAGGAAAATATAAATTTTACTTTTCATTATTTACTTCCAAGATGTTGCCAAAGTGATCCAATGTGCATTAAATAAATTAAATGATTCAATTACATATGCATATGAAATTTTAAAATTATATTCGTTAAAGGGATAAAGAAAAGTTGCGCCAAAAGCAGGTGAGATTGGATTTAATGAATTGCTCGAATATTTATCAACTCCAAAACTAACTGCAAAATTATCAGTTAATTGAAATTCGTTACCAAATCTGAAATAATAATTTTTATTAAATGAGAAGACTTCTCCAAGCAAAAGAATTTTATAATTTTCAACAAAATAACTAAAACCAGCTCTCATGATTTGCGGAAATTGATTTACACTTGAATTTCCATACTCTCCATATAAATTTGAAGTATCCCATTTATATTTTGAACCAACATCTTTTATTGAAGCGCCAATTGAAAAGTTCGGATTAATTAAATATATACATCTTTAATAGTTAAACCAAAATTTAAATTATCATTAAATGAATATAAAATTCCGAAATCAAATCCGGGAATAATTGAGCTTAATTTATCGTACAAGTTTGCGTGATTTATTTTTATTGTAATTCCAGCAGAAAAATTATCCTTAAATCGATTTGCAAAAGTTAAATAATATTGATTTTCATAAATATCCATATTACCAAGTTCAGATCCATCTGAATCTCTTTTGTCAATATTTGAAACTCCACTTGAAATTAATCCTAAAGAAAATGCTCCACGTGGTTCAATATTTTGAAGATAGTTTAAAGTTTTAAAATTTCTGTCCAAACTTAAAAAAGCGAAAGTTAAATTTGATTCTTTATTTTTTGTAAAAGCCAAAGTTGCTGGATTATGATATGCGGAGTTTGGCGAATTTATTAACGCAACTGCTGAGTTGCCAATTGCAATTGTGCGTGAATCAAACCCGATTCTGGAAAATGAGCCTGCTGATTGCGAAAATAAATCTGCAATAAAAATAAAAATTGCAAAAAATAATTTATTGTATGACAAGTATTTTACCCCACAAAGTTTGATTGTTATTAATAATTATTTGATAAAAATAAATTCCATTTGCAACTAAGTTTCCAGTTTCAGTTTTGCCATTCCAGATTTCATCTCTTAAAAAATTACTGGATGAAGAAACTCTTGTTGCATTTTGAATAAGGGTTGTAACCAAATTCATTCCAAAATCGAAAATACGAATCGTAACAGAATTATTTCCAGAATTTATTGAATATCTAAGTCTAACAACTTCATAATTTGGTGAAAATGGATTTGGATACGAGAATGTTGATTGTTCAGTTTTTAAAATAGGGGAGGCACGAAAAAATTTCCAATTTAATCCAAATGGATTTGTTTTTGAATCTGAAGTTGAAATTAATCCATCGTTACCGCCAATAAAAACTTCATTATTTACTGTAGCCGCAGAATAAAATTTAGTTGAAGTGTATTTTTGATTTGATTCAGGATTTTGAATAAAGCCAGGAGAATACCAATTGATTGCATCTAAACTTCTATAAATTCCATTATCAGTTGGAACATAAATTATAGAGTCCATAAAACCGATATTATGTGCAAAATTACCGAGCAAAGTTTTTTGCCAAGTTTTTCCGGAATCATTTGTAAAACTAATTCCGCGATCTTCAAGTGGATCTAAGGCATTTATAGTTACAGCCCAAACAGATTTATTTTTTTTATTGCTATTAATTGCAACAACAAAATTTCCCGAAATACTTTGCACTTGATTATTGAAAGTATATTTAGTCCAACTGATTCCGCCATCAACAGATTTATTAATGCCACCAGCTGTTCCAAACCAAATAATATTTTCACTTTGAGCATGAACAGAAAAAACACGATGATTTAAATTTTCACTTAATCCCAATCCGCCCTTTGTAGGCGAAAGATCAAAATTTAATATGTTTGAAGGTGAAATAGAATTTAAATTATCAGGTGGCAAAATTACACGTTGCCAAGTTTTTCCATTATCCGAAGATTTACGAGCCATTCCAGCAAAAGATGCAATCCAAACAGTTGAATTTGAAATGGCAATATCGTAAGTGATATTATTTATTAATGTTGTAATTCCGAGTGCGCGAATTTTATTATTTCCATATTTTAAAGTATCAACATTTAAAGTATCAATTGGCTGAGAAATTTTATTCCAAGATGCTCCACCATCAATCGAAAATTTTAAACCACTTCCAACAGGGAGATAATCGCTATTAATTTTTTCAGAATGCGCAGTTGCAACCCAAATTGTTTTTCCCAAAATGGCAATAGCCGAAATACTTTCAGTTTGAAAGACAGAATCACCATAAAAATTTTTCCAACTAATTCCTTTATCAGTTGATCTTGAAAGTCCTTTACTTGTTGCAAGCCAAATTGTATCACCTTGTGTAACAATATCTGTGATGCTGTTGCTTAATGGTGAATTTGAAATTTGAAAAGTTGAATTGAGATTTTTGTATTCAAATGAATTTGGAATTAATTGTGCTTTTATCTGAATTGATACAAAACTTAAAAAAATAATTACTTTTAATTTCATTTATTTTATGACAATCGTTTTTTTAATTTGGTTGCTCACTGAGGTTGATTTATCTGTTGCTTGAAAAATAAATAAATAAGTTCCTGTAACAGTATTTGAAGGAAGTTGAACAGACAAAGTATAAATTCCATCACCTTCTTTAGAATCAGTATTTCCAGATTGCAGATTTTTACCGCCATCATCAAACATTTGAAACTTGCCTCTAATTGTTAAAGTGTCAGGCATTCGGTATGAGGTTAATTCAACTTTTAAAATATCATTCAAACCATCAGGATCAGTTGCTTGAATTGTAATCGGAATTGTTTGAGTGGTTTGTGAAAGTGTAATGGAATCTTTAATAATCAAATTCGAAATTGATGGAGGCAAATTACTTCTTGTAATTGGAATTGATAAAATATGTTTATCAAAATTTAGATTATTGTTTGAGATTGATAATATTGCATTTAATTTCCCAATATAAGATCGTTGGATAGTGGCAGTAATGTTTCCAGTAAAAACGGAATCAGATTTTGAAATATCAGGTAAAACGCCATCATTATTTAGATTTCCACTTCCAATTAATTTTGATTTTTTTTGATCATAAATTTCACAATATCCAATTGTATTTTCAGGATTAAATTTAACTGAAGCAGTAAATTTAATTTTAATCGTGTCAATTGAATTCCTTTCACCATTTATTAAAATAGTATCCAAATCAATTTTACTTGGCGAGATAGTTGGATTTGAGCTTTGAATTAAATTAGAAGTTTCGTCAATTAAGGTAGAATCCTCAATTTTGCAGGAAAGAAAAATCAAACTTAAAAAAAATAATTGTATGTATTTTACTTTAATCATAAAAAAAAACCGAGCACAATGAATAGTCTCGGCTGTTAATTTTAAACAACTTTAAAAGTGCAGTATCAAAAAATATTCTTTAAAAATTCCTTTCTTTTCATCAAACTAATAAAATGTTGTTATTTAAGCAATTAAAGTTAAATATTAAAAGGAACAGGTGTTATTGAAATTAATAAAATAAAAAAAGCAAAATATCCTAAAGCCATTCTTTTAAAGTCCAAATCAATCTCAATTTCAATTTTTGGATGTTCAAGCTTTACAATAAAAAATAAAACAAGTCCCCAAAATAACCAACCTGACCAAACAAATGGAATTATAATTGCAAAATATTGCAGAAGACTTAGTAATCCAGAAATTAGTATAACTGAAAAAATAATGTATGAAATGTAAATATGTTTTTCTTTAAACATTGCATACGAAATATGTCCACCATCTAATTGTCCGATTGGAAGTAAATTCATAGCTGTAACAAAAAGTCCGAACCAACCCGCGCATAAAAAAGGATAGTGATAAATTTCTGACATTGGTGGAATAAAACTTGATTCGGGATTTGAAAATATTGAAACTAATAAATTAAATAAAATAGTATCTCCGAACTCTAATCCCAAACCTTGTTGAGGTGTTGAAAAATAATTTGGGTGAATGGATTCAATAAATTCTTTTCCAGGTAAAGTTGTGATTCCGATAATGCAAATTAGAAGTGTAAAAATAAATCCAACTAAAGGTCCTGCGATACCGATATCAAACATAACTTTTGTATTTGGGATATGACGAGTTTTAATAATTGCACCAAGCGTTCCAAAATTTAAAAAACCAGATGAAGGTGGAAAAGGAATAAAATAGGGGAGCGTTGATTCAACTTTATGATATCGAGCAGCGAAATAATGTCCAAACTCATGCGAACCGATAATTAATAAAATTGAAATTGAATATGGAAGACCTCTATAAAAATTTAATAAATCTGTCGGATCATAATTCAGCCATAACACGCCTGCAAGTGTTGTAGTAAAAAATGTTAAAATAAATAAAACTATATGCAATGTAATTTTGTATTTTTTCATTAATTAGTAATTGTAAAAAATTGGATTTGTAAAACAAATATTTTCTGAAAGTAAACCTTCTCCATTTGTTGTATTGAGTTCAGCACGAATATAAAATTTATTATTTAATGGTAATTTAATATTTTTAATATCATTTACAAAAATTGATTTATCATAAATTTTATTCATGATATAAGATTCAGTTTTTAAATCAAGATTTCCAATTATAATCTTTAAGGATTGTAAGTTTCCAAATTCAGGATTTGAAATTACTTTGCAATTAATTTTTAAATTTTGATTTTTAGAAATATGTAATAATGGACCAGTTGTTATTACACAATTTCCAAGCTTCAAGTTTTTGATCAAATCATTTATTTTTAATGAGGAATTTAGAATTACAGTCCGCATTGAACCGAATAATTGATTTGAATTTTCAACAATAGTAACAAATGGAATTTTTAATTGCCGAAATCTGTTAAAATTTCCATGAGCATCGGTGCCGGCAAAAATAAAAGTTTTTCTTCCTTGAAGAAGTTGATTTATCCAAAACTTTTTTCCATCAAAAAAACTTTTATTAGTAATTCCATTTAAAATTTGAAAACCATTTAAATTTTTATTTAATAAGTCTTCTTCTTTCCAATTATCGCGGTTCAATAAAAGTTTTTGAAGTAAAGCAACATTCTCTAATGGATGAGCAGCAATTGAGATTGAATTTGGATCTTTTAATTTTAAGGCTTCAACTATATTATATTTTGATTTAGTTTTGAACCATTTTTCCGCACTATCACCACTCCCAGTTAGCAAATTTTTTTGATTGATTAGTAAAAGGTGAATATTTTTTCCGTATTTATTTAGGCAAGATAATTCTTCGCCGGGAATTATTTTGAAATTCTTATTTGTTCGATTAAAATTAAATACTTCCTTTAAAAACTTCTTCCATTTTATTTCAAGGGGATCGTTTTTTAAATAATTAAATTCTTCATCATCAAGATCATATGAATGATCGGTTGAGCAAAAAAAGTTAAGTCCAATACTTTGAGATAAAATTGCAGAACTTTTTAAGCTTAAACCAAATTCAACTTGATCGTTTGTGTAGTTTGAGTGTGTATGCAAATCACCACATTTTGAATTTTGTAATTTTGGTAAAGTATATTTTGATCGATAAACTTTCAAATTATTTTTAGAGCTCGTTTTATAATTGTCAATTGTACACTTTTGTAATTTTCCATTTACAGAATAATTAACAACTGCTTTAAGATTAAACCAACCAAGAGACTTTTTAAAAACTTTATCAAACTTTATTAAAAATATTTTATCCCAAAATTGAGTATTAATCCACTCATTAATAAAATATTTATAGTGTTGAATTTGTTTATTGTTTTCAACAATAAACTCAACAGAGATTATTTCAACAGGGTAAAGATGAGCATCTTTAATAAAGAGGATTAATGGTAAATCTTTATTGGGTTCAATTCGGTGTGGAGCATCAAAAAGTATTTCTGGTTGATTATTTTTTAGATAAGAAAAAAAATACTTAAACCGATAATGAATCTCTGCATATTGAAAAACTGGTAAAAATATCATTTTAAGTGTTGTAAAAAATCTTTTATTATTTTATTTAAACTGCTTGAAGTATTTTTTGGGTATTTATAATCTTTTAAACTGGTTTTAATATTTAGAATATCTTTTAAATTAAATTTATTTTGATCGACAAAATAAAAATTATTTTTAGATTTATGATAAGTTGCAAGATATTCTTGCTCAGTTTGGCCGGGTGTTGGAACTAAAATAGCTTTTTTTTCTAAAACTGATAAATCCATTAAAGTGCTATAACCACTTCTTGAAATTAATAATTCAGAGTCATCTAATAATTTTGTAAGTAATTTTGTATTTGCTGTATTATAAATTGTAACCTTGTTTGAGATTTTAAAGGGATTTTCAGTTCCATTTATACCTCGAACAATTGTAAGATTTACGTTATTTTCAAACGCTTGATGAATTAAAATTAATTCAAAATTTGTACGATGTGGTTCTGGACCAGATAAAATAGCAAGAAATATATTTTTTTTATTTTTTGCTTTTTTCTTAAATCGTGTAATGGGACCAATGTATTTAATATTAGTAAAATCCTTTTTTGCCAGACTTAAATTTCCTGCGAAATTATTTTCAAAATTGGTATCAAGCACCCAACATTTAGAATATTTAGAAATTATTTTATGATGAAGAAAATTTAAAATATTTGAAAGAAAAAATAAATATTTAGGAACTTGAATATTTAATTGATGAGTAATATAGATTGAAAAAACTTTTGATGAATATAACCCGAATCTACTATCTGAGATTATTCCGTCAATATTAAGATCTATTATTTTATTATTTATGAAAGATCTTTCCAAAAAAAATGATTTAATTACTTTTGGAAATTGAGCAAAAATAGATCTGATTAGATTATTACCATAATTTAAATTTATACCAGCTAATTCATAATACTCAAGTTGCGGAAATTCTTTTTTCAAAAATGCCCCAGCACCATTATTTGACACAAGAACAACTTCAATATTATTTTTTAAAAGTTCATTTATTATTGGAATTGAACGAGTAGCATGACCAAGTCCCCAGTTTAATGGAGCAACAAGAATTCTAAATTTATTTTTCATTAAATTTTAAAATTCTCTCCCTTTCCATTTAACTTTCCCACCAAACAAAGCTGTGAATGGAGTAAGAAATAATGAGAAAATAAAATAAATTTGAAAATGTAAAAAATACTTTAATTGATTTAAAAATTTAAATTTATATAACAAGGTAAAAATAAAAACAAAGTCGATAAAAATTTTGGATGCAAAAAAATAAATTGGATTGGTAAAAATATTTGAACTAATAAAATTATCAATAAAAACTGTTACTAGAAGTAAATGAAAAATATATGCAATTACCATAAACATTAATCCACTAAATTTCATTTCCAAGCCACCTATGGCCCAGCGTCTTTTTTGACGTACTAATTCAATCCAGGTTTCAACAGGTTTAGTTTTTATAACTCGATTATGATCCATTGGAAAACGATATTTCCATTTTCCAGATTTTATGATTTCAGTGAATAATGAAAAATCTTCTGTTACACTAAATTTGATATTTTTGTAACCGCCAACTTCGTTGTATGCTTTTTTTCTAAAACAATAATTATTACCGATGCAGCTTAATGGGTTTTTTAAATTTATTGTTGATGCAGACATTCCCAGAATATAACTCCAATCAAGAGATTGAATTCCATGAAACCAATTTTTTATATCGAGTGTTGTGAATCCAGCAATTATTCCAACGTTCTTTCCAAAATATTTTACAGTTGAAGAAACCCAAGTTGGTAAAGCAACGCAATCAGCATCAGTAATCATAATTATATCGGTTGATGAATATTTTATTGCTTGATCAAGAGCATTTGCTTTTCCTTTTAAATTTCCGTTTGATCCTTTAGCCAATAAATATTTTATATAATTATGACCCTCAACATATTTTTTTATTATTGTTGCAGTATTGTCTGTTGAGCCATCATCGATAATAATTATTTCTAACAGATTTTTTGGATAATCAATGTTAATTAATGATTCTAAACAACTTCCAATTTTATTTTCTTCATTCCTTGCAGAAACAATAATTGTAACTGATTCATTTGAATTCGATAAATAATTTTTATCATCTAAAAATAATCCAATTATTAATAAAAGTGATTGAAGAAAATATAATCCAAAAAATATTACCAAATAAAAATTTAACCAATCGGTAAAACTATACATTTGCTAAATTTGAAAATTTATATCCAATATCTAATAACTGTGGAATTAATTCTACCAAACTCTCGTAAATAGTATCTTTAGTTTTATGATTATCATGAAAAACAATTATCGATCCATTTTTAATATTTGTTTTTACGTTATTTATAATTTTATTTTTATTCCAACCATAAAAATCACCCGATAATAAACTCCACATACAAACTTTATAATTTAGGGTACTTGCAACTTTTTTTGTATTCCAAGTAAAAAATCCAAAAGGTGGTCTAAAATATTTTAATGAATTACTCGAAATCTGATTTAATAATTGATCAGTTAATAAAATTTCGGATTTTAATTCTGAATATGAAAATGACGAACTACGTTTATGATTATATGAATGATTTGCAATTGAATGACCTTCTGCGATAATATTCTTAACTATTAAAGGTTGATTAATAATATTTTTTCCTATTAAAAAAAAAGTTGCTTTTATACTGTATTTATTAAGCGCTTCCAAAACCTTCAAAGTCGTAAAAGGATGCGGCCCATCATCAAAAGTTAAATAAATATTTTGGTTATTTGCTTGCCATAAAAAAGTTGGAAAAAGTTTTTTATGAATTTCTGAAGTTGTTAAAATCATATTTAATTTTTATTAGTTCGACCTTTCCACAAAATACTTCCAAAATACCCCATAAAAACTGATAATACTGTAATAGGGATATGAATAATTTCAGCCATCAAAAAATATTTTAACAATTTAGTTAATAATAATTTTTTTAAATAAGGATATAAAAAAAATAAATCAATCAAAATTTTACAAGTAAATAATATTGCTAAAACAAAAATTGTAGAATTGTCATATAATGTTATCATTGAAAGTATTAACATGCAAAAATAAAATAGAAATGTAGAAATTAAAAAGGGGAGTATCTCAATTGGAAAATATGATGTTTGATTAACCCATCTTGCTCGTTGAAAAAGATATTGTATAATATTATTAGCTGGAATTGTTTTGACTAATGATTCAGACGAAAATAAAAATTTGATTTTATATTTTTTGGTTTTATAAATTTTATGAGCAAAAAAAGTATCTTCGCCACTTATCGATGAGGGAATATTATCAAAACCAAACACTTCTTCAAAAACTTTTTTTTTAAATGATAAGTTACTTCCATTTGATGTAAATATTTTATTTTTACCAATTGCTGACCCTAAAATGCTATTATGTCCAGCATATTCAAGTGATTGAATTGTATTTATAAATGTGTTTTTTGGATTTATAAAAGTTGTTGCACCAGTTACAAGAGCAGTTTGTTGATCATATAATTGCAAATGTGATTCAATCCAATTTTGTGGTACAATGCAATCACCGTCTGTTGTTAAAATTATTTCTGCATCACCATATTTAATTCCAGCTGTCAGCGCATTAATTTTGGATGAATTAATTTGTGGGGAATTTAATTCAATTAATTTTATTTTTTCATTTGGTAAAAATCTTTTTACAATTTCACAAGTAGCATCAGATGAGTGGTCATCAACAATTATTATATCAAAGTTTGAGGAATCATATTTTTGATTTAATAAAGAATGGATACAGTTTGCAATATTTGCTTCTTCGTTTCTTGTTGGAATTACAATCGAAACTTTTTGAAAAATATTTGAGTTAATTTCATTTTTTGCAAATAACCCATTTCTCAAATAAAGTAAATAAGAAAAGTGAATTAAAGCTAATAAAATTGTAAGAGCTTCAAAAAAGTTTATCATTCAGTTTTGTAGCGATTTGATAAAAGTAAAATTAAACCAATAAATGCAGGAATAAGTAAGTTGGTTGAAAAAATTATTAATGATGCGCTAACTGATATTTCAGCAGGAATGTTAAATTTTGAAAATATTAAAATTGCTAAACCTTCTCTAAAACCTAAATCACCAACTCCTGAAAAAAAGATAAATGATTTTAAAAATAATAAAAGTGCAATTCCAGAAATTACTTTTAATAAACTAATTTCAATAAACGAATTAAAAGCAAAATAAAATTGGAGGAATAATAAAAAGTGAATAATAGAAGTATTTGAAATCAATTTTATTTTTTCCAACTTATCTAAATTAAAAGATCTCAGACTATCAAATAATTTTGATAGAATCTTGATTTTTATAAAATTATTTTCATTTAGAAACTCGATGATCGATTTTGAAAAGACTAATAAAAAAGGGAAACCAAAAGAGATTATAATAAGTGCAATTTTAATTGTATTAAAATCTTGAGGAATAAATGATGGAAAAAATAATAATAAACTTATTGAGCCAAGAAATAATGTAGTAGTTATCAAGTAAAATTTATCTATAAAAGTATAAAGTGAAACATTTAGAACTGAAATTTTATTTAAATTTATTTTTCGAGCAAAAAACTCTCCAATTTGCCCAGGAGTTATAAATCCAGCACTTGCGCCGATAAAATATGAACTTCTAATAATTTTCCATGAAATTGTATAATCAACTTTTTGTAAAATAAATCCCCATCTAGTAATGTGTAAATATTGGATTGCTATAGCTAATAAAATTATAATAATTAAATTAATAACTTTTAATGATTTAAAAATTTCTACTAATTCACGCAACTCAATAAAATTAAAAATAAAATAAAGAATCGCTCCAGCAAAAATATATTGAAG
>JAQCAB010000007.1 GCA_027622375.1 Bacteroidota bacterium
TGCACGATATCCAAAAGCATTGTTAGCACCACCTGTAGTGTTTGAATAAAGTGCATCTACTCCATTGGCAGTGTTATAACCTCCAGAAGTAATTGCTTGCAATGTACCAAGGCCAATACCTGTGTTATAAGTTGCGCTACTTAATGTTCCAGTGGTTTGGTGTCCAACTAATAAACTTCCAGTAAAATTTGTGCCTTCAACTTTTGCATCACTTAATCCATCAAGCCCAGTTACGGAAACGCTAGATGATGTTAAACTAATCCATGCACTTCCTGTGTAATAATAAAAACCTGCGGTGCCATCGGTTTGGTAAATTAATAATCCTGTTGCTGGTGATGTAATTGCAGTTATTTGTGCGGCTGTCATTCTCGGCACCAAAAATCCTTTTGAAGTACTTGTTAAATCAAGTACCGAAGTTGCAGCTGGTGATGTTGTACCAATGCCAACTTGCGCTTGTAAAATTGAAACTGTTAAAAGCAAAAAACAAAGTATGTGTTTCATAAATCCTCCGTATAAAATTAGTTTAAGTTAAAAGTTATTTCTTGTAAATAAGTAATTTTATAGTGATTTCCAATTATTTGAAGGGATTTTTGGAGATGATGTTGAGAATATTGTGGGGCGTGTTATGACAAACACAAAAGGAATTATAATTAAAAAAATTACTTTGCCAGTAATTTTAAATGAATTGGAAAGGATTTACTTTATTTGTATTTTAAAATAAATGAAATTAAGAAATAAAATATTTAACATTTTTGTAATTGCAATTTTTATTGCATCAAATGGATATTCTTCCCTTGAACACGATAAACCATCGCAAATTCGAAATGAAAATGTATTAATCGAGCATGATGATTCTGGAAACAGATGCTCTCATAAAGATATAATCCAAGAACATATCTGCGTAACTTGTTCTACATTTACTAGAAATCTATTTTTAAAAAGCAATATTTCATTTCACGCGACAATCGAAGTTAATTTTATTCCGTTTTTTCAAAATAATTCTTACCACTCACTTTCACTAAACCAATCCCCTAATTTAAGAGCACCCCCCCGTAAATCATAACTAACAGATTCGCGATTCTTTTAAACTAACTATTTATAAATTTTAAAGAAAGATTGGTTATGAGTAAAATATTATTATTAGCTCTATGTATAGGGCTTTTTTCATCATGCAAAGAAGATATAACTGAACCCGAAGAACACTTTGAAGGGGAGGGATTATTTTTACTTAATACAAAAAAAGATACAGTAATTTATTATTTTCAAGGGAAAGTACGAGCTGGAGACACACTTCGATCGATAATAAATACTACAAGTGAAAATTTGGATCTTTATTTTCTTGATGCAGATAAAAAAACTTTAAACCCACCATATGAAGAAGAAGACCACAGTTTAGACTGGGTTATAACTGATACATCAATTGTAAAATTTAATTTTGCAGCTGGAAAAAAATACTCCATAAATCATACCGGCAAAAAAGTTGGGTCAACTACTTTTGAGTTACAGTTGCTCCATCAAGGTCATCCCGATTTTAGGACTGTTCTTATTCCTGTACAAGTAAAATAACTGAAAAATATAATTTTAATATTATTAGTTTTACCTTCCTATATTTTTAGCCAGACTAAAAATATTCAACTGAATATTGTAGATGGGGAAACCCATCTACCAGTTGAACAGGTTAATATTAGAATCCTAGAGCTTAATTTATTTTTACAAACGAATAAAGATGGCGAAGTAAATTTTAATTTGCATAATTTCAATCAGTATGTAATCCGAACTGAAAGAATCGGATATAAACCAACTGAAATTGTTTTATCGGATAAAGTTTTAAAATCAAAACAAAAACATATTTTACATATTTATTCTTTACCGATTCAAACAGGTTCGATTATAGTTAAAGGTGAACATGACGATTATCTTTTTGATGAGTCGATTTCACCTAAAATCGTATTGC
This sequence comes from Bacteroidota bacterium, assembly GCA_027622375.1. Classification (GTDB taxonomy): domain Bacteria; phylum Bacteroidota; class Ignavibacteria; order UBA10030; family UBA8401; genus SXSI01. The sequence continues at coordinate 1,955 of JAQCAB010000007.1, forward strand.
GTGGTAAAGAATTGCAAAGAGATTTAAGTTCAACATTAGCATCAACTTTAAAAAATGAATTGGGTGTGTCAATGCGTGCAATGGGACCAGCTCCAAGTCGCCCGGTTTTACGCGGTCTTGGTGGAGATAGAATTGTTATCTCAGAAGATGGAATTAAAAATGATGATTTATCTTCAACAAGCCCAGACCATGCAGTAACGATTGAACCATTTTCAGTCGATAGAATTGAAATAATTCGAGGACCAAAAATTTTACTTCGAACAGGGATGGCAAATGGTGGAGTGATTCAATTAGTGCGTGATGAAATTCCGTTAAAATTAATTTCTCGTTTTACAGGAAATGCTGGCCTCTATTTTGAGAGTGCAAACAAAGGCTTTCTGGGAAGTTCAACTTTTAGTTTGCCAATTAATAAATTTATTTTTCGTGGAGAATTTAGCAAAAAAAATGCAGGTAATATTTCTTCTCCGATTGGTGAATTAAAAAATACTTCATTTGATGTTTTAAATGGTAGTTTAGCATCAAGTTTTGTTGATGAAAATTTTGCAATTGGTGCAAACATAAAAGTTTACGAAACTAGATACGGAATCCCTGGAGGATTTGTTGGCGCACATCCGAATGGGGTTGATATAGAGATAAGTAAATTGCAAAATCAAATTAAAGGGATATTAAAAGTTAATAATAATTTTATATCGGAATTAAATTTTCATGTAAACCAACTTCACTTACGACAGAAGGAGTTTGAAAAAAAGGGATTTATTGGCGCCGATTTTTTAGTTAATCATTTAACTTTTGGCGTTGATGCATCGCATAAAGAATTTTTAAATTTTAATAATGGCAATTTTGCAATTAGTCTTGAGGAGAGAGATTATAGGGTTGGAGGATTTGTTTTTACGCCGACAACAAAATTACAAAACTTTTCTGCTGCAATTTTTGAATCATGGAAAGAAGATGATTTTGCAATTCAATTTGGGATCAGAAATGAAATTGCAAGCATAACACCGAGTGAAAATAAATATCTCGGGAATGATATTTTAGATTTAAATAAAAAAAGAAATTTTTGGATTACGTCTGGTGCACTTTCATTGCTATATCATTTTGAAGAATTTTCTCATTTCGGTTTTACAATAAATAAATCAAGTCGCATTCCAACAATTGAAGAATTATTTTCAAAAGGCCCGCATTTGGCTGCGTATTCATTTGAAGTTGGAAATCCAGATTTATCAGAAGAAAAATCTATCGGCTCGGAATTATTTTACCATTTCGAAAAAGATAATTTTTCGATCTTAGTTAATGGATTTTATAATTATTTTTTTGATTTCATCACTCCAAGAAATACTGGTCAAACAAATTGGGCTACACTATTACCAATTTATCAAACAAGTTTAGCTGCAGCAGAATTTAAAGGAATTGAATTAGAGATTAAAAAAGATATTTTTAATAATTTTAATTCAAATTTTACATTAAGTTATACAGATGGATCTTTTGCAAAAACCAAAAAACCACTTCCTGCAATTCCTCCGTTAAAAATATTTTTGGGGTTTGATTACAAGTATTCCGATTTTACTATTGGTTTTACAAGAGAATTTACTGATAAACAAAATAAAGTAGATGAGTTTGAGCTACCGACTGAGAAATATGCAATTTCAAATTTATACTTCCAGTATAGTTTTTTAAATGATTTACAGCTTTATAATTTTACTTTTTCGGTGGAAAATATTTTTAACAAAACATACTACAATCATCTTTCCAGAATCAAATCAATACTTCCAGAGTCTGGTAGAAATATAAAATTTATATTACGTATGTATTTTTAAAATCAGTTCAATAGTTATAAATTAAGTCAGCATATTAATTAAAAGGACTAAAATGAAATTACTGACACTTTTATTACCAATATTATTATTTTCACAATCAAACCGTAATCCCAATAACTTACCAACTCGCCTATCAAACGGTGCGCCAGGATCAGGATATTGGCAGCAACAAGTTGATTATTTTGTTGAAACAGAATTAATCACCTCTGAAAACATTTTAAATGCAAAAAAAGGAACCAAATTAACTGCAAAAGAAAGAATCAAATATATTAACAACTCGCCTGATACTTTAAATTATTTAGTTTGGCATTTATATCAAAATATTTTTAAAAAAGGAATTTTTGGTGATAATGTTGAGAATATTGTTGGGCGTGCTATGACAAACACAACAGGAATTATTATTAAAAAAATTACAATCGCAAACAATGTTGTAAAACCAGAAATTGATAAAACAATAATGGTTACACAATTACCAACTCCATTATTACCTAAAACTTCGATTGAAATTAATGTTGAATGGGAATATGAAGTGCCGAGTGTTGCAAGTTTACGAACTGGCTCAAATGGAAATGATTTTGGGATTTGCCAATGGTATCCACAAATTGCAACTTATGATGACCAACGTGGTTGGGATAGAGACCAATATTATGGCCAAGGAGAATTTTATCTTGAATATGGAAATTGGGATGTAAAAATTACGTTGCCCGCAAATTTTATTGTTTCGGCAACAGGAACTTTACAAAACTTAAATGATGTTTTAACTCAAGATCAAATAAAAAGATTTAATGAAGTCTCATCACAAAAAGTGACACAAATAATTCCTCCAGCAGAAACTGATACAATGAGAAATTATTTAAAAAATGAAAAGCGAACCTGGCATTTTACAGCAAAAGATGTTCGAGATTTTGCATGGGCAGCATCACCAAAATTTGTTTGGGATGCGACAATGACAAATAATAATGTAAAAATTTATGCTTTTTATTTTAAAGGAAATGATTCTGTCTATGCGATTTACAAATGGAGAGAGCAAGTCACAAAAGTTTCCAATTGGGATGATGGCGCAAATATGGCGCGGCACTCGATTGAATTTTTCTCAAAAAATTATGGGAATTATATTTATCCGCAAACAACAGTTGTAGAAGGGCCGGTTTATGGAATGGAATATCCAATGTTTATTTTTGCAGGAGGTGGTGATCCATTTACAAATTCTTTATACGGGGTAATCTCACACGAACTTGGCCACCAGTGGTATCCGATGATGATTGGCAGCCAAGAAACTAATTATGCTTTTATGGATGAAGGATTTAATACTTATATAACTTCAAACGCAATAAATGACAGATATGGAAAATTTGGATTACTGCATAAAGATTTTGCAAAAAAGTTTGGGCATTTTTTTGCAAATGCAGATGCGCGGCTCTTTAATCAATTACAATATTTAAATATTGCGACTGCAGAAAAAGAAGCACCACTTATGACACACTCAAATGTTTTAAGAAGTAATCAATTTGGACAAATAGCTTATGCAAAACCTGCAACAGTTTTATACATGCTTAAAGATGTTTTGGGTGAAGATGTTTTTAATAAATCAATGCTGGAATATTACAATCGTTGGCTTTTAAAACATCCATATCCTGAAGATTTTTATAATACAATTGAAGATGTAAGTGGTCAAAATTTAGATTGGTTTTGGAATCAGTGGTTTTATAAAACTTCAAAACTTGATTTAGCAATTGGGAATGTTAAATCAAATGACAAAAATTCTACTTTAATTAATTTTAATAAATTGGATGAAGCTGTAATGCCATTTACACTTCAAGTAAAGTTAGAAAATGATAAAATTTATAATTACAGAGTGCCGGTAGAAAAAATGATGTTTACAGATAATTTTAATTTTGAAGTACCACATTCTAAATCTGATATTTCAACAATTACAATTGATCCCGATTTAAAACTCGCGGATACCGAAAGAAGGAATAATAGATGGCCTAGTTGGTCTTTGGATAATTATGAATTTGATTTTGGTACTGGATTGGTAAATTCAATTTTTCCACCGATTGATAAAACAGTTATAAATTTTTTTCCATCATTAAGTTATAATCTATATGATGGGGTTGAGTTGGGATTAAATATTTCAACAAAATATTTATCAAAATATAATTTTACAGAAACAATCAGATACGATTTAAAATCTAAACAACAAGATATAATTTTAAATTACACAAAAATGTTAGATTTCATTTCTCCAGATTTAACAACTTCAGTTTCGGTATTAAATAGTGACGGAAGAAATTCCAGAAGCGCAAATCTTAATTATAAACATACAAGTTTTAATGGAATGTTTGGCAACAAAACCACCATTACAAATTTTAATACTGCAATAAAAAGTATTAAACTTGAAAATGATTTATATGTGAATCCAATTTTATGGAGCAAAGGTAAATTACAATACGGAACAATTTCAATTTCACAACTTCGTAATTTTAATTGGGGAAAAACAAGCGTAAATATTAATTCTGAATTCGGATTGCCAGGATCTGATTTTTATTATGGTAAAATTTTTGGAGAAGCTAAATTAAATTGGGATAAATTATTTTTAAGAATTTATGGTGGTAAGATTGAAGGAGGAACTATTCCAATTCAAACAAAGTTTGCGATTAATTCACCAACTCAAATTGAGCTTTCGGAAAGTGGTTTTTTTAGAAGCCAAATGTTTAAAGATGATTTATTTCAAAAATTTACAATGGCCGGTGGTGGAAATCTTTTTGCAAAAGAAAACATTTATGGGAACAATATTATTGCAGCAAATTTATCATACAAAATCGCAATGCTGGCATTGATAGTAAATTCTGGTTTTACAACCAATGAAAATATATTGTTAAAAGATTTTTCCAAAAATCTTTATACTGATATTTCGATAGGTTTGCCAATCGAGTTAGATTTGATTTTACCAATAAGTGTTGGTGGTTTTGGAATTGGTTTTTACTTCCCTGTTGCTGAAAAAATTCCAGGAGAAAAATTTACATCAATCAAAAATATCGGACAACGATTACGAGTTGTTTTAGGAACTAGATTAAATTAGTGAAGTATATTTTTTTAATACTTTCTGTTTTTATTTTTTCTTGTTCAGATTCTATTTTAGCTCCGACTGAACAAGTTGTTTTCCCTACAAATAAAATAAGTTATAATCGTCAAGTGCAATTATTTTTCAATCAAAATTGCACATTGGCTGGTTGCCATAACGAAAAAGATAAAAGGTCAAACTTGGATTTAACAAGTTATGGAGCAGTGCGGCAAAGGTTTTATGATGTTGTAGTACCAAAAGATACAACTTTAAGCAGAATTATTTGGAGTATCGAAAAAAGATCAGGTTCACCAGCAATGCCACCGGGAAAATTTTTAAATTCAAATCAAATTATGGGAATCAAAACTTGGATTATGGAAGGGGCGACTGATACTATTCCGTAATTTTATTAGAAAGTATTGCAGAAATATCTTTTTCTAAACTTTCTTTTGGGAATTCAACAATTCTTCCAATTTCTTTTCCATATTTTAGAAAAATATAAGTTGGCACTCTATCAATATTATATTTTTTATTAAAAGTTGAGTCTTCAGTTTTTTTTGTTCGATCAAGCGCATAAATTGTAACTCTCGATTCTGGAATCGTACATTTTTCAAGAATTTTAAAAAATTTTGGTACTTCTTTTTTCGAATCTCCACACCAAGTTCCAAGAAACAATACAACATTCACATCCTTAAATAATTTTGTAGCTGGTAAACTTAAACTGTCAACTTTGTAAGAATCGTAATTTGTTTTATACCATTTAAAACTCTCCTCTTTTGTTAAATCACTGCAAGTTATCATCCCTTTAAAGATTATAGTACCAGTTTCTTCTTTAATTGATTTAAATGTATTCTGACTGTCTGATTCTTGACAATAAAATGGAGTTGTTAAAAACAGTAAAATAAATAAATTATTCATTTGCTGATTATTCGTAAATCAAAACCCCATAAAAGTTTTTTACGGAGAAGATCATAAAATGACCAACTATTTTGCCGAACAAGATTTATAGAATATTTTGATTTCTTAATTTCGATTGTATCGGAAGAATTTAAAACAACTTCCTGATTTCCATCTACAACAAGCCGAGCTTTTTTAAATTTTGAAGTAACTTTAATTTTTATTTTTTTATCATCTTGAAGAATAACAGGTCTCGCAGTTAGCATATGTGCGGAAATTGGAGTGATTCCAATTACCGGCGCAGAAGGTGAAATTATTGGTCCACCTGTTGCAAGAGAATATCCTGTTGATCCTGTTGGAGTTGTTACAATTACACCATCACCATTAAAAGTTAGCAGTGCTTCCTTTTCAACAAAAGTTTCAACACTAATCATTCGTGAGGAATTACCTTTATCAATTACAACTTCGTTTAGAGCATAAAATGTTTTTTTATTTTTTTTAATTTTTATTTCAAGTAAAGATCTTTTATCTAAAAAATATTTTCCAGCAATTAAGTTTTGAAAAACAAGTTTAATTGAATCAATTGTGCTTTCAGTTAAAAAACCAAGTTTGCCAATATTTAATCCTAAAATTGGAACTTTACTATTAATTACTTTTTGTGCAACAGAAAGAATTGTGCCATCTCCACCAATTGCAATTACAAATTGGTATTTTAATTTTGTGTTAAAATATTTTTTATCAACAAAATTTTTGAGATTAGCATCGAAAGAAAGATCAATTCCCAATTCTTTAGAAATAGGAATTAATTTTTTAATTGCATTTTTTAAAACTATTCCCTTTGCAATATTTCCGGCAACTAAACAATTCATTTTATTTTTGTAAACAAATTAATTTTTTATATTTCAAATAAGTTTCATAGCTCGAAAGAGTTGCAATTTTCCAGCCAAAATATCCATCCAAAAAACCTAACTTTACAATATACGATTTTAAAAATTTTAAAATTGGATTGAGATAAAGATTGATATAATTCCCTTTTTTACCACTTTCAAAATATGCTTTTGAAGCAATCTCAGAATATTTATCAATCTTCTTTAAATGGTCTCCGATTGAATTAAAACTGTAATGCAATAAATTGCCATTTAAAAAACCATATTTACTTTTTTTATTAAAATAAATAATTTTATCATGCGGATTAATTCCTGCCCACTCGCATTTAGTTTTATCAATCAATCTTAATTTTTTATCTGGATACCAACCACCATGATAAATCCATTTGCCACAATAATTGGTTAAACGGTTTAAATAATATCCATCAAATATCCAATTACTTTTTATTTCTTTTATTTCAGATTTTAAATCATCATCTAAAACTTCATCAGCATCAAGCGAAAGAACTTTATTATTTTTTGCTTGTTGCAATGCCCAATTTTTTTGTTCTATATATCCATCAAATTTATGTTGGATAAATTTAACTCCTTTTGATTTACAAATTTTCTCGGTTTCATCTTTTGAAAATGAATCTACAACAAGAACTTCATCTGCTAAATTTAAAACTGAATCAATTGTACGGCCAATATTTTTTTCTTCATTAAAAGTTATAATTACAACTGAGAGTTGGATCATATTTAACTTTTTGTTTCATCAGGTTTATTTTTCCCTATTTCATCTACATAATTTAATTGAAGTTCCTGAATAACTGTATCCAAAAATTTTAATTCATTTTCTGTTAAATTATTTTTGGTTTTTGATTTTAGAGTTCTTAAAATTTCGATTGACATTTTAGCTTGCTCCATATCTTTTTCAATTTTATCAGAAACAGGGTTTTTAATTTTCCCTAAATGCTGCATTGCTGCGCCATGAAACATTGAAATAAGTTGTATAAATAAAAGTTCGCTTTCGTTTTCCATTTTAAGTTTAAATTATTCGTTCATAAATTGCATTGTATAAAGTTTTTTATACAAGCCATGTTCATCTTTTAAAAGAGTCGAATGTTTCCCCTTTTGAACAATCTTTCCCTTATTAAGAACAAATATTTTATCAGCATGTCTAATTGTAGAAAGGCGATGAGCAATTACAAATGAAGTTCGATTCTTCATTAAATTTTCGATTGCTTCTTGTAAAAGTAATTCACTTTCTGTATCAAGTGCCGAGGTTGCTTCATCCAAAATCATAATTGGTGGATTTTTTAAAATTGCACGCGCAATTGAAATCCGTTGCCTTTGTCCTCCTGAAAGTTTAACACCACGATCACCAATTATTGTTTCAAATTTATCGGGCATCTCATTTATAAACTCAAGCGCATGTGCAGCTTTTGCAGCTTCAATAATTTTTTTCATCGGAAAATCTGTATCACCATAAGCAATATTATTTTTTATAGTATCATTAAAAAGAATTGTTTCTTGAGTTACAATTCCAATATGGGATCTTAATGATTTAAGTGTGAAGGAGTTAACATTTTTATTATCAAATAATATTTCGCCATAAGTGGAATCATAAAAACGGGGAATTAAATCAACCATTGTAGTTTTTCCACTTCCACTTGGACCAACTATAGCAATAACTTCTCCCTTTTTGACTTTAAAAGAAATGTTTTTAATTACCTCTGTAAGATTTTCACTTTTATTATAAGTAAAACTTACATTTTTAAATTCAATTGAATCATTAATTCTAACAAAGTTTTTTGCATTCGGTAAATTGTCAATTGTAATTGGTGTATCCAAAATTTCAAATATTCTTTTCCCAGCTGCTGAAAATTCTTGAAGTCTATTTGCAACACTTGCCAATTCTTTTACTGGTGGCAAAATTTGAAATAAAATAAATAAGCAGCCAAAAAATTCTGATGCACGCATTTCTTGTGTAATTAAAACTTGTCTTCCTCCATACCAAATTATAATAACTGCTGCAACAATTGATAATAATTCTGTAATTGGAGAACTTAAATTTCTAATACGAGTTAGTTTCAACATAGTATTAAAATATTTTTTTGTCTCTTTCATAAATCGATTTTTTTCAAACTCTTCCATTGCAAAAGCTTTTACAACTTTTACATTTGAAATTGTTTCTTGCAAAACCGAAGTTATATCTGCCATTAACTCTTGTAAAATCCCACTTTCTCTATGAACTCTTAAACCAAGCGCACTAATTATTATCATCACAAAAGGAAAGACAATTAATGCAAGTAAAGTTAACTTCCAACTTATTATCAAAGACATTACCAAAAAAACTAAAATTAAAAGAGGTTGTTTTACAAGTGTGACAAAACTTGCTGAGATTCCACTATTTACAACATTAACATCATTTGTAATTCGAGAAATTAAATGTCCAGTTTTTTCATTCGAAAAATAACTTAAAGACAAATTATGAAGATGCTCATAAACATTGTTTCGCAAATTCATCATCAATTTTTGTTCGACAAAAACCATATAATACATTTGCATAAAATCAAGAACATTTTTTAAAAAATATGAAATTGCTAAAATTATACAAATTGCTAAAAGAGCTTGCTCTTTTGTTCCCGAAAAAATTATATTGTAAAGTGCTAATTCGACATTTGCTTTTATTGAAGCAATAAATCCTAAATTTTGTGAAGCTGTTATAACAAATTGTTCTCCCGATTTTGCAAATAAAGTTTCTAATAAAGGAATTGTTAAATAAATGGAAACTCCACTCATTAGTGAAAATAAAATTGTGAATGTGACTGAAAGTAAAAGTTGCCTCCAGTAAGGAATTAAATATTTATAAATTCTATAAAATATTTCCATTTATTTTTTTTTCGAGTTTAATTTTTCCCAACATTTTGCATAAACTACTAAAGTATAAAAAGATGATAACAAAGAAACTACTAAACCGTGCAAACCATCTTTATATCCTTTTTTGCTTAAAAACATTCTCAAAAACTGAGAAATTGGATTTAATATTAAGTTTGTCCAATTAATATTTCCTTTTGTTTTCAACAGTTTTGCTTCAACATCAAGAGTTGTGTAATTATTAAATTTTTCAAAATAATGATGAATTGAATCATAAGTAAAATGATCAATTGAATTTTTTAAATATCCAATTCTTCCGTTTGATTCAAAACTTTCGTGAACCTCTCTATTTGTTAAAAATAATTTATCTTTTTTACCAAATCTAATTTGATAGTCGGGATACCAACCGCAACTTTTAATCCATTTTCCTAAAAAATAATTTTTGCGCGAAATAAAATAAGCATCAAATTCAATTTCGGATTTTAAAAGATTTTGAATTTCAATTCGCAATTCCTCTGTTACAACTTCATCAGCATCAATTGATAAAACAAAATTATTTGTGGCCTGCTGCAATGCAAAAGATTTTTGAGAAGAAAAACCTTCCCATTTTTTTTCAATAAAGTTTACAGGATACTTTGTTGCAATTTGTTTTGTGTTATCTGTGCTAAAACAATCAATAATAATTATTTCATCAGCCCATAAAACACTTTGCAAAGTTTGTTCAATATTTTTTTCTTCATTTTTGGTGATAATAATTATTGAAATTAAATTTTGCATTTTTTTTTATTTTACAACAAAATTCACAAGTTTATTTTTAACAATAATTTCTTTTACAATTATTTTATTTTCTAAATGCTGTTTTACATTTTCTTGTTCAATTGCAAGTGATTTTAATATTTCTTCCGGGCTATCAAATTCAACATTTAATCTTCCTCTAATTTTACCATTGACTTGAATTACAACTTCAGTTTTAGTTAGAAGAATTTTTGAAGAATCATATTTTGGCCAATTTGCTTTTGAAATACTTTCATTATTGCCGAGTAATTCCCAAAGTTCTTCTGCAATATGTGGTGCAAATGGATTTAATAAAATTAAAAATTCCTTTAAGAAATATTTTGGAAAAGAATTTAACTTCATTACTTCGTTCAAATAAATCATTAATTGTGAAATTGCAGTATTAAATCTTAACGCTTCGATATCTTCCTGAACTTTTTTGATTGTAAAATGATGAAGCCTTTCAAATTCTGAAGATACTTTTTCATCACTTAATTTTGGATTTAAAGCTCCATCTTCATTTATAAATAATCTCCAAGCGCGATTCAAAAATCTAAAAACTCCTTCAACACCATGCATATTCCAAGGTTTTGAATCTTCAAGTGGGCCCAAAAACATTTCAAATAATCTTAAAGAATCAGCACCATATTTATTAATTACTTCATCTGGATTAATAACATTACCGCGAGATTTTGACATTTTACGAGAATCTTCTCCTAAAATAATTCCCTGATGACGCAACTTCATAAAAGGTTCAGTTGTATTTACATGCCCCAAATCAAATAAAATTTTATGCCAAAATCTTGCGTACAACAAATGCAAAACCGCATGCTCTGAACCACCGATATATAAATCGACCGGCATCCAATAATCCATTTTATTTTTTGAACAAAATTCATTTTTATTTTTTGGATCAAGATATCTTAAATAATACCAGCATGAGCCAGCCCATTGTGGCATTGTATTTGTTTCTCTTCTTCCTTTCAATCCGGTTTTTTTATCTACAACATTTACCCAATCTTTAGCAAGTACAAGTGGAGAATCAGTTGTTCCACTCGGTTGGAATTTTTTTAAATCTGGTAAAGTTAAAGGCAACTCATCAATTGGAACTGTAATTTGAATTCCATTTTCTAAATTAATAATTGGGATTGGTTCTCCCCAATATCTTTGTCGCGAAAAAACCCAATCACGCAATTTATACATTTCAGATTTTTTTCCAATTTTATTTTGTTCAAGCCAATTTATTATTTTTAATTTTGCATCATCAGTTTTTAAATTGTTTAAAGAGATTTCTTGATTTGATGAATTAATATTTATTCCATCTCCTTCATAAATTTCTTCATCACTATTTGATTCAACAACTTTAATAATTGGCAAGTTAAAAGTTACTAAAGTTACTGCAAATTCGTTATCACGTTTATCATGCCCCGGGACTCCCATTATTGCCCCGGTTCCGTAATTAATTAAAACATAATCTGCGACAAAAATTTTTATTTTTTCTTTTGTGCATGGATTAATTGCATTTGCGCCGAGATAGACTCCGGTTTTTATTTTTTCAGTTCCCCTCTCTAAATCCGATTTTAGAGATGCAGTTTTTAAATATTCTACAACTTTATTTTTTTGAGACTGAGAAGTTAAATTTAATACAAGTGGATGCTCGGGAGATAAAACCATAAAAGTTGCGCCAAAAATTGTATCTGGACGAGTTGAATAAACTTCAATTTCATCAATAGAATTTTCAACTTTAAATTTAATAAAAGCCCCATCCGATTTTCCAATCCAATTTTTTTGCTGTTCTAATGTTGATATTGGCCAATCAATTAAACTCAAATCATTTAATAATCGATCTGAATATGCTGTAATTCTCATCATCCACTGCCTCATTGGTTTTTTTACAACCGTGTAACCCTTTTCTTGCCACTCAGCAACTTCCTCATTTGCTAAAACAGTTCCCAAACCTTCGCACCAGTTTACAGGGATTTCTGCAACATAAGCCAATCGAAAATCATTTAGAATATTTTGTTTTTCAAGTTGACCTTTTGTTTTCCACTCATCTTTAGTAAAATTATATTTTGTAAAATTATATAATTTTGATGTACCATAATTTTCAAATTCAGAAATTAAAGTTGAAATATTTTTTCCCTTATGATCTCTTTGATCAAACCAAGAATTATAAATTTCCAGAAAAATCCATTGAGTCCATTTAAAATAATCTGGATCAGCAGAACTTATTTCACGATCCCAATCGTATGAAAGTCCAATTGATTTTATTTGACGACGGAATGTATTTATATTTTCATTTGTAGTAATGCTCGGATGAATATTTGTTTGCATCGCATATCTCTCAGCCGGCAAACCAAATGCATCCCAACCCATTGGATGTAAAATATTTTTTCCTTTTAAGCGCATATATCTGCAATAAATATCTGTTGCAGTGTATCCTTCGGGATGGCCAACATGCAAACCAGCTCCAGATGGATAAGGCCACATATCCAAAATAAAAAGTTTTTCTTTTTTTGGATCTTCAGTTGCAGCAAAAGAATTATTCTTTTCCCATAAATCTTGCCACTTTTTTTCAATTTTTTGAAACTGATAACTCATTAAGTAATTTTCACTCTAAATTTGTTCGATAATTAATTGTAGTAATTTAAAGCAGTTTTAAGCTTTCCAATTCTAAATTTTTTTTGTAATTCTTCAGGCTTCATTCCATTTGTGGCATAAATTTTTGCAGCAGCATGACGAAGTGAGTATGCAGTAATATTTAATTTTTGTTTTTTCTTTAAATTTGCATTTTTAAGATGCATATTTATTCTTTCTCTAATTCCTCTCGATGTCATTCTTTTACCACGAGTTCTATTACCAGCGCTCATAAATAATGGCTCATCATCATTTGCATATCTTCGATAAGCGAGATAATCTTCTATTGCTTGTTTTACATCTTTTTGAATTTCAATAACAGATTCTTTTTTTAGTTTACCTTTACTTTGCACAAAAAGAAAAGTTTTTTTTTCAACATTTTTATAATCACCAATATTTGCTCTTACAAGTTCAATTTCTTGCAAACCTGCAAATAAAATTAATTTTGATAATGCAAAATCTCTGTAGCCTCGTTCATCAGTTTTTATAATTGAATTTACATATTTATCAATTTCATTTTGAGATAACAAACTTTTATTTATAGTTACTGACTTAACATATGCTTTAACTTTTAATGCAGGATTTTCGATGATAGTTCCGTTATGAGTTAAAAAATTAAAAAATTGTCTGAGTGCAGTTAAGTAAGTTGAAACAGAATTTGGTGCTAATTTTTTAAAACTAGTTAAATAAAGCTTATATTTTTCAACATCTTCAACTTTAAATTGAAAATTTTTATAGCTTTTACTCCAAACTAAAAATTCACGAAGTGATCTTTTATAAGTGCCAATAGTTTCCAGAGAGCGATTTTTTAAACTTTTCAGAAAAAGATTGTAAGGTTCATCAAATATAAATTTATTTATTACTGGTTTTTTTACTTTCAACATTATTTGAAATTACCGAATGGAGATCGGATAAACAAATATCAAAATAAATAGGTTTATTTTTTAAAACAATTTATTGCAGTTAAAACTAAATAGAATTATATTTCCTCCTCAATAAGGAAAATATTAATGTCTAAAATTTGTGATATATGTGGTAAAAAACCAATCGCGGGACACAATGTAAGTCACGCAAATAACAGAACTCCCCGAAGATGGCTACCAAATCTTCAAGCAGTTCGAGCTACAATAAATGGTAAAACAAAAAGAATTCGTGCATGTTCATCTTGTATTCGTGCCGGAAAAGTTCTTAAAGCAAGCTAAAATATAAATGTTAAAAATTAAAAAGTTCATCCAAAAAGATGGATTTTTTTTAATTAAAATTATTTGACTCCTCCAAATACTGTAACACTTTTAAGAATTTTATTAACTCCTGTCTTTATTGCTCTCTTATTTTCAAATGACTATTTCAATATTCAATTTGCTCTTTTAGTTTTTACAATTGCTGCAATAACTGATTGGTACGATGGTTTGCTTGCGCGCAGATATGGTTATATTTCAAGATTTGGAAAATTTTTTGATCCTCTTGCAGATAAAATTTTAACTTCATTTGCATTTGGCGCATTTTATTTTTTGAATTTGACAGAATTATGGATGGTGGTTTTAATTATCTCGCGTGATATTTTAATTACATTATTAAGAATGTATTTGGATTACAAAAATAAACAATTCGATACTTCAAGTTTTTCAAAAACAAAAACTGTTTTTCAAATGCTTGCAATTTATTTAATCTTATTTAGTTATGTGGTAAATACAAACCCATATTATTTTGGATTAATTGGAGAACAAACAAATTTAATTTTAACGCAATTTAATCTGCAGATTTTAATGTGGATTACTACAATTCTAACTCTAGCAACAGGTATTTTTTATTTAATTAAAAATCGAAAAAGTATTTCATCGATTTTTAAGTAAAATGAATATTCTAAGTAAAATAAAAATATTTTTATTTTATTTTTTCGGTACCGGATTTTACACTGGTTATTCACCATTAGCCTCGGGAACCATTGCAACCATTTTAACAGCAAGCATAATTTATTTTTTTAATTTTTCTGATTTAATAATTTTAATTTCAATTCATTTTTTATTTGTGATTGGATTAATTTCATCAAATTATTTAAAAAATATTCATGGCAACGATCCATACATTGTAACAATAGATGAAGTTGTTGGCTTTTTAATTGCAATTTTATTTTTGCCAAAAACAATATTTTTTATAATTATTGGATTTATTTTTTTCAGATTTTTTGATATTGTAAAACCCCCTCCTGCAAATTATTTTGACAATCTAAAATCTTCACATGGAATTATGTTGGATGATGTAGTTGCCGGCATTTACACAAACATAATTTTACAGATGATTAATTATTTTTATAAATGAACTCTGTAATAATTACAATTGGTGACGAACTTTTAATCGGCCAAGTAATAAATACAAATCAGGCATATATTGCTCATAAATTTAATGAAATTGGAATTTTTGTAAAACAAATGTCAACTGTTGGTGATATTGAAAAAGAAATTTTAAGTGCATTCAAATTTGGATGGGAAAACTTTGATTTTGTTTGTGTAACCGGTGGCTTGGGACCTACACATGATGATATAACTAAAAAATCTATTTGCAAATTTTTCAATAAAAAATTAGTTGCAAACAAAGATGCTTTAATAAATATTAAATCACTTTTAAGCTTACGAAATATTCCTCTTTCGAAATTAGCAATTGAGCAAGCAAATATCCCTTCAGATTTTATTCCACTAAAAAATAAATTAGGCACTGCACAGGGATTATTTTATCAAACTAAAATCAAAAATAAATTTAAATATTTTTTAGCTATGCCCGGTGTTCCTTATGAGATGAAAACTATTATTGAGGATAGTTTTATACCAACTTATAAATCAAAATTTAATGACGAAGTAATTCTTCACAAAACTTTCAAGACAACAGGAATTTCCGAAGCCAATCTTTTTGAAAAAGTTGGTGATGCAAAAAATATTTTAAAAGGAAATCCAAAATCTACTTTAGCTTATCTACCAAGTCCACGAGGAACAAAATTAAGAATTACAATCAGATCAAAAAATAAAAATAGTGCAAACCATAAATTAAAAAAAATAGAAGAATTTATAAAATCAAAAGCATCCTCTTTTATTTACACAGAACAAAATTTAGAACTTGAATTTATTATTGGAAAAATTTTAAAAAAGAAAAATTTAACATTATCAATTGCAGAATCATGTACTGGCGGTTATATAAGTAATAGAGTCACAAATGTTGCAGGAAGTTCAAATTATTTTTTGCAAAGTTTTATTACATATAGCAATGAGAGTAAAATTAAAATGCTTGGAGTTTTAAAAAATACTTTAAATAAATTCGGAAGTGTTAGTAAACAAGTTTCAGAACAAATGGCAGTTGGTGCTTTAAAAAATTCAAAATCAAATTATGCAATTTCAATTACTGGAATTGCCGGGCCAACTGGTGGTTCAATCGAAAAACCAATTGGTAGCGCTTGGATTAGTATTGCAGATTCAAATAAAGTAATTTCAAAATTTTATAATTTTGGAAATAATAGAATACTTTTTAAAGAACGAGCATCTCAAGCTGCATTAGATTTACTTAGAAGAGTTTTATTAAATCTGCAAATATTTTAAATGAATGCTGTTCGTTCATTTATTGGAATCTTCCCTTCTCCTGAAATTCAAAATCAACTTTATAACTTACCAAAAATATTTGAAATAAAACCCAGCAAAGCACGTTGGGTTGAAGAAAATAATATTCATCTAACTTTAAAATTTTTAGGAGATCAACAAATTTCAATTCTGCAAAATTTGAGTGACTTAATATCTATTGGTGCACAAAAAATTAACCCGATTAATTTATCAATTTCTTCACTTGGATTTTTTGAAAGAAATTATGCAAGTGTAATTTTTGCAAAAGGAATAATTGAAGAAACTGAAAATCTAAATAAGTTACTTAATCTAATTGAAAATTGTTTAGTTGAAATCAATATAAATACAAAAAAGGAGTTTGATTTTAAACCTCATTTTACATTAACTCGATTACATAGAAATATAAAATCGGACTTGCGATTGAAGCTACAAACTGCTACTTTTCAACCAATTAAGTTTAAAACTAACTCGTTATTTATTATAAAAAGTATTTTAACAAGTCAAAAACCAATTTATACACAATTACATAAAATAAATTTAAAAGAGGAATAAAAATGTCAGAAGATAAAGAAGCTCGGGTTCAAGCTCTAAAAATTGCGATTGAGCAAATTGAAAAAAATTATGGCAAAGGATCAATCATGAGGTTGGGTGATGGCCCAATTGCTCAACTTGACGTAATCTCAACTGGTTCAATCTCACTTGATAACGCATTAGGAATAGGTGGAATTCCGCGTGGAAGAGTTATTGAGATTTACGGTCCAGAATCATCAGGGAAAACAACTTTAAGTTTAACAATTTTAGCAGAAGCACAAAAACTTGGCGGAATTGTTGCATTTATAGATGCTGAACATGCTCTTGATATTAACTATGCAAAAAAATTAGGAGTTGATACAGCATCATTATTGCTTTCGCAGCCTGAGTTTGGTGAACAAGCTTTAGAAATTGTTGAAACATTAGTTCGTAGCGGCGCAATTGACGCAATTGTAATTGATTCAGTTGCTGCATTAACTCCACGCGCAGAAATTGAAGGAGAAATGGGAGATCCAACAATGGGCGTTCATGCAAGATTAATGTCTCAAGCTTTGCGAAAATTAACTGCGTCTATCAGTAAATCAAAAACGTCTGTAATTTTTACAAATCAGCTTCGCCAAAAAATTGGAATTATGTTTGGCAATCCCGAAACTACAACTGGTGGGAACGCATTAAAATTTTATGCCACAATTCGTATGGATGTTCGCAGAATTGAAGCAATAAAAGATGGAACTACTATTATTGGCAACAGAACTAAAGTTAAAGTTGTAAAAAATAAAGTTGCTCCTCCATTTAAAGAAGCTCAATTTGATATTTTGTATAACGAAGGAATTTCAAAAATTGGAGATATTATTGATACTGCAGTCGATCAAAATATTATTGCAAAAAGTGGATCTTGGTTTTCTTTCGGTCCAGAAAGAATTGGTCAAGGTCGTGATGCTGTAAAAGCTTTTTTAAATAGCAATCCTGATATTTTAAATACTATTACAATTGAAGTTAAAAAGAAACTTGGACTAATTAAAACTGATCCAACAACAGCAACTTCATCAACAAAATCTGCATCGGCAAAAAAAGCATCTAAATAATTAATTTTATTTTTATGAAAATTACATCTATTGAAAAGCAGAAACGAAGAAATAATAGATATTCTGTTTTCATTGATGATAAATTTTCATTTGGAGTAAGTGATATTGTTTTAAGTAATTATAATTTGCATAATGGTTTAGAAATTGATGAAAATGAATTAATTAAAATTTCTGAAATGGAGGATGTTGAAAGAGGAATGCGAATCGCGTTTCGTTATAACGCACAACGTCCTCGCTCTGAATTTGAATTTAAAACTCGACTTGCTAAAAATAAACTTTCAAAAAATGTAATTAACTCAATTATTATAAAACTAAATTCCTCTTTATTAATTAATGATGCTGAATTCGCTAGAATGTTTGTTGCGGATAAATTAAAGTTTAGACCGATTTCAAGGATAAAAATGGAAAATGAACTTCTTAAAAAAGGCATTTCCAGAAATTTGTCAGAATCAATTCTTGATAAATATTATTCTGAATCTTCTGAAAAGGAATTTGCCACTGAACTCGCAAAAAAAAGATTCTCAAGATATTTTAAAAATAAAATTACTGATGAGAGCATAAAAAAAGTTATGAATTTTTTACTAAGGCGAGGATATTCATTTTCTCTTATCAGCGATGTCTTAAAATTATTTACTAAAACTTCAGTTTACTAATTATGCAAACCTTTTTTCAATCAAGAATGTGGAAAGTTTTATTGGTTACTTTTTTAATGATTCTTCCAATTGTTATTTTAGCGCAATTTACGCAAGTGTTTTTAATTTTAGTTCTCTCATTCGCTTTTACAATAGTTTCAAAACCAATTATTGATAAACTTGAAAAGAAAAAAATTAGCCGAACAATTTCTATTTTACTTTACTTTTTATTTTTAGGAAGTATACTTGGCACTTCTGGAATTTATTTATTCCCGATGTTGATTGACCAAATTAAAAATATATCTGAAATGTTACAGGGTGATAAATTAGATAAATTAATAGCCTCTCTAATTCTTTCAATCCAATCTTTTTTACCTTTTATAAATTCAACAGAAGTTTCAAGTAATATCAAATCAGCAATAGAATCATCTCAAGTTAATTCCCTTTCGATGGCGGCAACAATTATCGAAATAGTTTTAACTTTGGTTCTTGTCCCCTTAATATCTTTTTTTCTTTTAAAAGATTATTACAAAATGCAAAAATTTATAATTGAAAAAGTATCAAACAAATATTTTGAAATGGCTTTAAATATGATTTATAAATTGGAACTGCAATTAACAAAATATATTCAAGGTGTTGTTACAGAATCTTTCATCGTTTCAATCTTATACGGTATTGGATATTGGATGATTGATATCAGATATGCTTTTATTTTAGGATTAATTGGTGGCATATTTAATATTATTCCTTTGCAGGTCCTTTTATTGCAGCAATCCCAGTTATATTTTCATCGGTGTTGCAGTTTGATGACTTAAGAATGTTGATCCCAATTTTAATTATAAATTTGATCGTTCAGCAACTTGATGAAATTGTAATTCAACCAAATGTTTATGGTAAAATTTTACATATGCATCCACTCGTAATTATTTTAGCAATTTTAATTGGAAATGAATTAATGGGAATTATGGGGATGATTTTAGCTATTCCAATTTACACAATTATTTCAGTTACAATTAAAGAAACAAGTTGGGGATTATTAAATTATAAAATTACAAGATTATAATTTTTGTGAATTCAGAAAATCATCACAATAAAGTTGTTGTTGATATTGAAACTGTCGGCATCGATTTTGAAACATTAGATAGCGATCAGCAAAAATATCTTTTAAAATTTGCAAAGAGCGAAGAAGATGCTGCACAAATCAAACAACAATTAAATCTTTATCCACTCACCGCACAAATTGTTGCAATTGGCTTATTAGATCCAGATACAGAAAAAGGAATTATTTTATTTCAATCTGATAAAGTTGAAAATTATTTTTCAGAAGATAATAAAATTACATTCTCAAGTGATTCTGAAAAAAATATAGTAACTACTTTTTGGAGCATTATGCAAAACTGTAATAAAATTATTACTTTTAATGGCCGAGGATTTGATGCTCCCTTTTTAATGATTCGATCTGCGATGCTGGATATTAAAACAACTGTTAATTTAATGCCAAATCGATATTCAACTGATAAACATATTGATTTACTTGATCAGTTAACATTTTATAGTGCAACTCGAAAATTTAGTTTAGATTTTTATTGTAAACAATTCGGGATTGAAAGTCCAAAATCTCACGGAATAACTGGCTTGGATATGAATAAAATGTTTAATGATAAAAAATTTAAAGAAATTGCAGAATATTGTTTGTGGGATCTAAAAGCAACTGCGCAATTATATCATAAATGGGCACAAAATATTTCTCATTAAAATCAATTGATATTAATTGATTAATTCAATCATAATCCATATATTCGTGCTCTTAAAAACCCATTAAAGAGCGATTTAATTATAAAAAATGTCCAACTTAAAAATCTTCTCTTGCAGAGGTAATTTACCTCTCGCAGAAAAAATCGCAAAACATCTTGGTGTTAAGCTGGGCAAATTGGAAATTAAAAATTTTAGTGATGGCGAAATTTGGGTTAAGTTCCTTGATAATATTCGTGGTAGTGATGTTTACATTATTCAACCAACAAATCCACCTGCCGAAAACTTGATGGAGCTTTTAATTGCAACTGACGCAGCAAAAAGAGCATCGGCAAATAAAGTTAATTTAGTAATTCCCTATTTTGGATATGCGCGGCAAGATCGAAAAGATCAACCTCGAGTTTCAATTACTGCAAAATTAGTTGCAAACTTATTTACACATTCTGGCGCAGATAGAGTAATTACAATGGATTTGCATGCTCCTCAAATTCAAGGGTTTTTTGATATTCCTTTTGATCATATTTATTCATCTGCAGTAATTATAAATTATTTCAGGAAAAAAAATATTCCGAATCTAGTTATTGTGTCACCCGATGTTGGTGGAATTAAAATGGCAAGAGCTTACGCTACAAGATTAAATTGTGATATTTGTTTAATTGATAAGCGACGACCAAAAGCAAATGAAGTTGAAGTAATGAATATAATTGGTGATGTAAAAAATAAAAATATTTTAATTGTTGATGATATAATTGATACTGCTAGAACTTTTACAGCAGCAGTTAAAATGTTAAAGGCAAATGGAGCAAAAGATGTTTACGGCGCTTGCACACACCCGATTTTATCTGGTAATGCTGTTGAGCGGATTGAAAAAAGTGAAATTAAAAAATTAATTGTAACTGATTCAATCCCATTACAAAAAATAAGCAACAAAGTAGAAATTGTTACAATAAATAAAATTCTTGCAGAAGCAATTCAAAGAACATTTGAAAATAAGTCTGTTAGCACATTGTTTGATATAAATAAAAGTTAAAAAGGTATAAAAAAATGTCTGAAATTAAATTAGAAGCAAAAATTGCAAATAAAGCAGATAAATCTGTAAAATCAATTCGAGATAGTGGATTAATTCCTGGAATATTTTACAGCCATGGCGAAGAAAATATTCGTTTTAGCGCAACTATTTTAGATTTACGCCCAATCGTATTTACATCTGATACTCATATTATAAATTTAAATTTCGATAATGGGATTTCTAAAAAATGTATTTTAAAAGATATTCAATTTGATCCAGTTACAGATCTTCTGATTCATGTAGATTTACAAGGAATCAAAGAAAAAGAAAAATTAAATATTAATATTCCTGTTATTTTAAAAGGATCGGCTCAAGGTGTAAAAGATGGTGGAGTATTACAATTTAATATGCACACACTTCATATCTCTTGCTTGCCAAAATATATTCCTGAACATATCAAACTTGATATTACAAATTTAAAAATTAATGATTCAATCCACGTTCGAGATCTTGTTTTGGAAAATATTACCATACTTGATAATTTAAAAAATAATATTGTCGGAGTTGTTCCTCCAACAGTAATAAAAGAAGAAACACCTGCCGATGTTGCACTAGTACCTACTGAACCCGAATTAATTACTCGTGCTAAAAAAGATGATGAAGAAGCTGTAATTGAAGAACAAAAAAAATAATTAACTAATTAATAAATCCTGCCAATTGTTTAAACAATTGGCCTTTAGTCCAAAGGAGAAAAGATGACTGAAAAACAAAAACGCGTTTATGAAGCGTTATTTATCATAAATGCTACACTCGATGATCCAACAATCGAGGGAATAATTCAAAAAACAAACGATTTTCTGACTACAAATGGTGCAGAAATTGTTTTATTAAATAAATGGGGACGAAAACGTTTTGCTTATCCAATTAAGAAAAAATCAAACGGATATTATACACTGTTCGAGTTTAAACATTCTGGTGAAATTATTCATCAGTTAGAAAGATTTTTTCATCTTGAGGAAGAGATATATCGATTCCTCGTTATCAAATTAGATAAAAAAGCACTTTTAGCAAAAACTCAACCTAAAAAAGTTGAGGAAGGAGTTTCAATATGAGAAAACCTGAATTTGTAAAAAAAGATTACAAGTCAAATAAACAAGATGGTTATTTTAAAAAAAGAGATCAGAATGTTGAACTAAAAAAACGTAATTGCCGTTTCTGCGAATCAAAAGATATTTACATCGATTATAAAGATGAAAAACGTTTAATAAGATTATTAAATGAGCAAGGTAAAATTACTCCAAAGCGAATTACTGGAACTTGTGCAAAACATCAAAGAATGTTAGTGCGATCAATTAAAAGAGCAAGATTTATTGGATTGCTACCTTTTGTTGCGGAAGCAGTAAAATAAGAGAGGATAAAATGAAAATAGTACTTAGAAAAAATG
This sequence comes from Bacteroidota bacterium, assembly GCA_027622375.1. Lineage (GTDB taxonomy): Bacteria > Bacteroidota > Ignavibacteria > UBA10030 > UBA8401 > SXSI01. Next base: position 24,942 of record JAQCAB010000007.1, read on the forward strand.
TAGAAAATCTTGGTAAAACCGGCGAGATTGTTGTTGTAAAAGATGGTTTTGCACGTAATTATTTATTGCCACGTAATCTTGCATTCCCTGCAACTGCAAATTATTTACGCGTTTTAGAAGAAGAAAAAAAACAAGTTGTTCGTACAACCGAAAAAAAGAAAAAAACTGCCGAGGAATTATCTGTAAAACTTGGTAATACTTCTGTTACGATTTCTGTGAAAGTTGGAGAAGAAGATAAAATTTTCGGTTCGGTAACTTCTCAAATGATTTCTGATGCTTTGAAAGAAAAAGGATTTGACATCGAAAAAAATACAATTGTACTTGATGAACAAATTAAATCACTCGGGATATTTGAAGTAAAAGTAAATTTATTTCATGAAGTAAGTGCAGTTGTAAAAGTTTGGGTGGTTCGGGAATAATTAATTTATATTTTTCAAAATAAAAGCCCAGCTAAATTTAGTTGGGCTTTTTTATTTTATAGAAGATTTATTTTTTCCCGTTTTTTAATAAACTTTTAGTTTTAAGCTTACCACTTCCTAAATCAATAAATACTTTTTTCTATTAATCCCTCGTTAGAAGTTTTTACAATTTCTAAAAAAAATTCTATGTAAAGGGCAGGGAAGATGAATGCGAAATATTTTTCCCATCTTCTTGGAAATAAATTTGCCAACAAACTAATTCCAAATACTTTGTATAAATCTGTAAACCAAAGTTTATGTTTTTTAATTTTAAAAAGATTAGAGTTTGTAAGTAATGCAAAACTTATCCAACCAAAATGATGATAATGTTCCAAGTCGCCGTAAGAAAGTTGCGATGAATAATGTGGGGTTATAATTCTTACAACTGCGCCATGTTTTGCAATTCTGTGGACTTCGTTCATAACAAGAAGTGGTTTTTCCACATGCTCAATTACATGCGACATTTCAATGTAATCAAATTCATTATCGTTAAATGGATAAGGGAAAACATTTAAATCATGCACAACATCAACATGCGGGGCTTTTCTTTTATCCATTCCAATTGAACCCTCTTTTTTGGTGTGAATTCCGCAACCCAAATCTAAAATTTTCATTTCAATTCTTTAAAATAATTAGCAATCAATTAAAACAATTTCTTTTTGGATCGGCAAACCGGGAATAATTACTTCTCTTTTTTCTGAAATAAATATATTTAATTCTGAACGAACACCAAACTCCCCTGTTAAATAAACACCCGGCTCGATTGTAAAAGTTGAATTTGGAATTAATTCTCGCACATCTTGAGTTTCATAATTATCAATATTAGTTCCATTTCCATGAATTACTTCACCTAAATTATGGCCGGTACGATGTACAAAATATTTTCCGTAATTTTTTGAATTTATAAAATTTCTTGAAACATCATCCACTTCAGCTCCTGTCACTTTTCTATTTGGAATTTCACGATTAAGATATTCCACTGCTCGATCTCTCGCACCGACAACAACATCAAAAACTTCTTGGTATTTTGCAGGTACATTTTTGCCGGCAAAACCCATCCATGTAATATCAGCATAGATTGAATTTTCGGATTTCTTTTTTGCCCAAAGATCAATTAAAATTACATCTCCTTTTTTTATTTCTGATGAATTATCTTTTAAAGCTTCATAATGTGGGTTTGCGCAATTTGCATTTACCGAACAATGCGGATCAGTTTCTGAATAAATATTTCGCAATTCAAATTCATTACTTATTTTTTGCTGAACATCAAATTCAGTTACTTTTGAGTTTGATCGTAATTTTTCTCCAATAAAATTAAAAGCAATATCAACAATTGTGCGTAAATGTTTTGCGGAAGAAAATAAATCTATCTGCTGAACTTCATTTAAAGTTGCTTCAAAATATTGTGAAATATTTGCTGATGAATGTACACTCACACCAAACGAACGAATTAAATCTAAAGTTCCACCATCAATTTTAGAAGCGTAAGGAATATTATTCATCGGAGAATATTCCATGACAATTTTTTTTGAATTTTTTAAAGCGGCCTTTAAAGTTTCTTGTAACGATTGCCAAGTATTATAAATTTTTTTATTTCCCAGCAAATGGTCGAGTGTAAATTCTTCAATACTATGAACAATTTTTATTGGTTCCCCTTCTTTTGGAATAAAATAAAAATATCTTCTTGATTGAAATAGATGGGTCGGGATTTCCAAAATTTTTGTAGCTACTTCATTGTTTCTTCTAAAATTATAAAGTAACCATCCATCAAAATTATATTCACTTAATAATTTTTGTGCAGTAATTAATGTTGAATTAAAGTTTGTAGTCATAATTTGCAATATAGAAAAAAAAATCCCTCAACTTAAAATTAAATTGAGGGATTTATTAAAATCACTAAGAAAAAAAATCTTAGTACATATCACCCATTCCACCACCTGGTGGCATTTGAGGCATAGCTTTTTTCTCTTCAGGTTTTTCAACAATTGTTGCTTCGGTTGTTAATAGTAAAGCGGCAACACTCGCTGCATTTTCAAGTGCAATACGTGTAACTTTTGTTGGATCAATAACACCTGACTCAACTAAATTTTCGTATTGTTCTGTATATGCATTAAAACCAAAATCGTTTTTACCTTCTTTAACTTTGTTTACAATAACTGAACCTTCGAGCCCAGCGTTTGCAACAATTTGACGAATTGGTTCTTCGAGCGCACGTTTAATAATTTCAATTCCAATATTTTGATCTTCGTTTAAACCTTTAATTTTATCTAAACTTGGAAGTGCTCTTAAATATGCAACTCCACCACCTGGAACAATTCCTTCTTCAACTGCTGCGCGTGTTGCGTGCAATGCATCTTCAACTCGTGCTTTTTTCTCTTTCATTTCAACTTCTGTTGATGCACCGATTTTTAAAACTGCAACTCCACCGGAAAGTTTTGCTAAACGCTCTTGAAGTTTTTCTTTATCATAATCGGAAGTTGTTTTATCAATTTGCATTTTAATTTCGTTGATGCGTTTTTTGATTTCATCTTTTGTCCCAGCACCTTCAACGATTGTTGTATTATCTTTATCAACTACAACTTTTTTTGCAGTTCCAAGATATGCAATTGTTGCATTCTCAAGTTTAAATCCTTTTTCTTCTGAGATGACTGTTCCATTTGTTAATGTTGCGATATCTTCAAGCATTGCTTTTCTACGATCACCAAAACCTGGAGCCTTAACAGCAACAACCTTCAAAGTGCCACGAATCTTATTTACAACTAAAGTTGCTAACGCTTCACCTTCAACTTCTTCAGAAATAATAATCATCGAACGACCTGATTGGGCAGCTTTTTCTAAGATTGGAAGTAAATCCTTCATTGCACTGATTTTTTTATCATGAATTAATATATATGGATTGTCCATTACAGCTTCCATTGTATCTGCATCAGTTACAAAATAAGGTGATAAATATCCACGATCGAATTGCATTCCCTCAACAAATTCAACTAAAGTTTCGGTCCCTTTTGCTTCTTCAACTGTGATGACACCATCTTTCCCAACTTTTTCCATTGCATCAGAAATTAAATTTCCAATTGTAGAATCATTATTTGCTGAGATAGTTCCAATTTGAGCAATTTCTTTTTTACCTTGAATGGGCTTGCTCATCTTTTTTAATTCTTCAACAACTTTTGCAACTGCTATTTCAATTCCTCTTTTTAAATCCATTGGATTTGCACCTGCTGTTACATTTTTTAATCCTTCGCGAACGATTGCTTGAGCAAGTACAGTTGCAGTTGTTGTTCCATCACCGGCAACATCAGAAGTTTTAGAAGCAACTTCACGAACCATTTGTGCGCCCATATTTTCAATTGGGTTTTCAAGTTCAATTTCTTTTGCAACTGTTACGCCATCTTTTGTAATTGTTGGCGCACCAAATTTTTTATCAATAATTACATTACGTCCTTTTGGTCCTAATGTAACCTTTACTGCGTTAGCTAATTGATCAACACCACGCTTCAATGCGCTTCTAGCTTCTGCATCATAATTAATTATTTTTGCACTCATTTTATATTCTCCTTAATATTTTTCAAAAATTATTTATTCATAATTGCGAAAACATCACTTTCGCGCATAATTAAAAGTTCTTCACCTTCAACTGTAACTTCTGTTCCCGAATATTTTCCGTATAGAACTTGGTCACCAACTTTTATTTCCATTGAGACATGTTTTCCATCATCAGTGGTTTTACCTGGACCAACAGCAATAACTTCACCAAGAACTGGTTTTTCTTTTGCAGTGTCAGGTAAAAATATTCCACCTTTTGTAACTTCTTCTGCTTCTGCAGGTCTCACAACAATTCGATCTGCTAGAGGTTTTAATTTCATTTGAAACTCCTTTCGTGTATTTTTGGTTTAAAGAGTGTTTAGCACTCTTGATTTTAGAGTGACAAGATACTACTAAAATGTAATCATGTCAAGATATTTCTTGATTGCCTTCAACAATTAATACAATTTCCCCTTTAAAAACTCTTGAATTTGAAATGCTATTCAAGAAATTTAAATCTCCTCTAATTACTTCTTCAAACATTTTTGAGATTTCTCTAACTAAAACTGCTTTCCTAAAACCCCAAGAAATTAAAAGTTCATTTAAAGTTTTTTTAATTCGATGTGGTGATTCATAAAATATTAAAGTCGATTCTTCAATTCTTAATTTATCAATTAAATTTTTTCTTCCTTTTTTATGTGGAAGAAAACCGACAAATTTAAAATGATGTGTTGGCAATCCACTAATTACTAATGCAGGAATTAAAGCTGTTGGACCCGGCAACACTTCAATTGGGATATTATTTTTTATTGCAAGATCAATAATTGAAAAACTTGGATCTGAAATTCCAGGTGTTCCAGCATCCGAAATAATTGCAATTAATTCTCCATTTTTTAATTTTTCAATCAGCTGATGTTTTCTTGACTGCTCATTAAAAGAATGGAAACTTATTAATTGAGTTTTAATTTCATAATGATTTAAAAATATTTTTGAAACTCGAGTATCTTCAGCTGCAATTAAATTTACTTCTTTTAAAATTCTTAATGATCTTATAGTTACATCCTCTAAATTTCCTATCGGTGTTGGAACTATAAAAAGTTTTCCTTTTTGTTCAGGGATTGAATTACTCATTCAAACTAAATTCCCCAATCACGAACATATCTAAAATCAACATTAATTGTTCTGTTAGAAACTTTTGCAATTACTGGCATTTTTCTTTTAAACTGATTTTTTTTAATTAACGAATTTACTTTTTTAATTAAAGAATTTTTGAAGCCAAGTTTTTTAAGTTCATCAATATTTCTTCTTTCATCCACCATTGCATATAAAAGTTTGTCAACTAATTTGTAACTAAAGCCCATTTCTCCTTCGTCAGTTTGTCCTGGCCATAAATCAGCTGTTGGTTTTTTTAAAATAATTTCTTTCGGAATTTTTAATTCTTTTGCCAAATCCCAAACTTGTGTTTTGTATAAATCTCCAATCGGATTTATTGCACAAGCAGAGTCTCCAAAAATTGTGCTGTATCCCAATAAATATTCTGTTTTATTTGATGTTCCAACAACAAGCGCATTTTCACGATTTGAGATATCATACAAAACTATCATTCTCAATCGTGCCATAATATTACCCGCACGTTGATTGTTTGTAATTTTATTTTTTTTGATTAACGCATCTGCCATTTCTGAAATATCAATTACTTCCAAATTGATTTTCAATAATTGAGCAACTTTTTTTGCATCCTCAAAACTTTTTTTATTACTTGTTTTATATGGCATAAAAACCGCACAAACATTTTTTGTATTTATTGCTTTTGAAGTTAAATAAGTTACAACCGACGAATCAATTCCACCAGATAATCCGATTACAGCTTTTTTAAAACCAGAATTATGAATCTGATCTTTTATGAAATCAACAAGAAGTTTTTTTACAACTACTGTATCTTGTTCGAGATTAATTGTACTATCGTTTGATGTTACTTCCACTATAACTCTTTAATTGAACGACGAATTATTTCTATTGCTTGATTTATTTCAGATTTTGAAACAGCCAAGTTTGGTCTAAATCTTAAAGATTTTTCTCCGCACGAAAGTACAATTACACCATTTTCGTAAAGTTTCTTTTTTAATTTTTCAGTTTCATCTATTGAGGTTAAATCAAATGCGCAAAATAATCCTCGTCCCCTTGAATTTGAAATTGATTTAGGAAATTCAATTTGTAGTTGAACTAATTCTTTTAATAAATATTCTCCAACTTTGGCAGCATTTTTAACAAGTTTTTCTTCTTTAATTATTTGAATTATTTTTGTGAATCTGACCATATCAACAATATTTCCACCAAAAGTTGAATTGATTCTACTTTTTTTAGCAAAAACATTTTCAGGAATTTCATCAATTCTATTACTTGCAAAGAATCCACAAATTTGAGTTTTCTTACCAAAAGTTATCATGTCAGGTTTTACAAAATATTCGTGTGCCCACATTTTGCCAGTTAAACCGATTCCAGTTTGGACTTCATCTAAAATTAACATTATCGCATTTTCATCTGCAATAGTTCGTAATTCTTTAAAAAATTCTTTTCTAAAATGATTGTCGCCACCCTCACCTTGAATTGGTTCAATTAAGATTGCTGCTATGTCATCGGGATTATTTACAATTGCATTTTTAATTTGTTTGATTGCAATTTTTTCTTTTTCAATTACATCATAAAGGGATCGATCATTTAATGGAAAATAAATTGCAGGATTATTTATTCGTGGCCAATTAAATTTTGGAAAATAATCTGTTTTATTAGGATCGGTATTTGTGAGTGAAAGTGTATAACCACTTCTTCCGTGGAAAGCTTGTTTAAAATGAATTACTTGATGTCCACGCTCGGTTGTATATCCCTTCTTAAAATTTTTTCTAACTTTCCAATCGAATGCAGCTTTTAATGCATTTTCTACCGCTAAAGTTCCACCATCAATATAAAATGCGTGCGGCATAAAATTTGGTTGAATTAATCTTCTGACAGTATCTACAAATTCAGCCATCACTTCTGTATAAATATCTGGATTAGCAGTTTTAGTAAGAGCAACTTTTCCAATTTTTTGAATAAAATCAGGATTGTCTAATTTTGGGTGATTCATTCCCAAAGAGTTTGAAGCAAAAAAAGTAAAAAAATCTAAATATTCTTTTCCAGTTTTTGAATCAACAATTATTGATCCTTTACTTTTTTCAAGATCTAATACAAGATTGTATCCTTCCGCTTGAATAGATTTTTTTAAAACAGAATGAACATTCTGTGGAGTAATTCTTGAAGAGGGTCTTTTATTTATTGAGACTAATTTTGATAAAAATTCGTAGTTTTTCATTTTGCACCATTAATAAGTTTTTGTTAATAAAGGAATTGATCATTGTAAAAAATCCATTTATCAGAAAAACTCTTGATGCTCGAAAAAAGAAATTATGAAAAGTGCTTTAAGCATTGCTCAAATATACTAATAATTATCAATTTGAGCACGTTGTAATTTGCCACTATAATCTATATAAATTGCCTTCCATTCTGTAAAAAAGTCATAAACAGTCCAGCCACCTTCACGATGTCCATTTCCTGTTTGTTTTACACCGCCAAAGGGCATGTGGGCTTCTGCTCCAATTGTTGGAACATTGATGTAAGTAATTCCAGCTTGAATATCTCTAATTGCCTGAAAAGCTTTGTTAACATCTTTTGTATAAACCGAAGATGATAAACCATAAATTGTATTGTTTAATAAATTTACTCCCTCTTCAAGTGATTTACATTTTAAAACTGATAAAACTGGACCAAAAATTTCTTCGGTAGCAATTCTCATATTTGGTTTTACATCAGCAAAAATAGTTGGCTCATGAAACCAACCATTTTGTAATTCTTTTTGATTTGGGATTTTTCCACCACAAATTAAATTTGCACCTTCTTTAATTCCAATCTCAACATACTTTTGAACACTTTTTCTTTGAGCTTCATTTATAATTGGACCAACATCAGAAGTTGAAAGTAAACCATCACCAAGTTTTAGATTTTTTGTTTTTATAGATAACATTTCTAAAAATTTATCATGGATTTTTTCGTGCAAAATTAATCTGCTTGTTGCAGTACATCTTTGACCAGTAGTTCCAAATGCTCCCCATAAAACACCTTCGAGTGCTAAGTCTAAATCAGCGTCATCCATAACTATTTGTGCATTTTTACCACCAAGTTCTAAAGAGACACGTTTTAAAGTTTCGCTCGCATCTTTTGATAATTGTTTTCCAACTAAAGTTGATCCTGTAAAAGAAATTAAATCAACATCATTATGAGTTACTATTGTATTTCCAACTACAGACCCTTTTCCATGAACAATATTTACAACTCCATCAGGCAATCCAGCTTCCATCATTATTTCAACTAAAGTTGTTGCAGTTTTTGGAGTATCCATTGCAGGTTTAAAGACACAAGTATTTCCAGATAAAATTGCCGGAAACATTTTCCATGTCGGTATTGCAAGTGGAAAATTCCATGGAGTAATTATTCCAGCAACACCAATTGGAACACGAATTGCCATTGCAAATTTATTTGGAAGTTCTGATGGAACTGTATTTCCAAATAATCTTCTTCCTTCAGAAGCGGCATAATATGCAGTATCAATTCCTTCTTGAACATCACCGCGAGTTTCCGCCAAAACTTTTCCCATTTCTCGAGTCATTTCTCGTGCAAGTTCTTCTTTTCTTAAAGAAAGTAAATCTCCAATTTTCCGCATTATCTCACCACGAGCTGGCGCAGGAACTAATCTCCATTTTTCAAAAGCTATTCTTGCAGATTTAACTGCTAAATTTACATCTTCAATTGATGAAAGTGGAAATGTTCCGATTACATCATTCCAATTTGCTGGATTTCGATTTTCGTAAGATTCACCAGTTAATGAATCTTGCCATTTTCCATTTATTAAATTTTTAAATTTTGTTGTCATGATAATTTTAGATTTAACATTCAGTTGCGCTTAATGCGAGTCCAGCTTCAGATGTCTCTTTATATTTTTTAGACATATCATCACCAGTTGCCTTCATAACTTTAATAACACTATCGAGCGAAATTTTTTGATAGGCTTGATTTCCCGAACATGCGAGTAAATATGCATTGTAAGCTTTTACAGATCCCATTGCATTTCTTTCGATACATGGAATTTGAACATAACCACCAATCGGATCGCAAGTCATTCCTAAATGATGTTCAATTGCAATTTCAGCTGCGGCTTCAATTACATTTACAGAATGCCCGGCACAATAAGAAAGCATTGATGCACTCATAGCAGAAGCTGTACCAATTTCTCCCATACATCCCATTTCGGCCCCCGAAATACTTGCGTTATGTTTTACTAAAAATCCAATCAATGCTGCAACCATCATCCCTTCACGAATATTTTTTTGATCGTACTCAAAATGTTTTTTTAATAAATATGTTATTCCAGGAATAACACCCGATGCACCAGATGTTGGAGCTGTTACAACAATATGCCCTGCTGCATTTTCTTCAGATGCAGCTTCGCAATAGGCATTCAAGAACATTAAAAATCCTTCTTGCTTATTTTTATGTTCAACTGCTTGCGAGTATAAATATTTTGCTTTGCGATGTAATTTAATTGAACCTGGCAAAACTCCATCTTCAATTATTCCTCTTTCAACTGCGCTGTGCATAAATTGTAAAATTGAATCCATCTTCTGATTTATTTCAACTTCACTTAATCCGGAAATACTTTTTTCATTTTCTAAAATTAATTCTATTAAACTTATTTTTTCTTTTTCAAGAATTCCTTTTACATCCTCCATTGATGAGTATGGATACTTTGGAGATTTTTGATTTTGTTCTGTAGAATCACCTTTACGAATTATAAATCCACCGCCAATCGAATAATATTCTTCTTCATGAAGTAAATTATTTTCGTTTTTAATTTGGAATGTTAAAGTGTTTGGATGTGGAAAATCAAATTTGCCTTTATGAAAATGTATATTGCTTGAATTGAATTGAATTGTTTTCTCTCCAATTTGAATTTTATAATTAATATTTTGGTCGATCAACAAATTTAAAAATTCTTTTGGATCAGTTGTTTCAGGAGTCCAATTTAATAATCCCGCTAAAACTGCTCTATCAGTTCCGTGCCCTTTACCCGTTGCACTTAATGAGCCATATAAATTAACATCGATACTTTTTGCTGAAGAAATTGTTTCGGTTGGAAGTGAATTGCAAATATCCAAAAAACTTTTTGCAGCTTTCATCGGGCCGATTGTGTGCGAACTAGATGGTCCGGGACCAACTTTAAAAAGTTCAAAAATTGAAGTTGTAATTGGTTCTTTTTTTATTGTCACAATAATCCTGTCCTTTTAAAAATATAATCTACATTTTTTAAACTTTTTTGAATATCAAATGCTTCATCAAGTTCATGATTCACCAATAATTTTGAAACTTCAGGATCATTTTTTAAAACTTCTTTAAAATCTTTTTTAGTTTCCCAAACTTGCATTGCATTTTTTTGAACAATCTTGTATGCATCTTCACGCCTCAATCCTTTATTTGTTAATGCTAGTAAAACAGGTTGAGAAAAAATTAATCCATTTGTTAAATTAATATTCCGTTTCATATTTTCGGGATATACAATCAGTTTATCTAAAACATTTGACATATTAAACAACATATAATCAATTAAGATACAACTATCTGGGATAACAATTCTTTCAACGCTTGAGTGCGTAATATCTCTTTCGTGCCAAAGCGAAACATTTTCTAGTGCGGCTTGAGCATTACCTCTCAAAACGCGAGCAAGTCCTGCAATTCTTTCGCAAGTAATTGGATTACGTTTATGTGGCATTGCTGAAGATCCTTTTTGGCCAGGAGAGAAATATTCTTCAGCTTCTAAAACTTCTGTCCGTTGCAGATGTCGGATTTCGGTTGCAAATTTTTCGAGTGATGAGCCGATAATTGCAAGTGTTGTCATAAACTCTGCATGCCGATCTCGTTGTAAAACTTGTGTAGAGACAGCTGCAGGTTTTAATCCAAGTTTTTCGCAAACATATTCTTCAACAAAGGGATCTAAATGTTCAAATGTCCCAACAGCACCAGAAATTTGCCCGACTGAAATTGTTGAAATTGCATTTTGAAGTCGTAAAATATTTCTTTTAATTTCTTCATACCAAAGTGCAAGTTTTAACCCAAATGTAGTTGGCTCTGCATGAATCCCGTGCGAGCGACCAATCATAATTGTATTTTTAAATTCTTTTGCACGTCGTGCGAGAATTGATTTTAATTCTTCCAAGTCTTTTAAAATTAATTCTCCAGATTGCTTCATTTGAACTGCCAAGCAAGTATCAAGCACATCACTTGAAGTCATTCCTAAATGAATAAATCTTGAACTTGGTCCAACATATTCACCCACATTTGTTAAAAATGCGATCACATCATGTTTTACAACTTCTTCAATTTCAAGAATTTTTTTTACTTCAAATTTTGATTTTGTTTGAATATCAATTAATGCTTCTTTTGGAATTTGCCCGAGCTTGTTTTGCGCTTCACAAGCAAGAACTTCAATTTTAAGCCAGATAGAAAATTTATTTTCTTCTTCCCAAATATTTCCTATTTCTTTTCTTGTATAACGTGATATCATATTTTATGATTTAGGTTTTTCAATTGTGAGTGGGATCTTTAAAGTTTTTTTATCACGATAAATTGTTAAAGTAACAACTTCGCCAATTCTTGTATCTCTGAAAATTCCTATTATGCTATTTAAATCTGAAATTTTCTCATTATTTACATAAGTTATAATATCTCCAACTTGCAATTCTGATTTTGAACCGGGACTATTTTGTTCAACATCGCTAATTATTACACCTTCACTTTTTGTAAGTCCAAAATATCTTGCAATTCGAGCGTCAACATTATTTATTTCAAGACCGGTCCAATAACTGTGGATTACTTTTCCGGTTGACTTTAATTCATCAATAATTCTTTTAACTTTATTCACGGGGATTGCAAAACCGTAGCCGATATATGCATTGCTAACTCCACCTGTATAAATTAAAGTGTTAATCCCGATAACTTCACCAACTCCATTTACAAGTGGTCCACCACTATTGCCGGAATTTATTACAGCATCAGTTTGAATCATTCCGCGATAATTTCGATCTTCAATTGAAAAGTTCATCCCTTTTGCACTTACAACTCCGACAGTAACTATTGGTTTGTCAATATTTTCAAAAAGTCCAAAAGGATTACCGAATGCAATTACCCATTCACCAATTATAACATTTTCTGAATTTCCCAAATTTGCAAAAGGTAATTTAGTTCCTGAAATTTTTAATAAAGCCACATCCGAAAGTTTATCACTCCCAATTAATTTAGCTTTATATTTTTCCCCATTCGAAAGTGAAACAGTAATTTCTTTTGCATTACCAGCAACGTGATCATTTGTTACGATATAACCATCTTCCGAAATAATTACACCCGAACCGAGTCCTTTAACTTCTTGTCTGTATCGTGGATTTCCAAAAAATTGTCTAAAAAAAGGATCATCTACCATAAATGGATTTGAATATTCTCGAACTTCGGTAACATTAATCCCCACAACTGCTGAACTCATTACTTCAACAGTTTTAGTAATTGCATTTTCTCTTGATGTTGAAATGTTATTATTAGTTTGCGCATTTAAATCAACATAAAACAAGGAGTAAATAATAATTATGTGGTATAGAATTGACTTTTTCATGTTAGAAAGATCTAAATTAATAAAAGTATTGGAGTTAACCAATTGGCTAAAAGTAATTTGGTAGTATAATACTTAAATGCTAATTTATGAAAATAAAATAATATAATAATGAAGAAACACTCAAAAATTAAATTTGCTAAAAATATTTTGGAGACAATTGGCAATACACCACTTGTTCGTCTTAATAAAATCACAAAAGGATTAAAACCAAGAATTTTTGCAAAGGTTGAATGTTTTAATCCCGGCGGTTCGGCAAAAGATAGAATTGGTGTATCGATTATTGAGGATGCAGAAAAAAGTGGGAAATTAAAACCGGGAGGAACAATTGTTGAGTCAACTTCGGGAAATACTGGAATGGGATTAGCGCTAGTTGCGGCAATTAAAGGATATAAAACAATTTTTACAATGCCCGATAAAATGAGTATAGAAAAAATCAGATTATTGAGAGCATTCGGCGCAGAAGTCATTATTACACCAACTGCTGTTCCGCACGATTCCCCTGAAAGTTATACAGAAGTTGCAAAAAGAATTGTAAAAGAAACTCCAAATGCAATTTTGGCAAATCAATATTACAATCCAAAAAATATTGAAGCGCATTATAAAACAACCGGTCCAGAAATTTGGGATCAAACAGGTGGACAAATAACACATTTTGTTTGCGGAGTTGGAACTGGTGGCACAATCACAGGAACCGGAAAATATTTAAAAGAAAAAAATAAAAAAATTAAAGTTATTGGAATAGATCCAAAAGGTTCAATCTTAAAAGAATATTTTGAAACAAAAAATTTTCCTCACGTTCTTAAAACTTACAAAGTTGAAGGAATTGGGCAAGATTTTTTGCCCGGTACTTTGGATTTTAAATATATTGATCAAATGATTCAATGCGACGATAAAGAATCATTTTTGGCAAGTAGAAGATTAACTCGTGAAGAAGGAATTTTTGTTGGTGGCTCATCTGGTACTGCAATGGCGGGAACAATAAAACTTTGTCAAAATTTAACTGAAGATGATGTTGTTGTGGTTTTATTACCGGATAATGGGGATAGATATTTATCTAAAATTTATAATGACGATTGGATGAGGGAAAATGGATTTTTAATCCCCGAGAGAATAAATTTAAAATATATTATTGAAAGTAAATCAACTGTAATTCCACCACTTGTAAGTATTGATGCAAAAGAAAAAATTCGCAAAGCATTTGATATTATTAAACAATATAATATTTCACAATTACCTATTTTTTTAGATGGAAAAAATATAGGTACAATTTCAGAAAGCAAAGTTTTATCGAGCATGATGCATCACTCTGTAAGTTTTGAAGATTCAGTTAAAAAAATAATGGATGCTCCACTATCTGAAGCACATTTTACGGTAGATATTTCTTCGGCAATAAATTTGTTAGCACGAAAAGAAGCAGCAATAATTGTAAAAGATGATACAAAACCAATTGGAATTGTAACAAGATTTGATATTTTGGAATATCTAAATAAATAAAAAATGAAAAAATATAAATTCTCAACAGAAGCAATTCACGCAGGGCAAATTCCTGATCCAACAACAGGCGCAATTATGACACCTGTTTATTTGACATCAACTTATGTTCAACAAGAACTTGGAAAAAATAAAGGATATGAATACGGAAGAGTATCGAACCCAACAAGAACCGCTCTCGAAAAAAATATTGCGGCACTTGAAAATGGAAAAGAAGGAATGGCTTTCGCTTCCGGAATGGCAGCGATTGATGCTGTGTTCCATTTACTACCTGCTGGTAGCCATATAATAATTTCGAACAATACTTATGGCGGAACTTATAGAATTGCAAAAATGATTTTGGAGAATTATGGTTTGCAGTTTGATTTTATTGATACTTCAAATATTGCCCTTGTAATAAAATCAAGAAAAGAAAATACCAAAATGGTTTATGTTGAAACTCCGACAAACCCAACAATGCAATTAACTGATTTAAAAGCAATTGCAGATTTTGCGAAGCGACATAAAATTATTTCGGTAGTTGATAATACTTTTGCATCTCCATATTTGCAACGACCACTTGATTTGGGAATTGACATTTCGCTCCATAGTGCAACAAAATATTTAAATGGCCATAGTGATATGCTCGGTGGAATGGTTGTTACAAATAATATTACTTATAGCGAAAAATTAAGATTTCTTCAAAAATCTCTCGGTGGAATTATGGGAGCATTTGACGCTTGGCTTTGTTTAAGAGGTACAAAAACTTTAACCGTAAGAATGAAACAACATTGCCAAAATGCGGAAATTATTGCTGAGTGGTTAACAAAACAAAAGAAAATTAAAAAAGTAAATTATCCCGGATTAAAAAAACATCCACAACATGAAATGGTAAAAAAACAAATGTCTCATGCTGGTGCAATGATTTCATTTGATTTGGGAAGTTTAATTAATGCAAAAAAATTTTTAAAAAATGTTGAACTTTGCTCACTTGCCGAAAGTTTAGGTGGAGTTGAAACTTTAATTTCGCATCCAGCTACAATGACACATGCAAGCATTCCAAAAGACGAAAGAATTAAAATTGGTGTAACTGATGGACTTGTAAGACTTTCAGTTGGGATTGAAGATGTTGAAGATATTATAGCAGACTTGCAATTCGCTCTTAAAAAAGTTTAATAATTTTTCGAATTTTGAGCCACTCAAAAAAATTAATTCCGGTTAATTCCCAAAAAGATATTTTAGAGGAGTATAAAAATACTCCAATTGAAAAACTTTTTAAATATCATAATTTAGGAAAGAAATTTACAAAGTATAAAAGCGCACAGCTGCTTGTTGGGATGTGTATGGATAATAGAAAACATTTACACATCCCTGATAATTTTTCATTCATAATCAGAACTGGCGGAGCAAACTTGCGATTTAGCCAGTTTGAACTTTCTTTTGCAATTGCAATTGGTGGGATTAAATATATTGCTATAATTGGGCATGACAAATGTGGAATGGTGAATTTAAAAGCCAAAAAAAATAAATTTATTTCAGGATTAGTTAAATCTGCCGGATTAAAATTAAATGAAGCGCAAAAACATTTTAATCAATTTGTAGATAAATATGAAATTGGAAATGAAGTTGATTTTGTTTTAAGTGAAGTGAAAAGACTTCGATTACAATATCCAAAAATTAAAGTTGCACCACTGCTATATTTGGTTGAAAACGGAAGATTGTATTTTATTAAATAATAATTATAAATTAACGTACTCCTATGAGAATAATTACATGGAATGTCAAGCGGGCAAACGAAAATAGCGAAGTTTGGGAGTTAATTCAAAATTATAATCCAGATATAGCACTTCTTCAAGAAGTTGTAGATTTACCAAAAAATAAATTTAAAAATTTTGAAATTGTTTCTAAATATGCAATTAACAAATCTGGCAATCCTCAAATATTTAAAACCGCAATACTCATAAAAGGTAAAATTATTAAAGAAATAAATTTTGAATCAGAAAATATTTGGGTAAATAAAGCGCTAAGTTTTTTTAAGGGTAATCTTGTTGCCTATAAAATTAAATTGACAAACTTACAATCCTTTAATATTGTATCGATATATAGCCCTGCATGGATTGTTGATATTAATAAAATAAATAGTTTAAATGATTCAAATATTAAATTAGAACCAAACAGTACGCCGTTCAAAAAGTTTATGTTTTGGTATAATGATGGCTCTAAATCAAAAATTAATAAAATTATTAAACTTTGGATGACTGATTTAATTCAGTTTATCTTAGAAAATTATATCACTAAAAATAATAATTGGATTATCGGTGGTGATTATAATAGTTCGGAAACTTTTGATAAAGAATATAAAAGGCAACATAACATTTACAAGGGTTTTGGCAGTAGTGGTAATAAGCAAATAAGGGAGGATATGTATGAAATGGGATTTAAAGAATGCTTGTTTGAATTTAATAAAAAACTTGTTCCTACATTTATTAATATTAACAACAAAGTACATGTCCATCAATTAGATCATCTTTATGTATCAAAGAATATTTATGGAAATATTAAAAATTGTTTTGTAGGAGATAAATCTTTAATATTTCGAAATCATTTAAGTGATCATTTACCAATAATTGCTGATTTTAAAAATTAAAAAAGTTATTTAAATCACTTTTTTACAGTGATAAATATATGCGGGAGGGAAATTATTCCAAATTAATTTTGTTCTAGATGTTGTTGGAAAATACTCATCGAGCAAATCTTCAACTCTTTGACCGGATTTTATAATTTTACTAATAATATACATGTACATTACAAACTCACCATTTGGTGATAGATTATTTACAACACATTCTAAAATTTCGCGTTGCTCAGTTTCATTTAACAAAGAAAGTGGAATGCTCGAAATAATTACATCGGCTTTAATTTCTTCATGCATACGAAGATACTTATCTATTGTAGTTGCAGTATCATTATAAAAATTTTTACCGGGAAATTTTTGATTTAATTCAAAAACTAATTCTGAATTAAGTTCAATTCCAAAATATGTGTTTCGGTTGTTAAGTGAATTTAATATTTGCGAGGTTACTGCACCTGTTCCCGGTCCAAACTCAACAATAACTTTATTTTTTGAGAAATCTATGTGTTTTACAATTTCTTTTACAAATGATTCAGATGATGGGATCAAACTCCCGGTTTGAATCGGGTTTTTTAAAAACTGCCTAAAAAAATTTATCATTTGTTAATCTAATTTTTTTTTGAACTTCTTAATACTAAAATACAAAATTAGAATCCCAAGAAAGAATAAAATAATTGCTTCTTTCCATAAAATCGAAAATCCAACTCCTTTTAAAATTATTGCACGAATTGATAATAAAAAATGTCTCATTGGGATTATTGATGATAACCATTGAAGTACGCTCGGCATATTTTCAATCGGGAAAGCAAATCCTGATAAATACATCATTGGTTGCATAACAAAAAATATTCCAACCATCATTGCCTGTTGTTGAGTTTTTGAAATTGTTGAAACAAGTAAACCAAGTCCCAAAGTTGTCAATAAAAATAAAGAAGTAAATCCATAAAGAGTAACTAGCGAGCCTCTTATTTCGATTCCATATCCAAAGCGCATTACTAAAATTGCAATTGTTGTATTTATAAATCCGAGGATTATAAATGGAAGAAGTTTGCCAATAATTAGTTCGTAAGATTTTAGAGGAGTTACCATTAATTGTTCAATTGTTCCGATTTCTTTTTCTTTTACAATTGCGATAGATGAAATTGTTGTAGTTACAATCATTAATATTAAAACTAAAATTCCTGGAACCATATAATTACGGCTTTTTAAAGATGGATTATACCACGCACGAACTTCAGAAGTAATTCCTCCTGTTGAACTTATTGTGCTATTTTTTTCTGAAATAATATTTATCGATTGTTTAATAAAAATTTGATTTAAATATCCCATTACAATTGCTGTTGTAAATCCTTCGCTTCCATCTAAAATGACCTGAACTTTTGCAGTTTCACCACGCAATAATTTATTACTGAATTCTGTTGGAATTACAATTGCAATGTTTGATGAATTGTTATCTAAAAATTTTGGAAGGTCATTATATTTATCAGTTACATTTGTAATTGTAAAATATCCAGAATTTGTAATTAACGAAGTCAATTCTCTACTCTCTTTTGATCTGTCAAAATCTGATAATGCAACAGAAATATTTTTTATATCAAGTGACGCAGCAAATCCTAAAAATAGTAATTGAATTATTGGAGAAACAATTAACAAAGAAAGTAATCTTTTATCTCTTGTGAGTTGAGCGAGTTCCTTTAGAAGTAGAGCAAAAATACGATTCATGATTGAACTTTAATTGCGTTTCTTTTATATCGAATTACACTTATTGTAACTACAATAATGTTGAATAAAATTAAATTCAAAATTTGATTCCAAAAAGATTCTAATCCAACACCTTTTACTACAATACTTCTCAAAATTATTAAATAATATTTTGCAGGAGTGATGTTTGAAATTATTTGTAAAAAAAATGGCATGCTTCTTATCGGAAAAATTAAACCTGATAAAATAAAAGTTGGTAAAAGTGAAATTATTGCCCCAATTTGAAAAGCAACTTGTTGAGTTGTTGCAATGGTTGAAACCAAAATACCCAAATTTAAAGCTGCCAAAATAAAAAGTATTGTAGAAATAAATAACAAGAAATAAGAACCCTTTACAACCACATCAAACATAAAATATGCGGCTATCAAAACTAAAATTGAAGATATAAATGAGAGAATTGAATAAGGAATAACTTTTCCAAAGATCATTTCAAATGGTGTTACGGGTGAAATAAGGATTTGCTCAATTGTGTTTTTTTCTTTTTCACGAACAATTGAAAGTGCAGTTGCCAAAACTCCTGTTATTGCCAAAATTAAAGCAATCAAACCAGGAACAAAAAATAAAGAACTCTTCATTTCGGGATTGTAAAGAACTCTTGAATCTAGTTGAATTGGCAAAACTATTTTTTGATTTCGTTTTTCAAATCCTTCAATAATTATTTTTTGAGAATATTGTTGTGCAATTCCCTGAATATATCCGATTGTTGTGTTTGCTGCATTTGGTTCCATTCCATCAATTAAAACTTGGATTTTAGTTGGTTGAAAAGTTGAAAGTAAATTTCCAAATTTTGTGGGAATTACAACAATTCCCCTCACTTCCCCCATTTCAATCGATTCTTGAAATTCTTTTTTTGAATTATATGATTTTTTAATTACAAAATATCCTGAGGTACTTAAAACAGAAATGAATTCTCTACTTTCTTTAGATTTATCTTCATCATAAATTCCAATTTTAATATTTTTAACATCAAAATTAAATGCGTATCCATTTAAAATTAATAACATCATCGGAAAGAAAATTAAAATTGCAATAAATTTATTATCTCTTCTAATTTGCCTGATTTCTTTTTTAGTTATTGCTAAAATCCGTTTAAGCATTTTGTAATTCAATTTTATCTTTTTCCAATAAATAAATAAAAACATCTTCTAAAGTTGGAGTTATTGGAGCAATATGTTCAACTTGAATTTCATTTTGATGTAAAAGTGTGATGATTTCTTTTTCAGCAATAATTGGATCATCAACCATTACATGAAGATGAAAACCAAAAATAGTAATTTCCAAAATCCAATTTTGATCTTCTAATAAACCAAATGCTTCAATCGGTTTATTGCAAGTTACTTCAAGAATTGTTTTTGTGATATGCTTATCTTTTAATTCTTTTGGACTCCCCGATGCAATAATTTTTCCATCATCCATCATAATAATGTGATTACAATATTCTGCTTCTTCAAGATAATGTGTAGTTACAATAACAGTTGTTCCTTTTGCAGAAAAATTATTTATCATTTCCCAAAATTTGCGTCTCATTATTGGGTCAACACCACTTGTTGGCTCATCTAAAAATAAAATTGGGGGCTCATGAATAATTGCACAACCAAGTGCGAGGCGTTGCTTCCAACCAAGTGGAAGATCATTTGTGCTGCTATTTTCTCTTCCAGTTAAGTTTGCTAATTTAATTATCCATTCTTTTCTTAATTTTTGTTCTTTAAAATTGAGTCCATAAACTCTCCCGTAAAAATCAATATTTTGCTCAACAGACAAATCATCATAAAGAGAAAATTTTTGAGACATATATCCAATTCTCTCTTTAACTTTTTCTGGATTTATATTTATGTCAAATCCATTCACAAATGCCGTTCCGGAAGTTGGAGCTAAAATTCCGCAAAGCATTTTAATAGTTGTTGATTTTCCAGCACCATTTGCTCCTAGAATTCCATAAATCTCTCCCCTTTTTACTTCAAAACTAATATTATCTACTGCATTAAAATTTCCAAATTTTTTGGAAAGCGATTCAACTTTAATAATTGATTCACTCATTTACCAAATTCCTACCAATTGAGTTTTTTAATTTAGCTTCTGTAATAATTAGATCAACAACTGAATTAATTTTATTTATTTTTGATTGTTGAAGTAATATTTCAGCATTTATAATTTCGCTTCCAGAAACTAAACCGGATATTTTTTTTGCCTTAGTGGATCTTAAATTTTCAGCAGCTTGCTCTAAACTTAAATTTGCATATTCTAGATTTTTTTTAAGTTGGTTGAAATTCAGATAATTTGAAGCCACTTCAATTTCTATAGAATTTCTTAATAACTCTTTTGAATTTATTAATTGTTGATGCTGTAATTCACTTGATTCAATTTGATAATTTGAATTGAAATTATTCCAAATTTCAAATTGCATTGATATTCCAATATCCCAAGTTCCTTTAGCTTCATCTTTTGCAGGGAATATTCTAGGATTTGGACGAGAATAATTATAACCACCTAATAAATAAATATTTGGGTACCAATTACTTTTTGCGGAAGTAATTTGTGTTTCTGCAGATAGAATTCTTTCATTTGTAATTTTAAAATCTTTTCGGTTTTGATTTGCTTCCAAAAATATTTTATCAATTTCTAAATCAATATTAACATTTTCTGAAGGTTTATCATTTAAAGTTAAATCATGTTTATTTTCTGCAGAAATTAATTTTTTAAAAACCAATTCTGACAATATTAAATTATTTTTTGCATTATTTGCTTGTAGCTCTACAGATGAAAGATGTAATTTAGATTTTAAAAGATCATTTGCAGTTGATAAACCTTGCTTCAACAAATTTTCAGAATCAAGGACAAGAGACTTTACTAAAACTATATTCTCTTCTAAAAGTTTTTGATTTTCGATTGCTCTAAATAAATTCCAATAAGCAATAATAATATTTAGAACAATTTCATTTGTTTCTTTTTCCATTTCAGAAAAAGTTGCATTAAAAATATGCTCACTAGATTTTGATAAAGAAGAAAGTTTAAATCCAGTAAAAATTGGTTGTTGAAAATAAATTCTGCTAGAGTAAGAATTTAAAATTACAGGAAATTCAACAGGAGTCTGAAGTGGAATAATAAATTTATCAACCTCACTCAACCTATTATATTGAGCATTTAATTTTAATGATGGGAAGAATTGACTTCCAACTTCTTTAACTTTGTTTTCAGCAATATCTTTCTTCAATAAAGAATTTTGAATTGATTTGTTATTTTTTAATCCAAGTTGAATTGCCTCATTTAAACTTAATTTAGTTTGTGCAAATAATGAATGTGATATTATAAAAGGTATAATTAATAATTTAATTTGTTTCATTTTCCACTTTTAGTTTATTTTTTTTTCTTCATCGGTTACAAGTGAAATAAAAACATTTTCAAGAGTTGGGTTAATATTACGCCACGAATCAACATTAATTGATGAATTTTTTAATTTTTCAATCACTTGTGGAATAATCATATTTGAGCCACTCAAGCTAAAATGAATTCTATCACCAAAGGCTTGAACATTTTGAATTTTCGTTTCTTCCAACAATATTTTAAATGCTTTGCGAATTGGTGAGCAAACAACTTCAATAAATTGATCTGTTAAGGATTTCTCCAAATTTGATGGTTTATCAAATTGTAAAAGTTTCCCTTCATTTATTAAACCAACTCTTGCACATCTTTCTGCTTCATCTAAATATTGAGTTGTTAAAAGTATTGTGACATTAGTTTTTAAAAGTTCAGATAATATTTTCCAAAAATCTCTTCGTGAAACAGGATCAACACCAGCGGTAGGTTCGTCTAATAAAATAATTTTTGGTGTGTGGATAAGAGTACAAGCGAGCGCAAGTTTTTGTTTCATTCCTCCCGATAAATTATCACCAAGTTTATCACGATGTTTTTTGAGTCGGGTAAAATCAAGCAGTTCTTCTCTTCTAGTAATAAAATTTTGAACGCCATGAATCTCGGCAAAAAATTCAATGTTTTCATCAATAGTTAAATCACCATACAAACTAAATTTTTGAGATAAGTATCCCAAAGATTTTTTTATTTCTTTATCACCTATTGATATTTCTTTTCCAAAAATTTTTATTGTTCCGCCTGTTTTCCCAAGAAGTCCGCAAATCATTCTTAAAGTTGTAGTTTTCCCCGCTGCATCTGGACCAACAAGAGCAATCATTTCCCCTTCAAAAATTTTTAAAGATAAATTATCAACTGCAACTAAATTACCAAACTTTTTTGTTAAAGAATTTAATTCGAGAGCGACTTGCATTTAATTTTTAATTTCAATTGTAGCATCTGCAGGCATCCCTGATTTTAAAATTCCAGATTCATTTTTAACTTTTATTTTAACAGCGTAAACTAAGGTTGCACGATCATCTTTTGTTTGAATATTTCGTGGCGTAAACTCAGCATTTTTGGAAATAAACATAACTCTTCCGATAAACTTTTTATCTTCAAAAGAATCAATCGAAACAAATGCAGTATCGTTTATTTTTATTTTCCCTAAATCAACTTCGGAAATATAAATTGTTAATGTCAATTCATCGATTTGCGAAATTGTACAAATTATGCCATTTGGATTTATCAGCTCACCAACATTCATCGGTAAATGAGAAATTGTGCCGTTAATTGGAGCTTTTATAATTGCGTTATTTAATTGAGATTTAAATAATTCTGCATTTGCCTCAGCTTGAATTAATCTCGCTTCAGCAGCTATAATTTCTTCTGGACGTGAAAAGGATTTTAACTTTTTTGAGCCCTCTCTTGCAGAACTTAATTGTGCTTTCGTGATTTTATATCTTGCTTCGGCATCATTAAATTGTTTTAGTGAAATTGAATTTGACGCAAACAATGTTTTCATTCTCAAAAAATCTTCATAAGCAAGTTTTTCATTTGTTTCTGCTTGCTTTAATTGTTCTTCTCCTTGGTTTATATCTTCTTTACGCGCACCCTTTGTAAGTAAATCATATTGTGCTTTTGCTAAACTTACACCAGCAGTTGCTTGTTTTAATTGTAGGTAAAGTTGAATTGTATCAATTAAAGCAATTGTGTCATCTTTTTTTACTTGAGATCCTTCTTCAACAAAAATATTTTTTATTTCACCAAAAGTTTTTGAACTAATTCTAATATCATTTGTTTCCAATGTTCCGCTTGCTTCAATTGTATTATTATTTTTTGAATTACAGTCTATAAAAATTATCGACAACATGAGTAAAATAATTTTTCTCATTTAAGAATACCTTTCCTTTTTTTTAACTTTGTAAATTGATTTCTCCCTTCATCAGTAAATGCACCATTTAACATTATGTCGAAAATGTTTTTAAATGTTTCTTTTAATGAAAAAGATTCATGTAATAAAACATTTGGATTTGCAATTCCTTCAACCGAATTGATTAACATCAAAACCATAACACGTTCATTTATATCTTCTCTAAAAACTCTTTCCTTTTTTGCTTGTATAAAAAGATTTTCAAGCTTTATTAATATTTTCTCTCTTCTAAAAGTTTCCATCTCTTCATAAATATCTGGGCAATATTTTTGTATATCACGCAATCCATCTTGTGTTGCCATTGAAAGCTGTTCCCCAACTAACAATAAAAAGTCTGATATTTTATCAACAAAATGTTTATCTGAATTTAATATTGAATTAATTTTTTTTTCAAATATCTTCATAAAAAATCTTGATGCTAATTTTAGCATATCTTTTTTAGTTGGAAAATATTTGTAAATAGTTTTTTTACTAATTCCTTGACTTTCTGAAATTTCGTCCATCCGAACTTTACTAAATCCAAATTTTAGAACCTGGCTTCTAAAATTAATTAGCAATCTTTCCTTTGCAGTAAATTTTTCAGTTAAAACAGGGGTAACTTTTAAAGTATTTTTAGTTTCCATAGGCCAGCAACTTATCGCAAAAAATATGAGATTGCAACGGTATACTTTTAAAGTATATTTAGTTTACCAAATAGGTCTCTATTTACAAGGCTTTTATGATAGAGGTTCAAAATGTGCAGAAAAATGCCTTAATAATTTTGGTTCTTTGATAATTTTAAAACCACTTAATTCTTCCCTTTTTTTATAAACTTCTTCACCAACTTCAACTAAATAATCCATATGACTTTGGGTGTAAACTCTTCTTGGAATTGCCATTCTCACATACTCATTTGGAGCTGCAACAAATTTATTTAATTGTTCATCAAATTTTCCAAACATCACACTTCCGATTTCACATGATCTAACTCCTCCCTCAATATAAAATGCGCAGACAAGTGATTGGCCTGGAAAATGTTCAGTTGAAATATGTGGCAACATTTTTTTTGCGTTAATAAATATTGCATGCCCACCAACTGGTTCAATAATTGGAATTCCAATTTTTATAAATTTTTCTCCAACATATTCAATCGAACGGAGTCTGTATTCTAAATATTTTTCATCAACAATTTCATTTAATCCTTCGGCAATTGCTTCCAAATCTCTTCCACTTAATCCGCCATAAGTCGGGAATCCTTCAGTTACAATTAATTGGTTTTTCGCTTCTTCAGCAACTTCAGAATCGTTCAAAGCTAAAAATCCTCCCATATTTACGAGCGCATCTTTTTTTGCACTCATAGTACATCCATCTGCATAACTAAATATTTCTTGTGCAATTGATTTTACGGAATGATCAGAAAAACCTTTTTCATGTTTTTTAATGAAATATGCATTCTCAGCAAATCTGCATGCATCAATATAATATGGAATTTTATATTTTTTAGCGATTGAGCTAACTTCAATAATATTCTGCATTGAAACTGGCTGTCCGCCAACAGCATTATTTGTAATTGTCATTATTATCAAGCCAACATTTGAAGCACCAACTTCATTTATTTTTTCAAGAAGCAATTTACAATCCATATTCCCCTTAAAATAAAAATTACTTTCAGGATTAATTGGCAAATCAACAATTACCATATTATTTACAGCTGCATTAGCCCGAGTTGTATCAAAGTGAGTATTACTTATTGATACCTTTCCCTTATTATGAAAAATTTTAAATAAAATGTTTTCGGCTGCACGGCCTTGATGTGTTGGGATGATGTGGTTAAAACCAGTTAATTCTTTTACTGTTTTTTCAAATCTAAAAAAACTTTTTGCTCCTGCGTATGATTCATCAGCTTCCATTAATTTTCCCCATTGGTTTGAACTCATAGCCGAAGTGCCACTATCAGTTAATAAATCAATTACAACATCTTCAGCTTTTATTTTAAAGGGATTATAAAATGCATTTTTTAATATATTAATTCGCTCTTCTCGAGTTGTAAATGAAATATGTTCTACTGATTTTATTTTAAATGGTTCTATTATTGTTTTCACCGCATTACATTAATAGAAATTAAGTTTGAAAACAAGAAGCAACTCACAATTTTTCATGGATGTATTTGTTTTATAAATCTTTATTTGTAGCTTTTGAAAATGGAAAATAAATTAAAATTAAATTCGGTTTCAGAAATCAGTGCTTATTATACTTACGGTACCTGGAAATTTCAAAAAAATTGGAAACCACTTGAAATTGTAGATGCTGAGGGATGTTATTTTACAGATAACTTCGGAAAAAAATATCTTGATTTTTCATCGCAATTAATGTGTGTTACTTTGGGGCATAAAAATAAAGCTGTAATTGATGCAATTGAAACTCAAGCAAAAACTTTGCCTTATGTTGCTCCCGGTTTTGCTACTAAAGTACGCGCCGATTTAAGTAAACTTTTAATTGAAGTTTTACCAAAAGGATTAGATAAATTTTTCTTCACAACTTCTGGCACCGAAGCGAACGAAGCTGCATTTAAAATTGCAAAAATGTACACTGGAAAATCAAAAATTATCGCACGCTATCGATCGTACCATGGTTCAACTATGGGTTCACTCGCTGCAACTGGCGATCCGCGTAGATGGGCGATGGAGCCATCCGGTAAAATACCCGGTGTAATTTTTGCGCCCGAAGTTAATTGTTACGATTGTCCGATTAATCACACTTACCCAAGTTGTGATATTGCTTGTGCAGATTATATCCAACATATGATTGAAAATGAAAATGATGTTGCTGCAATTATAATTGAACCAGTAGTTGGAACAAATGGAGTTTTAATCCCGCCAAAAGAATATTTACCACGATTAAGAAAAATTTGTGATGATAATAATGTTTTGTTAATTGCAGATGAAGTTATGTCTGGTTGGGGAAGAACTGGTAAATGGTTTGCGGTTGATAATTGGAATGTAATTCCAGATATACTTGTAACTGCAAAAGGAATTACAAATGCTTTTGTGCCTCTCGGACTTTGTGCAACTTCTCGTAAAATTGCAAATTTTTTTGATGACCATTTTTTCTCGCACGGACATACTTATGAGGCTCATCCATTAACTTTAGCACCTGCTATTGCATCAATAAATGAGATGAAAAGATTAAATTTAATTGATCGCGCAAATTCAGTTGGTAAATTTTTAGGAGAAAAATTAATTGAACTTAAATTTAAACACAAATCTATAGGTGATGTTCGTGGAATTGGAATGTTTTGGTGTGTTGAATTAGTAAAAAATCAAAACACAAAAGAACCTTTTAATTCCATGACTGATAAGGTTTCTGGTAAACCACTTTTGGTTGATAAAATTTCTGCCGAAATGATGAAGAATGGTGTTTTTCTCCAGTCATGGATAAGCCATTTTATAATTGCTCCTCCACTAATTATTACTGAAGAAGAAATTTTACTAGGGATTAACACACTTGATAATGCATTATCAATCGCAGACAATGAAACTATAAATTGAAAGGAACGAATGAATAAATTTTTATCGATTTTAATTTTGATAATTTTAATTTTTGGAGAGACATCATCTCAAAATAAAAAACGTGCACGCGATATAGGAATTCCATTTGATGGAACTCCTGGAAAATATAATTCAATTACAGATGTTGAAGGAGTTGAAGTTGGTTACTCAACAATAATTTCTGGAGAAGGAAAACTTATTGTCGGTAAAGGACCAATCAGAACCGGCGTGACAGCAATTTTCCCGAAAGGAAAAAATTTTAGAAATCGAGTTTTTGGCGCGTGGTACACTTTAAATGGAAATGGTGAAATGACTGGCACAACTTGGCTCGAGGAATCTGGTTCGCTTGGTTGTCCAATTTTAATTACAAACACACATAGTGTTGGAGTTGTTCGAGATGCAGTTGTTGAGTGGAATGCAAAACGTGGTACAAGTGGAGATTATTCCGGAGATTTTAGTTTACCAATTGTTGCAGAAACTTGGGATGGACGATTAAATGATATTAATGGATTCCATGTAAAAAAAGAACACGCATTCGAAGCTATGAATTCTGCAAAATCTGGATTTGTTGAAGAAGGAAATGTTGGTGGAGGAACTGGAATGGTTGCACATTCTTTCAAAGGTGGAACTGGAACATCTTCAAGAAAATTAAATGAGAAAGATGGAAATTATACAGTTGGTGTTCTTGTTCAAGCGAATTATGGTTCGAGAGAATTACTTCACATTGCAGGAGTTCCAGTTGGAAAAGAAATTTCAGATCTTTTACCAGAACGTGGAAAATTAGATGATGGCACAGGTTCAATAATTGTTGTAGTTGCAACCGACGCTCCACTTCTTCCACATCAATTAAAAAGATTATTAAAACGTGTTTCAATTGGAATTGGAATAATGGGTGGAAGAGGAGAAAATTCTTCAGGCGATATTTTTGTTGCATTCTCAACAGCAAATCCCGAACAATCCAGCTCTAAAGAAATTGCTAATCTTAAAATGTTACCAAATGAAAAAATTGGTCCATTTTTTCGAGCAACAGTTGATGCAACTGAAGAAGCAATTGTAAATGCATTAGTTGCCGCGGAAACTATGGTTGGAATAAATGGAAATAAAGTTCATGCGCTGCCACATGATCGAGTTATTAATATTTTAAAAAAATATAATAGGATTAAATAATTCTAACTCATCCAATTTGAGTTTTGAATTGGATTCCATTTTATTGTAGTTTTTTTAAGTTTTGTAAAAAACTCAATTGAACTTTTCCCTGTAATATCACCTACTCCAAATTTTGAAGAATTCCATCCACCAAAAGAAAATGGCTCTCTGGGGACAGGAACCCCGATATTTACACCAATCATTCCCGCGCTTGCGTTTTGCATAATATAATTTGCAACTGCTCCATCTTGAGTGTAAACAGAAGCTGCATTTCCATATTCAGATTTTTTTTGAATTGATAAACCTTCATCAATATTTTTTGCTCTAATAATTACTATAACTGGCCCAAAAACTTCTTCTGTTGCAATTTTCATTTCAGGTTTAACAAAATCGATTACAGTTGGGCCAACAAAATATCCATTTTCTTTTCCATTAACTTTAACATTTCGTCCATCAACTAAAATTTTTGCACCATTTTTTTCAGCTTCAGTTATATATTTTTCAATTCTTGTTTTTGCTTCTTCAGAAATAACGGCGCCCAAAGTTTTTCCAGGAATAAATTTTTTAACTTCTTCGCAAAGTTGATTTATTATTTTATCAACTTGCCCAACTGCAACAATTGCAGAGGCAGCCATGCATCTTTGCCCAGCGCACCCCGACATTGAAAGTGCAATATTTGTAGATGCCATTTCAATATTTGCATCAGGCATAACAAATAAATGATTTTTTGCTCCACCTAAACATAAAGCTCGTTTTAGCTTTTGTGTCGATTTTTGATAAACTATTTTAGCAACTCTTGTTGATCCGACAAAAGTTACTGCATCTATATCAGAATGATTGCAAATTAAATCAACAATTTTTTCAGTCCCATGAATAATGTTAAAAACTCCATCTGGTAATCCACTTTCTTTTAAAAGTTCAGCAATCCTGAGTGAACTTAATGGAACTTGTTGCGATGGTTTTACTAGAATTGTGTTTCCCAAAACAAGTGAATTCGGGATTGTCCAATGAGGAACCATACTTGGAAAATTAAATGGGACAATACTTGCAACTACTCCAATTGGAAATTTATCAATTCTGCATTCAACACCTTTACTTACTTCAAGAATTTCGCCTGTAATTAATTGTGGTATTGAACATGCAAATTCACTTAACTCAATTGCTTTTTCAATTTCAGCTTTTGCTTCAGAGAATATTTTTCCATTTTCTTCTTGAATTAAATTTGAAAGTTCTGTTATATTTTTTTCAAGAAGAGTTTTATATTTATAAAATATTTGCGCTCTTTCTTTAATTGGTGTTTGCGACCAATTTTTAAATGCAATTTTTGCAGATTTAATTGCGCTCTCTAATTCTGTTGTGGTTGATAGTGGAACTTTTGCAATCACTTCTCCAAGTGATGGGTTAATTACATTGAGATGTTCTTTTGAAACTGATGATTGGAAATTACCATCATAAAAATTTTGAACGATATTTTCAGAATTTATATTTTCAATTCCAAATGGAAGACTTGAAACTATTTTCATAAAAAATACAGTGAGGTATTTGTCCAGTATGTATTAAAATTTATTTTAGAATTTTTTACTAATTTAATATGGGCAAATAAAATTGGATTTTTATTTGGTGATGAAAATTTAATTTCTCCATTATTATTTGTATAAACTAATTTTGTTTTTCCATTTGATAAAATTCTGATGGCTCCCTTTTTTACAATAATTCCATTTTCGTAAAGTGTTGCAATTCCATTATATTTATTTTTTTTAACTGAAACATTTTTAATTACAATTTCAAGTGGTAATCCAAGTAGTGAATCTGATACACTATTTGAAGTTGCAGCAACAGTTTTTAAAATTCTTTCATAAACTTCATAAACAGAATCCACTCCAGGCTCTAAAGTTTTTTTAAGATTATCACCTGTTATTCCGAGCTCATGCATAAAATATTGAGTTGCACTTTTACGCGGTAATGTTATATCGCGAGGTTGTACTTTTACTGCTGCGATTATTGAATTACTTGTTTCCACTTCGCATAAAGTTGTACTATCTGGAGATATTTTGTTTGGTTCAATTTTTCCGATTGATGGCGAAGCTACAATTAGATCAAACAATCTTGTATGGTTTTTGATTGGCACAACTTCTTTGGTTTCAAAATATGATGCAACAACCGGTTTAATTTCAATTCCAGTTTTAGCTTTATTCCATTTTGCTTTTAAATATGCATCGTGTGCAAAAATTGATCCAGTAAATAAAATAATTAAAATTAATTTTTTCATAGTTTTAATATCTCCAACTTTTTAAATCGGCACCTTTTGGCGCAGATTCTTCGATTCGTTTAATAATTTTTGGAACATACATTGTATTATATCTCAAACGTGAAATATAATTTGGATTTTCATGATCTCCATTCCAACAATGTTCTGCTCGATCTCCATAATCAACTTCGCCATCATAAAAAGGATCTTTAGTATTTTTTAGAAAATCTTCAGTTAAATAAACAGCATTATTTAAATAATAATTATCCATATCGCCGCAATAAATATGAATTTTACCTTTTAATTTTGGACCTAATTTTTCCCAATCTCTTTCTAAGATATATCTGAGATCATAATTTTCTTTCCAATATTCTGCAACTGTTGAATCAATTTCACCTGTATATTTATTCCAAATTGGTTTTGGATATCCATCACTTGCTTGAGGAGAATAAGTTGCTTCCCAAATATCAAATTGATCTCCACTTCTTGATTTCGTTCCCAAAGCAAGTTCACGATGGTTCATTTGTTTTACAGTTGCACTTATTTGACCAAGATAGTTTCTATGGCCGGGACGATCCAATTTTTTAAATTGACTTTCGTATTCGTAAGCATTTTTATTTTTATAAATATCAACAGTCGTGTAACTTCTAAAATCAATTGGATCGGGACAAGCTGCAAAACATCCGTTATATTCATCGGGATAAAATACTTGCGCAGCTAAAGCTTCCCATCCACCTGTTGAGCCACCATATAAAAATCGAGACCATCCTTCTCCTATTCCTCTAAATTTTTTTTCGATATATGGAATTAATTCATAAGTAATTGCATCACCATATGGACCTTGACTTGCTGAATTTACTGCATACGAATCATCATAATATGGTGTTGCATGCTGAATTTCAATAATTATAAATCGAGGAAAATTTTTGCTTGTCCAAGTCTTATAAAAATTATATGCCTCCTCTTGAACTATTTTGTTATAACCATAAATTTTAAATCTATCACTATAATCAGTTGTTGAAATATTTGAATCTGGTGGAGTTTCCCTAAATCCTCCAAAATCACTTGGGAAGTGTCCATGAAAAAT
Source organism: Bacteroidota bacterium (assembly GCA_027622375.1). Lineage (GTDB taxonomy): Bacteria > Bacteroidota > Ignavibacteria > UBA10030 > UBA8401 > SXSI01. The sequence goes on from JAQCAB010000007.1 coordinate 56,820, forward strand.
CATTAAAGGATATTTTGCTTCGGGATGATTTTCAAAACCATCGGGTAATAAAATATGTGCTCCTAAAAAAGTTGGCCTTCCCCAAAATTCAGTTAAAAGTTTACTTTGCATTTTAATATGCTTAATAAATTTTGAATCTTTTGGCTCAACAATTTCTGGAATTTTTATATCCATTAAAATTGAGATTGCTTCTTTACCAGAGTGAGATATTTTTATTTTTTGAGGTTTGCTATAAAAATTTCCTGGTTTTGTATTCCAATGTTGCCCTTCCCATTTATCTGGTGGGAGTTTAACTTTATGTCCCGTTTTTAAATTAAAAGTTTCGTATCTATTTATTAAAGCTTGAACAAAATATTCTCCTTCGGGAATATTTTTGAAAGATTCAATCGGATAACCAAATGCATTTTCATCAAAAACAATTTCTTCACCAGCTTTAAAATTTTCTACATCCATACCAAAAACAATTTGAGTTGTTAGAGCATCGCTTATTTGAAATCGTGGTTCTGATTTATCATTTGTTGCAACCAAAAGTAATAATCTTCCATCTTGACTTTTTGATTCTAAACTTTTTGGAAATGATATTTTAAACTGAATTGCAAAAACTGTTTGAATAAATATTAACGATAATATGAGTAAGTATTTTTTCATTTTTTGATAAATTAAAAGTTTATGGTTATGGTTTTAGAATTATTTCGATCCACCAGTTAAATTGAATTGCTTCTGCAAAAGCATTCAATCTCTCCGGAACAAAAAAATAATCAACCTGTTCAAATGATCTTTGTAAAACTTCGTTATTATTATATTGCGGAAATAAATTTTGCGATGAGGAAAGTAAAAGGAGAAATAAAAAATATTTTTTCATTCTCAAGTAATTTAAATCAAACTAAGAAATAAATAAACAAAAATCAGACATTAAGTTCACCTTCCCATCTTGCAATTACAGCGCTTGCCAAACAATTCCCGATAACATTTACTGCGGTTCTTCCCATATCTAAAATTTCATCTACTCCAAGAATAATTGCAACACCTTCGAGCGGCAGACCAAAACTTGCAAGCGTTCCAGCTAAAATTACAAGTGATGCTCTGGGAACCCCAGCAACACCTTTACTCGTCACCATTAATGATAACATCATCAAAATTTGAGTTTCAATTGAAAGTTGAATGTTTGCAGCTTGAGCTACAAAAATTGCTGCAAGAGATAAATACAAAGTGCTTCCATCTAAATTAAATCCGTAACCAGTGGGGATTACAAATGAAACAATTCTTCTCGGGACTCCAAATTTTTCCATCACCTCCATTGCTTTAGGCAATGCAGCTTCGCTACTTGTAGTTGAAAAAGCAATTATTGCCGGTTCTTTAACTGTTGCAATAAATTTTTTTATTGGGATTCTCGCAATCAACATTACTGAACCTAAAACAAAAACAACAAATACAATTAATGCTCCATACAATGTTAAAATTAAAAGTCCGAGATTTAATAAAATACCAATTCCTTTGCTTCCAACTGTTACAGCAATTGCAGCACCAACTCCGATTGGTGCAAACTTCATAACAAGCGAAGTAAATTTAAACATTGTTTCAGCAAGTGAGTCGCAAAAATTTAAAATTACTGAACGCTTTTCATCTTTAATTGATGCAAGAGCAATACTGAATAAAACTGAGAATAAAACAATTTGCAAAACCTCGCCATGCGCCATTGCCTCAATTATACTTTGCGGGATTATATGCGAAATTATTTCTGAAAAGGATTGTTTTTTTGCAGCAAATTCTGCAACATTTGGATCTACTGCTAAATCAACTCCAACTCCTGGTTGAGTTAAATTGACAGCAAATAATCCAATAAAAAGTGCAATTGTGGTAACAACTTCAAAATAAATCAGGGATTTTATTCCCATTCTTCCAACTTGTTTTAAATTTCCATGGCCAGCAATTCCTAAAATTAAAGTTGAAAATATCAATGGAGCAATTATTGATTTTATTAATCTGATAAAAATCGTGCTGAGTGGTTTTAATGAAGTTCCAAAATTTGGAAATAACCATCCAATTAAAAGACCAACTGTAATCCCCACAAAGATCCATTTTGTTAAAGTTAGTTTTGGGAATTTCATTTTCAATTTTCTTTTATTTCGACTGCGTCAATATAAAAAAGCTCTGCTGCAATTTTAAATTCTTCTTTTGGAATTTCAGAAAAAGAAATTTTTTGCCAAGAGTTTGTTGGATTAATTTTTTTATAATTTTTTTCAACTCCAATTTTTATTGGCATTTCAAAATTTGAGACATCTGTTTTCCAACGAAATTCTGTTGAATGTGAATTAAATTTATATTCCAAAACAGGAATATTTTTAAATCTTAAATATTGATTAAAGATTTGTGTAAAATCTTTTTTTGTGAATTTGTTAAAAAATTCCACAACATCTTCAGTCCAAATATTTTTGTATTTAAAAGTTTGAGAATATTCGTAAATCAATTTCCACCATAATTCATCATCATCAACTACACTACGAACTGTATTTAAAAAAACTGCTCCTTTAAAATATTGATCATTGCCTGGCCAATTATTAACACCTTTTGGACCAATTATTGATTCCTGATTTCTAATTTTATTTTTGTATGAATTTACATATTTCATTGCATCATCGTACCCAAACATGCACTCAACATAAACCACTTCGGCATACGTGCACCATCCTTCTTGGATCCATGCATCCGAAATATCATTTGCAGTTACACTATTACCAAACCATTCGTGGCCACTTTCGTGAATTATTATATAATCAAATTTTGAATTTATACCAACGCCTGACCAATCTCTTTTTAAATATCCATTCTCGTATAAATTTCCATATGTAACTGCGCTTTGATGCTCCATTCCAGAATAAGGAACTTCAATTAATTTAAATCCATCAACTGGAAAAGGATATTCGCCAAAATATTTTTCGTAACAACTTAGCATCGGTTTAACTTGCGAGAATTGTTTTTTGGCTTTTTCCAAATTATACGGCATTACATAAAAATCTAAAGTTAAATCATTGTGTTTATCACTGAAGTGAACATACTTCCCAATATTTAGAGAAACAGAATAATTATTAATCGGATAATTTATTTTCCAAACAAAACTTGTAAATCCATCACCAAGTTTTTTAGTAGAGATTAATCTTCCATTTGATACATCAATAAAACCATCCGGAACCTCAACTGTCATTAACATACTATCAACCTCATCAGGTTGTTGATCTTTATTTGGCCACCAAACACTCGCACCAATATTTTGGCAAGCAGTATTTATCCAATCGTTTCCAAGAGAATCTTTTTTAAATGTGATTCCACCAAATCGTCCTTTTTCAAGAGTTATTCCAGAATAATAAAATTCAATTTCTTGCAAACTTCCCTTTTTTAATTCTAAAGGAAAATCTATAAATACTGCATTATAAATTCTTTCATATAAAAGTTTTTTATTTTTCCAAATTATTGAATCGATCGAAAGATGATCGTATAAATCAATTTGAATTCGACTATCACCTTTTAACATTTTCCATTTTATAATATTACTTCCGGAAATATATTTTTTTTCAGGATCAACTCTAACTTTAAGATGATAATAAGTTAAATCATTGTTCGATCGAAACGGTCCGTACGAACCTCTCAAAGTATCAGCAAGTGTAAATATTTTTTGCTGTGAATAAAGTGAAATTAAACTAATTAAAATTAGAAGAACTAATTTTTTCATAAAATCGGTTCAAACCGAGCTTGAAAGAATCGAAGATATTTTGGCTCATAAACCATTTTCAATCCTTTAACTTCATTTCGTCGTTGATAAACTTCGTAAATAGATTCAACAAGAACATCGCAATGTGCTTGAGTATAAACTCTGCGTGGAAAAGTTAGTCGAACTAATTCAAGTTTCGGTAAAAAATTTTCTCCCGTATCTTTATTTCTTCCTGCCGAAACTATTCCTCTTTCCATCGCTCTAATTCCAGATTCAAGATATAATTCTGCTGCTAAAGTTTGTGCGGGAAACTGAAGTTGATTTAAATGTGGAAGAAATTTTTTTGCATCTAAAAATACTGCATGTCCACCAATTGGTTGAACGATTGGTATTTCGAGTTCAATTAATTTATTTCCAACATATTCAACTTGTCCAATTCTTGCTTTCATATGATCTTCGCTAACAGCTTCATCAATTCCGCGAGACATTGCTTCCATATCTCTTCCGGCAAGTCCGCCATAAGTGTGAAGTCCTTCATAAATAACAACCATATTTCTTGCCTCTTCAAAAATTTCAAAATCGTTTAATGCCAAAAATCCGCCGATATTTACAAGCAAATCTTTTTTACCGCTCATTGTGCAGCCATCTGTGTACGAACACATTTCTTTTAAAATTTCTGCTAAAGATTTATTTTTAAATTCTTCTTCACGGATTTTTATGAAATATGCATTTTCAATTGCGCGTGTTGCATCGAGTAAAACTTTGATTTTATTTTTTGAAGCTAATTTTCTTACTTCACGAAGATTTGAAATCGAGATTGGTTGTCCACCGGCCATATTAACTGTAGCAGCAACTGAGATGTATGGAATTTTTTCAGCACCGACTTTATTAATTAAAGAATCTAATTTTTTTAAATCTACATTCCCTTTAAATGGATTAAGATTTTGGGAATCATGTGCATCGTCAATTATTACATCAACAAAAGTTGCACCGGAAAGTTCCTGATGAAGCCGCGTTGTTGTGAAATACATATTTCCTGGAACATAATCACCATTTTTAATTAATATTTTGGAAATTATATTTTCTGCACCTCTTCCCTGATGAGTTGGAATTAAATATTTATATCCATAATATTTTTGAACTTTCTCTTCGAGGTTATAAAAATTTTCACTCCCCGCGTATGCCTCATCACCCAACATCATTCCAGCCCATTGATCTTGGCTCATTGCGTTTGTACCACTATCAGTCAACAAATCTAAATAAACATCTTTTGATTTTAATAGAAATGTATTATAACCTGATTCTTTTATTGCAACTATTCGCTCTTCGGATGTAGTCATCCGGAGAGGTTCAACCATTTTTATTTTAAATGGTTCAGCCCAAGAGCGTTTTTTTAAGGACATAAAAACTTTTTAATTGAGCGAAGTGCAATAACGATTATAAATTCCATCAAGGAATGTATTTATCGCAAGGCATGAATCTTTTGCAGCTTTTATTGTTTTGGATTCCATTTCGGAAGTTGAAACATTTTCTTTTAAAATATTTTTTTGAACATCTGAATGTTGGATATCTGCAACTTCATGAACAGAAAAATATTTTAATCCATCTTCTGAATTAATCCCATAAAAATTTTTTAATCCATCAATTTTTACTTTTGCAACTTCCGGTATTTGAGATTCATAAGCATATAATGCTGCAACTCCCTCTTGAAAATTTTCACTTCTCGAAAGGCGTCTGAATTCTTTTAAAGTTGTTTCTGTCTCCGGAAAAAGTTTTGTGTTTTTTGCATCATCTTCAGTTACACCGAGTGAATTACAAAATTTAACCCAAAGTGATGGGTGATTTTCATTCCCATTTTCTTCTTCCATTAAATTTTCGAGTAATTGTTGTCTAATTTTTAATGATGGAGTATTTGAATGAATTGCACTTATAAAAGTTGGGAATTCCATCATAAAATGATAATACTGTTTTGCATATTCCTGCAATGCTTCTTTTGATAATTTCCCTTCGTTCCAAGTTACATAAAAAGGATGATTGAGCATTTTGTTTTGTTCAATTGTTGAATTTATTTTTTGTGTGAATGTTGTTTCCATATTTTTTCCTTTATTTTTTTTAGTCCAATAAATTAAATTAAATCTTTATTTATTTCAAGTTATTAATCTTTATATAGTAAAAATTTATTTCTGAGTTTGGCGAAATTATCAACTTCATTTTTCCATTTATTGCTTATTTTAAGATAATCGCTTCCCTTTAAAATGCCTTCTCTTACAAATGAATTTCCGGCAAGTCGATCGAACCGTTTATTAGAAAATTTAAATTCACTTGGATACATTTTTTGTAAAATTGTTAAAACCGCAATTCCTGTTTTAATCGGTTGAAATAAATTTCTTCTGGTTACTTGAATAAAAACTCCGTTACAAGCTTCTCCATTATATTTTGTTGCATTACTTATTCCAGAATTATCAATTGGTGTATAACTTTTTGGAACAAATTTAACTCCACTAAGTTTTAAAGAATTTAATTCAGTTGCAAATTTTTCTGAATCAATCCACGGCGCGCCAATAGTTTCAAATGGGTTTTCAGTGCCTCTTCCTTCGCTAACATTTGTTCCTTCAATCAAACATAAACCGGGATAAATTGCAGCGGTCTTCATTGTTTTCATATTCGGAGAAAGTTGCAACCAATTTAAATTTGTTTCATCATACCACATCGATCTCCGCCATCCATCAACTTTTACAACTGTTAAATTTGCTTTAATATTATTTTTTAAAAATCCTGAATTATTTGCCAGGATTGCTAATTCTCCCAAGGTCATTCCATGTTGAATTGGGATTGGAATTATCCCAACAAAAGATTTTAATGAATCAATCATTAAAGGGCCATCAACAACAGTTCCTCTAATCGGATTTGGACGATCCAAAATAATTATTGGAATATTATTTTCTGCTGCAGCTTCGATCGATAAAATCATTGTGCTTAAATAAGTATAAAATCTTGCGCCAACATCTTGAATATCAAATAACAATAAATCAATATTTTTTAATTTTTCAGCAGATGGTTTATTTTGATTTCCATAAAGTGAAAAAATTGGGATTCCAGTTTTCTCATCAATTGAATCTTTAATATTCCCCTCAAAAGTTAATCCACGAATTCCATGCTCGGGACCAAAAAGTGCTGCAATTTTTACATTTTCTAATTTTTGAAGTTCATCAATTAAATGTTCACCGGTAGAAAGCAGTGCTGTATGATTTGTAATGACACCAATATTTTTACCTTCAATTAAATATTTTTCTTCGTTGATAATTTTATCGGCGCCAACTTTTATTTGAGAAGGTTGACTAAAAAGAAAATCAAAAACAAAAATAAAAAACAATAAATTTTTTTTTAACATAAATTTTTAATTAAAATAAGAAGAAAGTTATCTTTTTACTTCTACTTTTGCTCCGTTAATTATTTCTTCCACAACCGAAGGATCAAGCAATGTTGAAATATCTCCTAAATTTGTTGCATCTCCTTCCCCAATTTTACGAAGTATTCGGCGCATAATTTTACCTGATCTTGTTTTTGGGAGACCATTTACAAGTTGAATCAAATCTGGTTTTGCAAATGAACCAATAATTTTACCAACTGTATCACGAATTTCTTTTTCAATTGTTAATTTTTCAGCATCACTAAGTTTTGCACAAGTTACATAAGCATAAATTCCCTGCCCTTTTATTTCGTGTGGATATCCGACAACTGCCGACTCATGAACTTTTTTGTGTTGATTTATTGCATCTTCAACTTCTGCTGTTCCGATTCTGTGTCCCGAAACATTTATAACATCATCAACTCTTCCGAGAATTCTATAATATCCTTCTTCATCTCGTTTTGCTCCATCACCAGTCATATACAAATTTTTATAAGTTGAAAAATAAGTTTTGTAACATCGTGGATGATCACCATAAGTTGTTCGTAACATTCCTGGCCATGGATATTTAATACATAAATTTCCTTGTACTGAATTCCCTTCCAATATTTTTCCTTCGGGGCTTACAATTACTGGTTGAATCCCTGGTAACGGTAAAGTTGCAAAAGATGGTTTTGTTGGAGTAATCCCAGCAAGTGGCGAAATTAAAATTCCACCAGTTTCAGTTTGCCACCAAGTATCAACAATTGGGCATCTTGATTTTCCAACAAGATTATGATACCAACGCCACGCTTCTTCATTAATCGGCTCCCCAACAGTTCCCAAAATTTTTAATGAATCAAGTTTATGTTTTGTAACAAATTCATCACCTTGAGCAATTAACGAACGGATTGCAGTTGGCGCAGTATAAAATTGTGTTACTTTATGTTTATCAACAACTTCCCAAAATCTTCCAGCATCAGGATAAGTTGGAATTCCTTCAAACATAACTGTAGTTGCGCCAGATAAAAGTGGACCGTAAACAATATAAGAGTGACCAGTAACCCAGCCAATATCGGCAGTGCACCAAAAAATATCTCCTTCGTGATATTGAAAAACATTTTTAAAAGTATATTCTGTATAAATCATGTAACCAGCAGTTGTATGTAAAACACCTTTTGGTTTACCAGTCGAGCCTGAAGTGTAAAGAATAAATAATGTATCTTCAGAATCCATAACTTCAGCAATATTTTCGGAACTGATGTTTTTAATTAAATCGTGCCACCAAATATCTCGTGGCGATTCAAAATTAATTTTTTCTCCATTATGTTTTAATACAATTGTATTTTTTACAGAAGTACAATTTTGTAAAGCTTCATCAACTATTGATTTTAAATTTAAACTTTTTGGTCCACGATTTGCAAAATCTGCTGTAATTACTACATTTGATTTTGCGTCATTAATTCTATCGGCAAGTGAGTTTGCTGAAAAACCAGCAAACACAACAGAATGTATTGCACCAATTCTTGCGCAAGCGAGCATTGCAATTGGAAGTTCCAAAACCATTGGCAAATAAATTGCAACACGATCTCCTTTTTTAACTCCAATATTTTTTAAAGCATTTGCAAATTGTTTTACTTTTTCAAACAATTCTCCATAAGTAATTTTAATAACTTCATTTTTAGGATCATTCGGTTCCCAAATAATTGCAATTTGATCTTTCCGTAAAGGTAAGTTCCGTTCAAAAATATTTTCTGTAATATTTAATTTTGCATTTAAAAACCATTTTACATTTGGTGCATCTTCACCCTCAAAATACCAATCAACAACATCATCCCATTTTTTGTGCCAGTTAAATGTATCGGCAATTTCTCCCCAAAACTTTTTGGGATCATCAACACTTTCCTGATATTTTTTTAAATACTCTTGTAAACTTGAGATTTGGTTTTTCATTATCCTGATAATAATATGAAAATTGTCTTATGTCAATTAACCAAAATAATTTAATAGATAGTTGACATTCTTTAGAGAATATTGTAACTTTTTAAAGTTAAATATGGGAAATGGTAATATTTGAGATAAAAGACATTATTTAAATAATCACAATTAATATTATTGAAAGGTAATATGAAAAAATATTTTCTCATTCCGCTATTTCTCTTTTTAAGTTGCGGGCTACTAACGCCGATTGATGATCCGTTAGGTACAGTTTCAGTATTTAGAAACACATCAACATCAGGAAGTATTAGCTCGTCAAGCTTTGCAACTCAAGTAACTTTTACAACTGGAAGTGAACCACATTCAGTATCAATCGGAGATTTAGATGGCGATGGAAAAATGGATTTGGCAGTTACGAATTTTAGTAATCCAGCTACAGTTTCAGTAATTAGAAACACATCAACATCTGGAAGTATAAGCTCGTCAAGCTTTGCAAGTAAAGTAGATTTTGCAACTGGAAGTACTCCAATGTCAGTCTCAATCGGAGATTTAGATGGAGATGGAAAAATGGATTTGGCTGTTGCGAATGATGCTTCAAACACAGTTTCAGTATTTAGAAACACATCAACATCAGGAAGTATCAGTTCGTCAAGCTTTGCAAGTAAAGTAGTTTTTGCAACTGGGACTAATCCATTTTCAGTATCCATCGGAGATATAGATGGTGATGGAAAAATGGATTTGGCAGTTGCGAATATGAGTTCAAGTACAGTTTCAGTATTTAGAAACACATCAACATCTGGAAGTATAAGCTCGTCAAGCTTTGCAAGTAAAGTAGATTTTGCAACTGGAAATACTCCAACTTCAGTATCAATCGGAGATATAGATGGTGATGGAAAAATGGACTTGGCAGTTGCGAATCATGGTTCAAGTACAGTTTCAGTAATTAGAAACACATCTTCTTTAGGAAGTATCACAACATCAAGTTTTGCAACTAAAGTAGATTTTACAACTGGGAGTGGTCCAATGTCAGTATCAATCGGAGATTTAGATGGAGATGGAAAAATGGATTTGGCTGTTGCGAATCGTGAGTCAAATGCAGTTTCAGTTTTTAGAAACACATCAACATCTGGAAGTATTAGCTCGTCAAGCTTTGCAAGTAAAGTAGATTTTGCAACTGGAAGTTTTCCTTATTCAGTATCAATCGGAGATTTAGATGGTGATGGGAAAATGGATTTGGCTGTTGCTAATGCTAGTTCAAAAACAGTTTCAGTTTTTAGAAACACATCAACATCTGGAAGTATAAGCTCGTCAAGCTTTGCAACTAGAGTAGATTTTGCAACTGGAAGGACTCCAATGTCAGTCTCAATTGGAGATTTAGATGGGGATGGAAAAATGGATTTGGCAGTTGCAAATGGTGACCAAGGCTTCTAACCAGCCAATTAGGTAGCACAATATAATTATTTTTTGTTTTAATTACTTAGAACCTAAATAACATTTATAAATTTGCCAAGCGGCAATTGTCATTCCATCCCAAATTTTACCTGTTGAAATAAGTAAATCAACTTCTTCGGGATAATATTTTAACAAAACAAATTCTTCAGTCTCATCAGATTTTAAAAATGAATTTGAAAGCTCCTTTGCAATAAAGACATTGCAGACTTCGTCAGTTACACCATTAAATGGATTAAACTTGCCAATTAATTTTAAACTTTTGGATTTAAACTTTGTTTCCTCTTGCAATTCAATTTCAGCAGTTTGCAAAAAAGTATTCCCCTCTTTTACCCCGCCACATGGAAATTCAATACTATTTTTTTTATTAAGATAACGATATTGTTCAACTAAAATTATTTTTCCTTCTTTATCAATTGGGATAATTAAACTTGAACCATTTGTATGGACATAATGATATTCACGAACTTGTTTTTTATTTTTGCCGACGCCATTATATTTATCAACAAAATAACTCCACCAATTATTCCTGCTAATAATCTCAGTTGAGATTTTTTTCCAGGAATTTTTCATGAAGAATTAAATTAATTCGCTTGCGTTAAAAAAATAATTAACTTCTCTAACTCCGTTTTCAACAGAATCGGAGCCATGAACAATATTTTCACCTTTGTTATCTGCAAAAAGTTTACGGATAGTCCCCTCTTTTGCATCTTTGGGATCAGTTGCGCCAATTAACTCACGATAATCCGAAATTGCATTTTCTTTTTCTAAAGCAACTGGCACGCATTGGCCTGAAGTCATAAACTCAACAAGTCCATCGTAAAAAGGTCTCCCTTTGTGAACTGCGTAAAATTCTTGAGCTTCTTCTTTTGATAATCTGATTTGTTTAAATCCTAAAATTTTAAAACCAGCTTTTTGAATTCTTGATAAAACTTCTCCCTGTAAATTTTTCTTAACACAATCAGGTTTTAAAATGCATAATGTACGTTCAATTGCCACAGTAGCTCCTTATTTCTTTTTTAGTTTTGAAATTTTTAGTGATTTACTTTTTGTTTTTATTTTAATTTTATGCTTCCCGTTTTTTATTTTTCTTTTTTCGGAAAGAACTTGTTTCATTGTTTCGCCAATATCAGCCGGGCTAGTACAAACAACAATTCCGGCATCTTGCATAATTTTAATTTTTTCTTCAGCAGTTCCCTTACCGCCAGAAATAATTGCGCCAGCATGCCCCATTCTTCTTCCGGGAGGAGCGGTTTTACCGGCAATAAATCCAACAACAGGTTTTGTTACATATTTTTTAATATACATCGCAGCTTCTTCTTCTGCAGAGCCACCAATTTCTCCAATCATAACAATCGCTTCAGTTTTTGGATCATCATTAAATAATTTAATAGCATCAATAAATTGAGTTCCAATAATTGGATCGCCACCAATACCGATACAAGTTGATTGTCCGAGACCACGTTCGGTTAATTGCCAAACTGCCTCATAAGTTAAAGTTCCACTTCTTGAAACAAGTCCGATATTTCCCTTTTTATGAATGAAGCCGGGCATTATACCAACTTTGCATTCACCGGGAGTAATTATTCCGGGGCAATTTGGACCGATTAAAGTTGCGCCAGATTTTTTTACATGTTTAATTAAATTCAACATGTCTCTTGTCGGGATTCCTTCGGTAATGCAAACTATAACTTTAATCTCAGCGTTACATGCCTCTAAAATTGCATCAGATGCAAATTGGGCTGGGACAAAAATAACTGAAACATCAGCTTTTGTTTTTTCAACTGCATCTTGAACTGTATTAAAAACTTCTACAGGTTTATTGAAAACATCTTTTTCATTCCCTTTATAAAATGTTCCACCTTTACCTGGTGTAACTCCAGCTACAACATTTGTTCCGTACAAAAGCATTTGCGAAGCGTGATATGTTCCTTCGCCACCAGTTATCCCCTGAACTAAAACACGTGATTTTTTATTTACAAGTATACTCATAGATTTTTAATTTAAATTATTTTCACAAACATCTGCAATTTTCAATAAAGTTTGTTCATCAAAATGTTTACCAATTAATTGAATTCCAATTGGCAAATTATTTTTATCTTTTCCTGATGGAATGCTAATTGCCGGTAAGCCAGCTAAATTTACAGAGACAGTATAAATATCACTCAAATACATTTCGAGCGGATTTTTTGTTTTCTCTCCTAAATTAAAAGCTGTTGTTGGAGAAGTTGGAGTTAATAAACAATCTACATTTTTAAAAACATCTAAAAAATCTTTTTGAATAAGACGGCGAACTTTTTGCGCTTTTTTATAATATGCATCATAATATCCCGATGAAAGAACATAAGTTCCCAACATAATTCTTCTTTTAACTTCATTTCCAAAACCTTCGCTTCTTGAGTTTACAAACATTTCTTCCATCGTGTTTGAATTTTTTGATCGATGGCCATATCGTGCGCCATCATATCTTGCAAGATTTGAAGATGCCTCAGCAGTTGTTAAAATATAATAAGCTGGAATTGTGTATTCAGTATGCGGGAGTGATACTTCAACAAATTTAACTCCTTTTGATTTTAAAAATTCAATTTTAAGTTCAATTGATTTTTTTATTTCAGGATTTAATGAATCATCAAAATATTCTTTTGGCAAACCTATTTTCAAATTTTTTAAATCACCATTCATTTTTTCCAAATAATTTGGAACAGGAATATTTGCTGAAGTTGAATCTAAAGGATCATGTCCGGCAATTACTTCCAAAATTCTTGCAGCATCTCTTGAGTTATTTGCAAAGGGACCGATTTGATCAAAAGAAGAAGCAAACGCCACAAGACCGTAACGAGAGACTCTTCCATAAGTTGGTTTTAATCCAACAATACCGCAAAAACCTGCAGGTTGACGAATTGAACCGCCTGTATCAGTGCCAAGCGAGCCCATTGAAAAGTTTGCAGCAACTGCCGCCGCGCTACCACTGCTTGAGCCACCAGGGACTTTTGCTTCGTTCACAGGATTTAAAGTTTTTCCGATTGAAGAATTTTCTCCCGATGAACCCATTGCAAATTCATCACAATTTGTTTTACCAATAATTATTGCGTCAGCATCTTTTAATTTTTTAATAACAGTTGCATCGTACAATGAAGTAAAATCCTTCAGAATTTTTGAAGCGCAAGTTAATTTTTTACCTTCGATAGAAATAATATCTTTAACAGCTATTACAAAACCTGATAATTTTTTTTTGTTGTTTGATTTTAATTCTTGATCTGTTTTTTTTGCATTTGCAATTGATTCTTCATTATAAACTTCAGTGAAGGCATTTATATTTTTCCGTAATTCAATATTTTTTAAATATTTTTCAACAATATTTAAAACTGAATTATTGTTATCTGGGGTTTGATTTAAAAAATCATCGTACGAGTAGCTACTTACAGAATGCATTATGAGTTTGGAGTTTCCTTTTTATCTTTATCTGAATCTGAAGTTTTTGAAATTTCATCTTCAATATTTTGGGATTTTATTTCGTCTTGAATATCAGTAAAAGCTTTTTTTGCCTGATACATAAGCTTCCCAAAAGTTCTTGCAATTTCAGGAATTCTTCTTGGTCCAAAAAAAACGATTACAATTAAAAAAATAAAAACTAATTCACTAAAACCAATATTATCGAGCATTAAAAACTATTTAATTTTTATCTTCTTTTTTATTTTCTGAATCGGAGTCGTCACCTTTTAAAGCGCGCTTAAATTCTTTTATTCCTTTTCCTATACCCTGCGCAAAATCAGGAATTTTTTTTGCGCCAAATAAAACTAAAACAACTAATAATATTGCAACAATTTCCCATGTTCCTAAGTGTGGCATAATTTCTCCTTTTATTTTTTATTGATAAACAAAACTTTCAACTATTGAATTAAAAATTTTTAAGCCATCATCCGATCCTAAAATTTTTCTTACAGCTCTTTCTGGATGAGGCATCATTCCTAAAATATTTCTTTTTTTATTAACAACTCCTGCAATATTTAAAAGTGATCCATTTGGATTTGCTTGATCTGTAATATTGCCATTTTCATCAGAATATTGAAATAGAATTTGATCATTTTCAATTAACGATTGTAAAGTATTTTCATCTGCAAAATAATTCCCATCTCCATGTGCAATCGGTATTTTTAAAACTTCTCCTTTATTGCAATTTGAAGTAAAAGGAGAATTATTTGTAACAACTTTTAAATTAACATAATCGCAAATAAATTTTAATGATTTATTTTTCATTAAAACACCGGGCAATAATCCACATTCAGTTAAAATTTGAAAACCATTACAAAATCCGATTACGAGTCCACCACCGTTTGCAAAATTAATTACTTCATTCATAATTGGAGAAAATCTAGCAATTGCACCTGTTCGTAAATAATCTCCGTAAGAAAATCCACCGGGCAAAATAACTACATCAACATCGCCAAGCACAGTATCTTTATGCCAAACATATTTTGCATTTTGTTTTAAAAGTTCAGCGGGAACTCTAAAAGCATCGAAATCACAATTTGAAGCCGGGAAAACGATTACGGCAAAATTAATTTTCGAGTCCATTTGTAATTTGTTCAATTTTGAAAGTAAAATCTTCCATAATTGGATTTGCTAATAATTTATCGCAAATAGATTTAACAATAATTTCAGCATTCGAATTATTTTCAGCAGCTACATTAAAAGTAATTTTTTTACCAACTCTAACATTTGAAATTTCTTTTTCTCCTAAAGAGTGAATTGCATTTTCAACTGCTTTGCCTTGAACATCTAAAATTGTTGATCTTAAAATAACTTCTACAGTAGTTTTATAATTCATTTTAGGTATCTAAACTTGAAACATCTTCTTCGGGTTTTTCTGCGAGATGTTCAGTTTTATAAATTGAAATTAAATGTCTGAAAACTCCTAATAAAATTGCTGCAGTTAAAATATAAAATGCTGCTTTCCCTTTTGAAAAAATAATTAAAATAGCTGCTGCAATAAAACCTATAATTTTTAAAGGACGCTGACGAGAATCTTGACGATTAAATTTTGGCATCGTTTCATATTTAACTTTACTTACCATTAAAAGTGATGAAAGAATAACAATCGGAATTAAAAATTTTTCAGCAATTAATGAAATTGCATTTCCATCAAAATAATTTAAAATAAAAGTTACAATAAATAATGCCGATGCAGGAATTGGAAGTCCGGTAAAATAATCTTTATCAAAACCAACTAGCTGAACATTAAATCGAGCCAAACGAATCCCTCCCATTATCATTAATAGCGAACTTATTAGAATTCCCCAAACTTCAAATTTAAATAAACTGATTTGATAAACTAAAAACGCAGGAGCAACACCGAATGAAACAACATCGCTCAAAGAATCAATTTCAACACCAAACTCGCTTGAAGTTTTTGTTAAACGAGCCATCAATCCATCAAGTGAATCAAAAATGCTTGCAATAATTATAAACCAGCATGCCGTTTCAAAATCCCGTTCGCTTGATTTTGTGATGGATAAAAATCCGCAAAACATATTTAAAACTGTAAATAAACTTGGGACAACTGCTCTGGTAATTTTCATTTTAATTGATTAAAATTCCGCAAGTATTGTTTCACCTGCAACTGTTTTTTTATTTTTTTCAACTTTTATTTTTGCTGTTAAAGGTAAAAAAATATCAACACGGGAGCCAAATTTAATCATTCCAAATCTTTCGCCAGCATTTACTTTGTTACCAACTTGAAAATTACATACAATTCTACGAGCCACGAAACCCGCAATTTGTTTAAAAAAAACTTTTCCAAAATTATTTTCAACACCAATATGTGTTTGTTCATTTTTAAGTGAGGCTTTATCTTCAAAAGCTGCAAAATATTCTCCTTTAACATATTGATAATGATTTATATTTCCACTAATTGGATTACGATTTACATGCACGTTTAATGGTGACATAAAAATACTAATCATTTTAGATTTGCCTTTAAAATAAAAGGGTTCATCTACTTCTTCAATTTTTATTATCTCACCATCTGCTGGTGAAATTATTAAGTTTTGGCCAGTTGGAGTAACTCTTTCAGGATCTCTAAAAAAATTTAATGTAAATAAGAAGAATAGAAATATAAAGGCGGATATAATAAATCTTATTGTTTGGTTATCTACAAAATACCAACTACCAAATAATATTATAACTAAAATTAAAACCACATTTATAAATGTGGATAAACCATATTCAGTAACCATTTGAAGGACAAAATTATGATTTTAATAAACTATTTGCAAGTAACTTTGATAAAAACTAATTGCTTTTAAGTGGCGCGTTGATTAAATTTGAACTGAAAAATTGAAAAAGAAAATATTAAAATTTAGTTTACCGTCCCGTCACTGCACGGGATTTTTTATTTAATGACGATAAAACAACTATTATTTGAACTTGAAAAATGGATACCTCCTCAAATTTCTTGGCAAAAAGATAATGTTGGCCTGCAAACCGGAAATCCACAATCAAAATTAAAAAATATTTTACTTTCTCTTGATTTAGATTTAGAGATTGTAAAAGAAGCAAAATTAAAATCTGCAAATTTAATAATTTCGCACCATCCCCTATTTTTTAATTTACCAAAAAATATTACTCCGCAAACTTTACAAGGTAAAATTGCAACTGAATTAATTCAAAATAATATTTGTAGTTACGCAGCACACACAAATTTAGATAGTGTACATGGAGGTGTAAATACAACAATTGCAAATTTATTGGGATTAAAAGAAATTTCAATTTTAACTCCGCTTGAAAATAAATTATGTAAATTTATTGTTTACGTGCCAGAAAAATATTTGGAGGAAGTTGCAAATTCAATTCACTCTGCAGGTGGAGGAATGTTTTTGAAATATGATAAATGTAGTTTCCGCTCAAAAGGGATTGGAACTTTTAGAGGAGATGAAAATTCAAAACCAGCAATTGGCAAACAAAATAAACTTGAAAGTGTTGATGAATATAAATTGGAAGTTTTGACTGAAGATTGGAAAATTTCTGAAATCTTAAAAACTGTTCGTAAAGTTCATCCTTATGAAGAAGTTGCATACGATGTAATTCCGCTCGAAAACAAACATCATTATTTTGGATTAGGCGCAATCGGAAATTTGAAAAATAAATTATCAAAAGAAAACTTTTTAAAATTTGTAAAAAATAAATTAATATCTAAATCATTAAGATATTCAGGCGATATTAAAAAAATTGAAAGAGTTGCAATTTGTGGTGGCTCAGGATCAAAATATATTTTAAACGCAATCCAAAATGGAGCCGATGCATTTATTACTTCCGATTTAAGTTATCACATTTTTCAAGATTATAGTGATAAGATTCTTTTAATTGATGCCGGGCATTATGAAACTGAAAATCATGTTTTAAAATCTTTAAAGAAAAAGTTAGATGAAGTTATAAAATCAAAAAATAGCAGCACAAAAGTTTTTATCAGCAATAAAATGAAAAATCCCATATCATATTTTTAAAAGGAGCTTTAGTTGAAAGAAACATTAGTTTTATTATACGCATTACAAAAAGTAGATTCTTTGCTTCAAGAATTAGAAGAAGAAAAAGGTGATTTGCCTCAGGTTGTAAATTCGTTGCAAAATGATATCACTGCTTTAATCCAACAAAAAGAAGATTTACGAAATCAAATTGATAGTTTAAAAATTTCGCGTGAGAGATCAGATACTGATATTCTATCTTTTAAAGAAAAAATTGATAAATATCGTGAGCAGCAATTTCAAGTTCGCAATAATCGTGAGTATGATGCATTAACAAAAGAAATTGATTTCTCAACTGATCAAATTTCAACTTTGGAAAGAGAATTTTTAGAAGCAGAGGGAAAGCTTGAAGTTTTTGTTCATGATTTAGCTGCTTTAGAAAATAAAATAAAAGAAGATGAATCTCTACTAAACGAGAAAAATACTGAACTTGAAATATTATCAAAAGAAACCGAAGCTGAAGAATTAAAATATAAACATCAGCGCGAAAAATTAATTGTTCGATTAGATCAAGAAATAGTCGAGAGATACGAAAGAATTAAAATTGCAAGAAGAGGAAAAGCAGTTTCCCCAATTCGTAAAAATGCTTGCGGTGGATGCAACAATCGCATTCCCCCACAACATGTTTTTGAAATTAACCTTTCTCAAAACCTGTATATTTGCGGCCATTGCGGTAGAGTTATTGTAAGCCAAGAAGTTTCTGATGATGCAAATCGATTAGAAAATTTATCGTAAATTTGTAAGTCGTAGAAAGGTCTATCAGGCAATTGCTCAAAATAAGTGAAAACTTTTTTTGAGAGGAAAGTCCGAACTCCGAAGAGAAAAGTGCTGGATAACATCCAGGAAGAGAAATCTTACGGAAAGTGTCACAGAAAAAAAACCGTTTCGATTGCAAAATCGGAATAAGGGTGAAAAGGTGCGGTAAGAGCGCACCGGTTATGCAGTGATGTGTAACGCATGATAAACCCCACTTGGAGCAAGACCATGTAAATTTTGTTTGTTGAAAAACTGAAGAACTTCTCGTTCAACTTTCTTTATCGAAAAACAAAATGGGTAGGTCGCTCGAGCGAGTCAGTAATGATTCGCCAAGAGGAATGATTGCCTCTCTGCTCAAAACAGACAGACAGAATTCGGCTTATCGATAAACCTTCTGCGACATTTTATTATCTTTAAACCAATGAATCCTTCAAATTTAAAAAATTTTAAATGGGATAAATTACCCGAACCGGATAAATCAAAAATTTCCACTCTCGCTTCTGAAATTAATACATCCAAATTAATTGCACAACTTTTGTTACAAAGAGGAGTTTCAAATTACGAGGCGGCTCGAAAATATTTTGCTCCACAAATTTTAGATTTACACGATCCTTTTTTAATGAAGGATATGGAGAAAGCAGTAAATAGAATAATTGAAGCAAAATCTAAAAATGAACATTGTTTTATTTTTGGCGATTATGATGTTGATGGAACAAATGGAACCGCTCTACTTTATTTATTTTTAAAAAATATTGGAGTAAATGTTAGTTACTACATTCCAGATAGAATTAAAGAAGGTTACGGAATTTCAATTTTAGGAATTGATGAAGCTAAAAATAAATCTACCAAATTAATTATTGCGGTTGATTGCGGAATTAATGAAGTTGAAAATGTTAATTATGCAAAAAGTTTTGACATTGATTTTATTATTTGTGATCATCATGAAGTTGGAGAAGTTTTACCAAATGCAGTTGCGGTTTTAGATCCACTTCAAAATGATTGTAATTATCCTTTTAAATATTTGTGCGGTTGCGGAGTTGCATTTAAATTAATTCAGGCAATAAATCTTAAACTGAATTTAAAAATTGATTTACTTCCCTATTTAGATTTTGTTGCTGTTGCAATTGGTGCTGATATTGTTCCTATTATTGACGAAAATAGAATTTTGATGCAACTTGGAATTGATCATCTAAAAATATCACCAAACTTGGGATATAAAAAATTAATGATTGCTGCTAATATTAATCAACAAAAACTTACAAATTGGAATATTGTTTTTGGATTAGCGCCACGTATAAATGCTGTCGGAAGATTAGGTAAAGCAACCCGCGCGGTTGAATTATTTATTTCCGATTCAGAAGTAAATGCTGATGAACTTTCAAACGAAATGAATAAAGAAAACACGTTGCGTAAAAATATTCAAGAGCAAACTGTTAGTGAAGCAATTGAGATGTATGAAACAAATCCCAATTTGAAAAATGGAAACGTAATTTTGCTCTATAATGATTCTTGGCATCCCGGTGTTATCGGGATTGTTGCTTCAAAATTGGTTGAAACTTATTACTTACCGACAATTATTTTGACTAAAGTTGATAAAATTGCAAAAGGTTCTTGCAGATCAATTTCTGATGTAAATATTTATGATGCGCTTCATAATTTTAATAATTTAATATTAAATTTTGGTGGGCATGTTGTTGCTGCCGGACTATCAATTGAAATTGAAAAAATAAATATCCTAAGAGATGAATTGAGTAATTACTTTAAAAATATTTTAACTGATGATATTCGTATCCCAAAAATAAAAGTTGATGCTGTAGTTAAATTGGATGAAATTGATAATACTTTTTTAAAATCTATTTTTAGATTTGCCCCTTATGGACCACAAAATATGGCACCAACTTTTGTATCAAAAAATATTCGTTTTAATGAAAACGTAAAATTACAGAAAAATAATACTTTTAAAGCAACTTTAAATATAAATGATCGTTTGATTGATTGCATAAGTTTTAACAATTTAGAAATGTTTGAGATGGCAAAAACCAAAAAATATTTTGATATTCTATTTGAGTTTAATGAAAATGATTACAACGGAAGAGTTACACCACAAATTAAATTAAAGCAAATTAAATTTAGCGAAAATAATTAAAATGATAATTCTTGGAATTGATCCCGGTTCATTAGTTACAGGTTACGGTGTAATATCAAATCAAAATCGTATTTATAAAATGCTGGATGTCGGAGTTATAAAAAACAATCCCGCAAGTAATATGTCCGAAAGATTAAATTTAATTTATACCGATTTAAAAAAAATAATTAAAAAATTTAATCCGACTGAAATTGCAATTGAGACAGCATTTTATGGCAAAAATGTTCAATCGGCATTAAGGATTGGTGAAGTTCGCGGGGTTTTACTTTTAATTGCAGCGCAATCTAATTTACCAATTTTTGAATATTCTCCACGCTCGATTAAAAAAGCTGTAACCGGAAATGGAAATGCAACTAAACATCAAATTCAATTTATAATGAGTAAAACATTTGGAATGAAAACGCTTCCAAAGTATTTTGATTCCACTGATGCACTTGCAATTGCGCTTTGCCACTCTCACAGAACTTCGAACACAAAAAAAGTTTTTAAAGATTGGAAGTCATACATTCAAGAGCATCCTGAAAAAATTTTAAAAAGAAATTAAATGATTACTTCGCTTCGTGGAAAATTAATAAAAAAATCTCCGACAGAAATTACTATTGAAGCAAATAATATTGGATACTCAGTTTTTATACCTTTTTCCACTTTTGAAAAACTACCTTCTTTAAATTCAGAAGTTTTTTTGCACACTCATTTAATTATAAAAGAAGATGCACATAATTTATTTGGATTTTATACTGAAGAAGAACTTGTAATGTTTAAATTGTTAATTACAGTTTCCGGTATTGGTCCAAAAATTGCGCAAACAATTTTATCAGGCTCTAAACCAAACGAAATTCAAAATTCAATTTCAAATGGAGATTTAACTTCTTTAACTTTAACTCCGGGAATTGGTAAAAAAACTGCCGAAAGATTAATTTTAGAATTGCGTGATAAGGTTTCAAAATTAATTCCGACAACTCAAACATCTTTAACAAATAATTCAACTCGTAACGAAGCAATAAGTGCGCTAATTTCTCTTGGGTACAATAGACAAAAAGCTGAAAATACAGTTTTGAAAGTTTTAGGAAATAATAAATCTAAAGAGTTAACTATTGAAAATTTATTAAAAGAGTCATTAAAATTATTGACTCAGGAATAATTAAAAAACTATACTCATCCCAATTGCTGGGAAAAATGGCAATCCGTAAGTAACGCGTTCCTTAATCTCTCCCGTTTCTCTATCGACATAGAAACTTTTTTGCTGTTCATTTTTGTGATTATAAATATTTGTTATATCAATATAAAATGACCAAGGCAAATTAAACCATCTTGGATAAGTTGTAAGTCTTATATCAAGCGAGTGATACATTTTTAAACGACCGGTGTAAGATTGTTTTTCGTAGTCAATATCCAGTATAACTTTTCCTTTTGAGTCGACCAGAATTGTATCATTTTTTGTACTGATCCTTGGTTTTAAACCAATTGCATTTGCAAAAGGTCTTCCGGAGCGTAAAGCAAAATTAATTCCTAACTCCCATTTTTCACTTAAAAGATAATTACCAACAATATTCATTGCATGTCGTTGATCGTAAATAAATGGCGAAATAATACCGTTGCGCTCACGCTCTGCAACTGATAAAGCATAACTTATCCAACCCGAAAATTCATCATTCTGATACGATTGTATTTTTTGGATTATAAATTCAATTCCGTAAGCAATCCCTTTTGCATCGTTAATTGGTGTGCGTGTTATTGAATCTCCTTCTACTTTTGTGGGTTGCGACCAGCCTTCGCGAGTATAAATATTTTTATCCGCGAGTCTTTCTACTTTGTAAACTTTCCCTTTTAATATTTCTGGAACAATTAAATTCGAAAAATTTTTTAAATATGTTTCAGTTTTAAATTGCCATTCAGAATTCAACATTCTGTCAATCCCTAAAATATAATGAACTGCTTTTTCAGCATCCAGATTTTTAAATGTTTCGGTATTATATCTCAAATTTTGATTTGAAATTTGTTTATCCATCCCGGGAGATTGATAATATAAACCATAAGCTCCACGCAATGTGGTGATATTATCTAAAGCATAAGTAACATTAAATCTTGGAGATAATCTTGATTCATTTAAAAATTCATAAATATCATATCTAATTCCAGTTTGAAAATATAATTTAGGAGTTATTTTAATTTTATCCTGCAAGTATAAATTTATCCTGTCATAATTTACAGTTGATACAAAATTTTTTGGTAAAGTAAATCTGCCGCTACTTTCCGCAAAATCTATAAAAGCCTGATCGTAAGTTATATATTGGATTTGTTCGGTTGTTAATAAATCAAATCCACCACCAAATTCAATAGTGTTATTTCCGAGATTGATAATTGTGTTATTAGTGAATGTGGTTTTTAAGTAATTAAAACTATAATCAACGCCAAACTCAAAAAAACGGATTCCCAAAGTATCAAATTTTTCAAGTTTAAAATCGTTTTGCGAAGGGTCAACTACTGTTGCATCAAAGGCACCGAGTCCCTGATTTTGATACCATGAATATTGTGTCAAAGAAATTATTTTATCAGTTGGATTAAATTGCCAACTAATTCCACTCAAAATATTTTTCGATTCATCATCAATACTAATTGAACCGGGGCGCGGATTATTTTCTCCGGACATAAATTTTACAGCGTCTTTTGAATAAATTCCATTATAAATAATTTTATTATTCTCATTAATTGGAATTGCAATTTTTGACTGTACATCTGTAAAATTTGGTAGCGCCACATCTCCATCAACTAACTTTAATGATTTTATTATCGGACTTAAAATTAAATCGTAATATGTTCTTCTTGAAGAAATAAGCCATGTAGAATTTAAAGGTAAATTACCTTCAAAAATTAAATTTGCATTTGTAATGCTTGTATTTATTTTACCTTTTAAAATGTTTGTTGATTGCCCTTCTCTATTTTTAATATCTAAAACAGCCGAAAGTCGATCGCCGTACTTTACATTAAATCCTCCGGTTTGCAAATTTACTTCACTTACCGTTTCGGGGTTAAACATCGAAATAAATCCGTATAATCTGTAAGGATTAATAATTTCAAAACCATCAATTGAGATTAAATTTTGATCGGGTGTTGAACCGCGAATTACAAGTTGTGATGAAAAATCAGACACACTTAAAACTCCCGGTAGCGATGTAAGGCTTCTTAAAACATCTTCAGCTTTGCCTGGTAAAAACTTTGCTTCGCGTGGCGTAATTGATAAAACACTTACTCTTGAATCTTCCATTGATTGTCTCCGACTCGAGCTAATTTCTACAGTTCCTAACTCAACAACTGATTGTTCTAAAAAGATTCTTAAATTTATATTCTCATTTTTTTTGATTTCAATTTTAATTGTATCGGTTTGCTTATAACCAATTGCACGCACTTCAACTAAATATTTTCCTGCAGGAATATTTTCAATAAGAAATCTACCAGATATATCAGTAGTTGCACCTAATTTACTTCCATTTAATATTACATTAACACCTATTAACCCCTCGTTCCGCTCATTGAATACTATACCGCTAAATGCCCCAGTTTGTGTAAATAAATTTTGGGAAATAAGTAGAGTGATAAATAAAATTTTAATAATCATAAATATCTATTTTGACAGATTTAATAAAGATTTGGTTTAATTTTTTAAGGACTATATCTATATTTTGAAACTTTTTTTAA
>JAQCAB010000008.1 GCA_027622375.1 Bacteroidota bacterium
GGCGTTGGTCCTTTTTGAAGTTGAATCCACGAAATTAAATTTTTGTTCAAATCTAAATAATTTAATACGGAATAATATCGAGGTAATTTTGCTTCAATTCTGTTTGTATAGTTTTTAACATTTTCAGGGTTAATTAAATTTATATTTGCAGTATTGAAAGATTCACCCATTAAAAACATATTTTGGAATATTTTTAAATCAACAAAACAAAATATATCATCATACTCAGCCATCCCCGATTCGTAAATTACTGAAATTTTAAAATTGTGATTTTTATATTCTACTATATCAAGATTTTGATGCAAAGTCAAAATATTTATCTCATCTCCTAATTTTAAATTTAATTTTCGCTGAAGTTTTTTGCCAATAATAATTTCAGGAAGATTGTTTTTTAAATTTTGTTCTGATTTAAATTCTTCCAATTTGTAGCGATCCAAAATATTTTTTAAATAATCTGGTTCAACTCCTTTCAAAATAACTCCTTCAGCATCATTATTATTTGTTAAAATAGCTTCACTCTCTGCTTCGTAATAAATTGATTTGATTTCATTTTTAATTGGATCAATTGCTTTTAAAATTACACTTTTATCTTTAAGAGTTTTATTCTCATAAAGTTGAATTTTAATGTGTGAAGAAAATTTTTGAATTTTAGTAATAATCTCATTTTCAAATCCATTTAAAATCGTAATTGTAAGTAAAAGTGCGAACACACCAAGTGAAACACTTAAAATCGCAAATAGAGATTGAAACGAAATATTTTTATGTTTTTTATTCGGATCAGTAAATAATAAATATCGTAAAGCAATTTTTAATAATAGCTTCATTAAAATTATTTTTCACTAAACATCATTAAATATTTTGTAATAAATTTATCAATTGAACCATCCATCACTCCGTAAACATCTGAAGTTTCTTCATCAGTTCTATGATCTTTTACCATGTTGTAAGGATGAAAAACATACGAACGAATCTGACTTCCCCATTCGATTTTCTTTTTTGTTCCTTCAATAACTGCAATTCGCGCTTCCTCTTCCTCTTTTCTTTTTTGATATAATCTACTTTTGAGCATCTTCATTGCACGTTCACGATTTTGAAATTGTGATCGTTCTTCTTGACATGCAACTACAATCCCCGAAGGAACATGTCTTAAGCGAACTGCAGTTTCAACTTTATTTACATTTTGCCCTCCTTTTCCACCTGCGCGATAAGTATCCATTTCAACATCTGCTGGATTAATTTCAATCGCAACATCATCTTCAATTTCAGGATAAACAAAAACCGATGCAAAAGAAGTATGTCTTTTTTTATTTGCATCAAAGGGAGAAATGCGAACAAGTCTATGAACACCATTTTCTGCTTTTAAATAACCAAAAGCATATTCTCCCGAAACTTCAATTGTTGCACTTTTTATTCCTGCGCCATCACCATCTAATCTGTCCAAAAGTGAAACTTTAAATTTATGTTTTTCAGCATAGCGCAAATACATTCTCAATAACATATCAGCCCAATCTTGAGATTCTGTGCCGCCAGCTCCTGAATGAATTTGCAATAGCGCATTTTTTGAATCATCAACACCACTTAACATATTTTTAAATTCCAAATTATTAAGACTTGATTCGATTAATTTTAATTCAATATCAATTTCAGTTTGATATGACTCTGCACTTGATTCAACAGCCAATTCAATTAAAACATTTAAATCATCAATTTTAGTTTTAATTTCATTCCAAGAATTTGACCATTGTTTTAGAGAATTTAATTCTTGAAGAACTTTTTGAGCAGAAATATTGTCGTTCCAAAAATTTGGAGCTTGAGAAGTTAATTCTAATTCTTGAATTCTTGTTGATTTTTTATCGAGATCAAAGAAACCTCCACAATTCAACTAATCTTTTATTTAATTTTTGAAGTTCTGTATTTTGTTGATCGAACATTATTTACTCCTCAAATGCAATTCGCGTAATTGTTCTTCTGTAACAAATGATGGAGCATCTTCCATAGATGCAATTGCGCTTCTAGTCTTTGGAAATGCAATAACATCACGTATCGAATTTGCTCCAGCAAGCAACATTACAATTCTATCAAAACCAAAAGCAATTCCACCATGCGGAGGCGCACCATATTTTAAAGCGTCAAGTAAAAATCCAAATTTTGATTTTGCCTCACCTTCAGTCATCCCCAATAATTTAAATATTTTTGATTGAAGTTTAGTGTTGTGGATTCTGATACTTCCACCACCAATTTCGTTTCCATTTAAAACTAAATCATATGCGCGCGCTCTAACTTTTTCCGGTGCAGTATCAAGTAGATTTTCATCTTCAGCATTTGGTGATGTAAATGGGTGATGAGCTGAATAATATCTTTTATCTTCGGTTGAATATTCAAATAATGGAAAGTCAGTTATCCAAACTAATGAGTTTTCTTTTTCAGAAATTAAATTTAAGATTTTTGCTAATTCAATTCGGATTGCACCTAGAGTATAAAATATTTGTGGTGAATTGCCAGCAACAACTGCTAAAGCTTCTCCATTTTTTATTTTTGATGTTGATTCCAATTTTAATTTAAAATCATCCGTAAAATATTTTGAGGCCCCACCCTCAAATTTATTTTCATTAAATTTTAGAAACACTAATCCTGTTGCTCCATTTTGTTTTGCAAATTCGGTTAGCTCATCTACTTTTTTTCTTGAAAAATTTGAAGCATCAGGAATTACTATTCCAGCGATTTGCCCTTTATTATCAATGGTTTTATCGAATAACTCAAATCCAGAATTTAATGAAGTTTTTGTAATATTTATTATTTCAAGATTGAATCTCAAATCAGGTTTATCAGAACCAAATTTTTCAATTGCATCTTTGTATGCGATTCTGGCAAATGGTGTTTTAATTTTTACATTCTGTGTTTCCGCAAATATTTTTTGAATCATTTGTTCTGCATAAGTTTGAACAATTTCTTCAGTCGGGAAAGAAATCTCAACATCAATTTGAGTAAATTCAGGTTGGCGATCTGCTCTTAAATCTTCATCTCTAAAACATTTTGCAATTTGAAAATATTTATCAAAACCAGAAATCATACTTAATTGCTTATAAATTTGTGGAGATTGTGGAAGTGCATAAAATTTTCCTGGTTGAACTCTGCTCGGAACTAAATAATCTCTCGCCCCTTCGGGTGTACTTTTAGTTAAAATTGGAGTTTCAATTTCATAAAATCCATTTTCTGAAAAATAATTCCGAACTATTTGATAAACTTTGTGTCTTAAAATAATATTTTTTTGAAGAAGAGGATTTCTCAAATCTAAATATCTATATTTTAATCTTAATTCCTCCGATACTTGATTTATTTCTGAATTTAAAAATGGAGGAGTTTCAGATTCATTTAAAATATTTATAGATTCAACAAGAACATCAATTTCTCCAGTTTTAAATTCTTTATTAATATTTTGCTCGATTCGTTTTACAACTTTACCAGAAATTGAAACAACAAATTCTTGTCTTAATTTTTTTGCAATTTTTAAATTCTCTTCACCCGATAATTCATTTATCACAACTTGTGTTTTTCCAAAAAGATCTCTGATAAAAATAAAAACAACTCCACCTAAGTCTCTCGGAGAATCAACCCAACCATTTAATGTTACTGTTTTACCAATATCATTTAATCGTAATTCACCGCAAGTATTTGTCCTTTGTTTAAAAACTTGCATTAGTTATTAATTGGAAATGTGTTTAGTTAATAATTCAGTTAAATCCCCTTTACTTCGGACTCCAACTACTTGATCAACAACTTTTCCATTTTTAAATATTAATAAAGTTGGAATACTTCTAATTCCAAATTGCATTGGCGTTGATGGATTTGCATCAACATCCATTTTACAAACTTTAACTCGATTAATAAATTCTAGATGTAATTCCTCAATTGTCGGTGCAATCATTTTACATGGTCCGCACCATGAAGCCCAAAAATCAACAAGCACAGGTGTTTGTGAATTGATAACTTCGTTTGTAAAATTTGCATCGTTTATTTCAATTGCCATAAATCATTTTCTCCTTTTTATTGACTTAATTTAACAGAATTTTCTCCCAAAATAGAATTTAGTTTTTCTAAAAGTGAATTATTTACTGTTAAATAAATTTTGTTTGAACGGTAAAATTTTGACTTTCCATTACCATTTGAAAGATTAAAAACACATTCAGCAGTTCCTTTATTCTGGATTAATAAATTATAAACTTCTTCAAGTGTTGCCGAATCATGTTTTGTATAATCAATTTTAATAAATATTTTCTTTGAATATAGTTCTGTAGCTTTTTCAATTGGAATAATAGATTCTGCAAACATTTTTATATTTCCTGAATCAATTTCACATTTTCCTTCAATAATTACAATTGTATCTTCAACAATTAATTCACTATACCTTTTAAAAGTATCTGAAAATATTATACAATCAGCTTTACCAGAAATATCTTCTAAAGTTGCAAAAGCCATTTGTTTTCCCTTTTTATCAATTTTCTTTTTGATTGATGAAAATATTCCACCAATTTTTGCATTAAATGTTCTGTTAGAAATTGAGTCACCACAACGTACTGATGTAAAAAGTTTAAGTTCATTTTCAAATTTTAATAATGGATGGCCTGAAACATAAAAACCCAATACTTCTTTTTCTTTTGAAAGTTTTTCTCTTTCTTTCCATGGTGTTACTTTTGGTAAAGTTGGTTCTTGATCGTTCTTAGTTTTATCATCTGAAATAAATAAATTATCTTGACCAATTTTTTCGTGATGTTTAGAATCAGTTGCGGAAGAAATAATTTGTTCGGATGACAATATAAGTTGAGCGCGGTTTAAATTTATTGAATCAAAGCCACCAGCTAAAATTAAACTTTCAATTGTTTTTTTATTCATTGTTTTATACTCAACTGAATAACAAAAATTATAAAGAGATTTAAATTTTCCTTTTTCACTTCTGGTTTTTATAATATTCTCAACAGCATTTGTTCCAACATTTTTTATTGCAGCAAGACCAAATCTGATTCCTTTTTGTGTAACTGTAAAATCAATGTTGCTTTCATTAACATCAGGTGGTAAAACATTAATCCCATTTTTTCTACAATCATCAATCAATAAAACAATTTTATCAGTGTTCCCAATTTCTGTTGATAGTGCTGAAGCCATATATTCAGAATTATAATGGGCTTTTAGATATGCGGTCTGATAAGCCAAAACAGAATATGCAACACTATGCGATTTATTAAATCCATAAGCAGCGAATTTTTCAATCAAATCAAAAATATTTACAGCCTGTGAGTTCGAAATTTTTGATATCTCAATTGCTCCGGCAACAAATTCTACTTTTAATTCAGCCATCAACTTTTTATCTTTTTTTCCCATTGCGCGTCGCATAATATCAGCTTTTGCTAAAGTAAATCCGGCAATCTCATTTGCGATTTGCATAACTTGTTCCTGATAAACTATAATTCCGTAAGTTTCTTTTAAAACATGTTCAAGTTTTGGATGGATATAATCGATTGGTTGAAAACCATTTTTGCGTTTTATAAAATCACCAATATTATCCATCGGGCCGGGACGATACAACGCATTCATTGCAACTAAATCGCTAATTGTAGTTGGTTTTAGTTTACGCAACCATTCTTGCATTCCTGTGCTTTCAAACTGAAAAATTGCAACTGTATTTCCAACTTCAAAAAGTTTAAAAGTTTTTTCATCTTTTTCAGGAATATTATATAAATCGATTTCGATGTTGTGATATTTTTTTATTAAGTCTAAAGTTTTTTCAATTACTGATAAGGTTCTGAGTCCCAAAAAATCCATTTTTAATAATCCAGCTTCTTCCAGATCCTTCATAGAATATTGTGTCATCAAATCTGTAGATGGAGTTTTATAAAGTGGAACAAATTTATCAAGTGAGTCTGGTGCAATAACAACTCCTGCAGCGTGAGTTGAAACATTTCTGCTCATTCCTTCAAGCAACATGGCTGCTTCTACAAGTAATTTATTTTTTTCATCTTTACTTGTTTTAATTGCTTTTAATTCGGGAATTAACTCAAATGCTTCTGCTAGTGGCATTACTTTACCTTGTGTAACTGGAATTTGTTTTGTAATCCCTTCTACAAATGATAATGGTAATCCTAAAACTCTTCCAACATCTTTTAAAACAGCTCGTGATGATAAAGTTCCAAATGTAATTATTTGAGAAACACAATTTTCACCATATTTCTTTTTTACATAATCTATTACTTCATTTCTTCTTGTATCCGAAAAATCGATATCAATATCAGGCAAACTTATTCTTTCGGAGTTCAAAAATCTTTCAAAAAATAATCCATATTTAAGTGGGTCTATATTTGTAATTCCCAGCGCAAATGAAACGATACTTCCTGCAGCACTGCCTCGACCGGGACCAACTAAAATTCCTTTTTCTCTTGCTGCAGAAATAAAATCAGCTACAATTAAAAAATAATCCGCAAATCCCATTTTTGAAATAACACTCAATTCATATTTTGCGCGAGTTTCAATTTCTTGAGTTAAAGTTGAATATCTTTTTGTCAATCCAACATTTGTAAGCTTAGCTAAATATTCATCCAAAATTTTTTCTTTTGCAGTTGACGGAATTACAAACTTTGGCATAAAGTTTTTATTGAAATCGAGCTTTAAATCACATTTTTCTGCAACCTCCAAAGTATTTTCAATTGCGTCAGGATGATTTTTAAAAATTTTAGACATCTCATCTGCGGTTTTAAAATAAATTTGATCAGTACCATATCGTAAAGTTTTATAATCAACTGGATTTGTACTGGATGCATCGGGAATATTTAGCATAATATTATGACCGATTGCATGTTTTGAATTTATATAATGCACATCATTTGTTGCAATAAGTTTTATATCTAATTCTTTTGAAATTTTTGGGATGCCAGCCAAAACATTTGTTTCAATTTCATAATTGTGATCTTGAAGTTCCAAATAAAAATCATCACCAAAAACATCTTTATACATTTTTGCAACATCTTTTGCTTCATCATAATTATTATTTACAAGATGTGATGCAACAATTCCTCCCGCACAAGCTGATAAACAAACTATTCCTTCAGAATATTGTGATAGTAGTTGATAATCAATTCTCGGTTTGTAATAGAAACCTTCAATGTGTCCCAAAGTTGTAAGCTTGATCATATTTTTATAACCGATTTCATTTTTTGCAAGAAGCACAATGTGGTGATAAACATTTCGCCCAGTTTTACCGCCAGTTGGAGCAATAGTATCACATTGCGTTACCATTTGGCCTCGATCAAAACGGCTTCCTTTAGTTACGATATAAAACTCGCAACCAATAATTGGTTTTATTTTTTTCTTTTTGGCTTTTTTATAAAATTCAAGCGCACCGAACATTACACCATGATCAGTTAATGCAACAGCTGGCATATTATTTTCAACTGCTGCATTTATTAATGCGTCAACAGATGCAGCGCCATCTAATAGCGAGTAATGTGTGTGACAATGTAGATGAATAAATTGAGACATTTTTTTTACATAATTAATAATTTCGGTTCAGTCATTTCTTCAATTGCATATTTTACTCCTTCACGACCAAAACCAGATTGTTTAATACCACCATATGGCATTGTGTCGTTTCTGTATGAAGGAGCTTCATTCACAATTAACGCACCAACTTCTACATCATTACTGGCTTTCATTATTGAAGCGTGGTTATTTGAAAATATTGATGCTTGTAATCCATATTTTGAATCGTTTACAAGTTGAATTGCTTCATCAATTGTTTTAAATTTTTTTAAACAAACAACCGGCCCAAATACTTCTTCATTCCAAACTTTCATATTCGATTTTATATTTTCAAAAATGGTTGGCATAATAATTGAACCCTTTTTATTTCCACCCCATAAAATATTTGCACCTTGTTTTTTTGCTTCCATAATCCAATTGTGAACTCGATCTGCTTCTGTAACTGATATCATCGGTCCGACAAAAGTATCTTCATTTGCGGGACTTCCAATAATTAATTTTGAAGTTTCTTCAACAAACTTCATTGCAAATTCTGGATAAATATCCTCGTGAATTAAAATTCTTTGTAATTTTATACAAACTTGTCCGGCATAAGCAAATGCGCTTTTAACAGATTTTAAAACTGCATCATCAATATCAGAAGTTTCATCAATTATGGAAGCAGCATTGCCACCAAGTTCAAGAATATTTTTTTTATTTGAAGCAAGTTGACGAATCATCCATCCAACTTTTGCACTTCCTGTAAATGAAACAATTTTTACTCGATCATCTGTGATGAGCTTTTCTGCTAACTCGTTTGTGCATGGTAAAATATTTATTGTCTTTTCAGGAACTCCTGCTTCCAATAAAATTTCTCCCAAAACTAAAGCTGTCAATGGAGTTTGAGGAGCCGGTTTTATTATAAATGAATTCCCGCATGCAATTGCAGGCGCAATTTTATGCACAAGTAAATTTAAAGGATAATTATAAGGTGTAATTGAAAGGAGCACACCAATTGGGTGCCGAGTTAGAATTCCCTTTGAAACATTTGAATTTTGTACATTATCAAGTGGAATAACTTCTCCCTGAATTCTTTTTGCCTCTTCAGATGCAATTGTAAAAGTTGAAATTGCTCTTTGAACTTCCAAGTGAGCAAGTTTAATTGGTTTGCCAGCTTCAGCAGAAATTAAATTTGCTAAAAAATCTTTTTTATTTGTAATCCGTTTTGCAATATTTAAAAGTAATTCAGCACGATTGTAACTTGACATCGATTTCATAATTTGAAATGCCTCAACTGCAAAATCAAGAGCTGAATTTATATCTTCTTGAGTTGCGAGAGAAGTAATCCCAACAGTTGAACCTGTATATGGATCAACTACAAAATGTTTATCATCACTTGAAACATGTTTGCCACCAACCCAATATTTATAATGTTTACTCATTTAATTTTTCAATCTCAGTTTGCAATGCTTCAAGTTTTATAATTTTTCTTTCGCCACTTCTTCGTAATTTAATTTCAACTGAATTATTATCTAAATTCCTTTCACCAACAATTATTTGAATTGGGATTCCTAAAAGATCAGCATCTTTAAATTTTACACCTGCTGTAACTTGTGAGCGATCATCAAATATTACTGAATACCTTTTTGAAAGTTCTTCATAAATTTTATTACTTGATTCAATAACTTTTTCTGACTTCATATTAACTGCAATTAAATGCAAGTCGTATGGTGTTAATGCTTTATTCCAAATTATTCCATTCTCATCATAATTTTGTTCGATGTAACAAGCTGCAATTCTTTCAATTCCAATTCCGTAACTGCCCATAACAATAGGGTTTTCATTTCCGCTTTCATCTAAATAATTTGCCTTTAATGCTACTGAATATTTTGTTCCAAGTTTAAAAATATGACCAACTTCAATTCCTTTAATTAACCTTAAAGAATTTCCACAACTTATGCATGGTTCATTTTCTTCAACAACACGAATATCCGCATAAGCATCAATTCTTGAATCACGAAGTAAATCTACATGCATCAAATGAAAATCATTTAGATTTGCACCTGTAATTACATTTTTGGCATCTCTAAGTTGATTATCACAAATCACTTTTACATTTTTTGAAACACCAACTGGACCAAGGGAACCGGTTTCAGCTCCAAAAATTTCTACTAATTCTTCATCTGTTGAAACTCTGAACTCGGTGCCGAGCAAAGTCAATAATTTTGCTTCGTTAACTTGATCGTTGCCTTGCATTAAAATTAAAATAGGGTTTTTATCAGTTATATAAACAACCGACTTTGCACATTGCTCTACCGGGACTTTTAAAAATTGAGCAAGTTGATCAATTGTTTTAACATTCGGTGTAAAAACTTTTTCGGTTTTTGAAGAAATATTTTCAAATTTTATTTTTTGTTTATTGGAAGTTGCAATTTCAAGATTTGATGCATAATTACATTTATCACAAACTACAATTGTATCTTCACCAGCATTAGACTCAATCATAAATTCTTGCGAACCACTTCCACCCATCGCTCCACTTGAAGCGCCAATTATAAAATATTTTAATCCAGAACGATCATAAATTTTTTTATAAGCTTCAGAATGTAAATTGTAACTTGTGTTTAAAGTTTCAAATGAAGTGTCCAAACTATACGAGTCCTTCATAATAAATTGTCTTGAACGAATCACTCCTGATTTTGGACGAGGTTCATTCCTAAATTTTGTTTGAATTTGATACCAAATTTGTGGCAACTCTTTGTACGAACGAATATGACTTTTTGCGATTGAAGTAATTACTTCTTCGTGAGTTGGTGCAAGAATTAACTGACGATTTTTTACATGGAACATTATATCACCAAAAGATTCAACTCTTCCTGTCTCTTGCCAAAGTTCAATTGGGTTTAATCCCGGAAGATGAAATTCTTGTCCACCAATTGAATTCATTTCCTCACGAATAATATTCATAATTTTTTGAAATACTCGATATCCGAGTGGAAGAAAAGAATAAATTCCAGCACCGAGAGGTTTAATCATTCCGCTTCTAATCATAAGTTGATGGCTTGGAATAACAGCGTCTGAAGGAATTTCTTTTATTGTAGGAAAAAAACTTTTAGAAAATCGCATTTTAGTTAATAGTTATTAGTTTATTTTACGTGTCCTCGGGCAGGCTCGAACTGCCATTAGAAGTTTAGGAAACTCCGGTTCTATCCAGTTGAACTACGAGGACTAATTTCTTAAAAATAGTTAAAAGCAACTGTTATTCAAAAAAAAATCCCGATGCATTATCGGGATTTATTGTAAAGTTTAATTAAAGTTTTTAATATATACTTTTACTTAACCAACATCATCGTTTTGGTTTGAGTGAATTTATTAAATTTTTAAGGAAATTAAAATCCCCCATTTTTTTGGGGGATTGATTTTATTTTATTTAATAGCTCACTGAGCTTATTTTAGTTGCAATGCAACTCACAATTTTATTAACGTTCTATACTTATCTGTTATAAACTAAAGTTAATTCTGGACTACCAGCAGTTTTATCTACAATCGTTAGTGTCCCTCCGCTTACGCTCCCTGTAACCCCTAAATTATTATTGTATGACCATTTAGTACCATCCAATTTAAATTCTCTTTGCTCAGTTTCAGTTTGCGTCTGAGAAATGACACCGTTTACTACCATTTGTAGAGTAGTCGACACTGTAGCGCTACCAGTGGCGGTAATAATGACACTGCCGGCAGAAACTTGCATTTTTATTATGACACCAGAACTACCATCCTGCAGAACCGTATATGGTAGCACTGATCCGTTAACTGTTTTAAGGATGTAAGTACCTTCTACTTTATCTATTTCTACTTCGGTTACCTTTTCTGAGCAAGCAAAAAAAACTGCTGCGATTACGATTAACAGTGTTTGTTTCATTTTTTTTATCTCCTTATTGGTTAATAGATATTGTTCAAAGGACTTAAGATAACTTATTAACAATGTCAAGTTTTATTCTGTAATATTTTCATCAAGCCTTTTTGAAATTTCTATTTCTTTTATTAATTACTTAACCAACATCATCTTTTTGGTTTGAGTGAATATATTATTTGGATTGGTAACATCTACTGCTTCAATCTTGTAAAAATATAATCCTGTTGGTTTATTTAATGCATTCCAATTTACTTCATAAAAACTTGCATTTAATCTTTCATTCACAACTTCATCAACTTGTTGACCGAGAGAATTAAATATTGTTATTCTTACATTCGATTCATTCGGTATTCCAAATCTTATAACTGTAGTTGGGTTAAATGGATTTGGGTAATTCTGATTTAATACAAATTTTAACGGAATACTATTATCAAGTTTTACAAAATCAGGTTGAGATACTGTTCTAAATTTTATTATGAAAGCATCTCCCGCTACACCATCCCCGTTTCCATCAATTGCAATTCCGATTTTGGAGCGTGCGGAAGAATCAATTTTAATTATAAAATTAGTGCTGTATGGTAATTTATCATTTGCACGGAAAACAAAAGTTTTGTTTCCATTAGTCCATTGAGTTGTAACTGCTAAATTCGGAGAAATTGAAAATGCATTTTTTACGGAAGTTGTATCCATTTCTTTTGAAAATATTACGCCCATAACAGCAGTTACACTTACAGATGTATCACCATTTTTAGGACTTGAATAAGTTATTGATGGTGGAGTAAAAGATGGCAATATTTTATCTAAAAATTTTAAATCTGATTTTGCTAAATCATGAGAGACTGTATCTTTTTTGCCTCCACCTAAATCAAAAACCAATTTGTAATTTCCATGAAAAAGTGAATCAAATAAAAAATATCCATTATTAAAATTATCTGTGAGATACTTTTTATTTTGTGGTAATAATTCAACTAAAGTAGAATTTTGTGGCTTCGATGTTTCCTCACTTGTCAAAACACCTGCAATTGTTGATAATGTATCAAATGGAACTCCATAATACTCCAAAAACCCATCTGCAATTCCGTATGCTTCCATTCTGCAATAATGTAAATTTAAAAGTCTTCTTGTTTCGGGATAAAAATCATGAAAAGAACCTTCCGAGAGTTGCCCCGGCATCAACAATCCTTTTAAAACTCCTAAATTAAATCCACCATTTGTTCCACCGTAAAAAGTGTAATCAGTTCTAACTCCATAAGGAGAGGTTCGATTTCTTTTTCTAATATGATTATACATTTTGGTTGACATTGTAACTGCTTCGGGGAATTCTGCTTGGCGAGTTGTAATATTTTCTTTAACAAGAATCAAAGTATAATTTGTAGAAGTATTTGTTCCGCCAGTTGCATTGCTATGAATCGAATGAAACCAATTTACATTATTTGAATTTGCGACAGTGTATCTTGCCGAGAGACTTGGTTCTTGATTGTCGTCAGGATAATAATTTGTATATCGAGTTAAAAAGATTGTTGCTCCCCATGATTCCAATATTTTTTTAAGCGATAAAGCTTTTTGAAAGTTCCCTTCAGATTCCCAAAATATTATTCCAGGATCGGGTTCAATTCTACGATCGTTTGCCGGATTATTACCACCATGACCGGGATCGATACAAAATTTTAAACCACTTAAATTTGTTCTTTGAGAATAATTAATTTGGGTAAAAAGAAAAATTAAAATTAAAACTTTTATACTTTTCATCATTCTTCAATTTCATAATCAAACAAAATTATTTTACCCTCTTTTGTGTGGCAAACTATTTGATTTTGTGTTTTTGAAGTTTCAGGAAATAATTCAATTTCTGTTGAATTTGTTAGTTGTATTTTTTTATTTCCATCAATTGAAAGTGCATAAAGTTCAGATTTTATTATCTCTTTATCTGAATCTGATTCTTTATGGCAAATAATCCACTTTCCATCTTTTGTCCAACTCGGTGAATCGTAATATCCAAGTTTTTGAATAATCTTACCGTTTAAATCAAAAATTATGATCCCCTCAGACAACTCATATGCAACTAATAATTTTTTGTTTGGAGAAAGTTTTGGCCAAATGTATCTACCATCTTTAATTGGATCGACAGTTTTAGTTTTTCCGTTTTGATAAATTTGAATTCTTTCATCAACTATCCCTTTTAAAATTACTTCATTCGATGTTAATCCAGTAATATTCAATTCCTTTTTTATTTTAGTTGATAATAGTTTGAAGTTGGGTAATTCGAGTTCTTCTCCGAATTCAACTAAAGTTGATTTTTGATTTTCTAGATTTGTAATAAAATTTTCTTGAATTCTATTATTTCCATTCCAAGTAGTTTTACGATATGCAACATATTTATCATCATCAGAAATGGAAAAACCAAAACCAAGCAACTCTCCATCAACTAATTGTGAAACTTTTTGAGTATTTAATTTTAACTTATAAATATTAGAATAATCAAGAGTTGTAAAAAGTATTTTGTTTCCGGAATTAGAAAAAACTGGATAACCGAATTCTATAGTATCATTTTGAGCAATTATAATTTTAGAAGTAATTTTAATTTGCGCATTAATATTTTGTATTAATGTTGAACCAAATATTAAAAGATAAAATAAATTTTTAATCATTTATAAATTTACAATTTTAAAAAAAATAAAACAATTTGCTGATAAAATTTTCGTTCGTATATTTACAAACTAATGGGCCGTTAGCTCAGCTGGGAGAGCACCACAATGGCATTGTGGGGGTCAGCGGTTCGATCCCGCTACGGTCCACTTCTTTTAGTTGTCTAAAATATACATTATTAAGCAAAGTAGTTCAAAAGATTTACGAAATTACATTTATAAATTTTAACAATTATCAATAATTAATGATTTCTAAAATAATTTTATCTGCGTTACTTTTATTCCCTCATTTTTTATTTTCGCAAATTAAATGTGATACACTTTTAAATTTAATTGCTGCAGATGGCGTTGAACATATTCGTGCCAAAATTAATGATCGACATATTGTTAATTTAATATCTATAAATTTATTAAAACAAGATTTACAGCTACAAACATACCGAGCTGATTCTTTACAGAGAACTTCATCACAAGTAATTTTAAATGAGGAAAAACAAAATCACGTTATTGCAGCACTAAATGGTGATTTTTTCAGTTTCCAAACTGGATTTCCATTAAATGCACATCTGCAAAATGGCCTACCAATTTATTTTCCAAATTTTATACGAACTCAACTTTTAATTTCAGATAACAATAAACCATTTTTTGAGAATTCTAAATTAGAGATTCTCGGAATTATTAAAACAGACACATTTGAAATTGATGGAGTAAATAAATTAACAGTTGGAAATAAAATTAAACTTTATAACAAATTTGGCGCTTTGCACAAAATTAAAAGCTCAAATAATTTAATTGGTTTCAATTTATTAAATCAACCAAAAAGTTTAGACGACACATTATTTCTTTTTCCAAATAAATTATCTGCAAATATATTTCCTATTAATTATGATTATTTAGTAGCAATTCCTGAAAATAAATTATCACAAACCAATTTAAATTTAGAAGATACTTTAAAAGTAATATTTAAATTAACTCCACAAATTAATAACGTCAAAAATATTATTAGCGGGTTTGGACATTTACTAAAAGACAATGCCATTCTTGAAGATAGTTGGCAGAAAGATAACATTCCGAAATCTTTTAAGGAAACTGAACACCCACGCACTTTAATTGGTTTTAATTCAGACACAACTAAATTTTATTTTATTGTTGCTGATGGAAGACAAACAACAAGCACAGGTATGAGTTTTAAAACTATGGTTGAAGTTTTGCAGTTTTGGGAAATTACAAATGCATTAAATCTGGATGGCGGCGGATCATCAACAATGGTTATTCATAATAAAATTGTAAACTCGCCATCAGATATTTCAGGAGAAAGAAGTGTTGCTAATTCATTGCAATTAATTAGTAAAGCACCACTTAAAAAATTTATTTTGGATAGAAAAAATTATTTGAGATTATTTCCAAATTAATTTTATTTCGGTTCTAAAAATATTTCTGCAATCATACATCGAGCGCTACCACCACCAATTTTTTCGATAATTGGAATTTCGAATGGAAGTAAATCTACAAACGGTTCCATTTTATTTTTTTGCTCGTTTGTAAATTGTTTAAATGCTGTTTGAGATAATACAAGTATATTTTTTTCTGATTTTCTTTTTAATTCCAACAAGTTGCCTGCAAAATTATTCATTTGTTCGTTTGTTATATTTATAATTTCCTTTCCACTACTTTTCAATTTTTGAAGTACAATATTCTTCTCATCCAAGTCTTTAATTGAATCTAAGTTTATTACAACAAACTTTTCACAAATTGACATCATTACATTTGTATGGTAAATTTCCTTTCCATTTTGTGAATATGCTTTAAAATATATTGCTTCATAATTAAGTAATTCACAAAGTCTAAAAAATAATTCTTTACTTGTTCTTGGAGATGAACATGCGAAAGCAATTTTATTTATTCTATCAAAAACCACACTCCCTGTTCCTTCTAAAAATTTATTTTGGTTTTCAAATTCTGATAAATCAATTAACTGGTTAACATTAAATTTACTTTTTAATTTTTCTAATAAATCTATTCTTCTTTCAATTCTTCTATTTTCAGCACACATCGGATAAGTTATTATTTTTCCATCTTGATGTGTTGTAACCCAATTATTTGGGAATACTGCATCAGGTTTTATTGGATAGTCTGTATCATCCTCAACAATTACATTTATTCCATTTATTTTAAGTTTTACAACTAAATTATCAAATTCATTTAAAGCTACTTGATTTAGATTTTCTTTTTCAATTTCAGTTTGAAATACATTGGATGCAGCAGTTTGAAAATTATATAAAAAATTTTTCGGCCTTATTAATAAAACAGTATCCGTTGTTTGCATTATTAATTTCTAGATTTTATAAATGATAGAAATAACTCTTAAAAAATTTATATCACGACTTTGATATAAATTTTTTATTAACTATAATTAATTTCATTAAAAGGAGAAACTATGAAAAAACTATTTACAACACTATTGTTATTTTGTTTAATTACAGGTGTTAATGCCCAAAAAAATCTAAATGGGAAAATTTATGACAAGCACCCTACCATTGATATTGCTGAAAAATTCTTACAATCTTATGTTAAAGGAGATGCAGAAGCAATTACTAAATTAACAACTGATGATTTTAAAGCCTACAATACTTTGAGCACAAATTGGGATTATAAAGGACTAGATTTAAAAGCATTTATTCAAAATTCCCAGTACTGGGCAAATAATTTTACTAATTTCTCTATTAAAAAAAGAGGTGCCTCATACCCTGATGCATTAGAATATAAAAAAGATGGTATTTGGGTAAATTCATTTAATATTTTTTATGGAATAAACAAAAAAACTGGTTTTAAAGTAGAAACTCCTTATGATTGTTCATTTGTTTTTAATGCAGACGGTACAAAAATAAAAACAATGCATTTTTATATAAATACAGCAATGTTAAATAAAAATGCTGAATCAGATCAAACATTAACCAATGGTATATTATATAAGCAACACCCAAATATTGTAAAAGTTAGGAAAA
This sequence comes from Bacteroidota bacterium, assembly GCA_027622375.1. GTDB lineage: Bacteria > Bacteroidota > Ignavibacteria > UBA10030 > UBA8401 > SXSI01. Next base: position 17,070 of record JAQCAB010000008.1, read on the forward strand.
TGGTTTCTAATATGGCATTAGGTAGAGTAGTAGAAATGTATGCAGATTTTACGCCTGATGCAGAATTTGCTGACATTAACTATCCTTATGATACTTTATTTCCAAAAGTCAAAAAAAGTATTGAAGACAGAAAAAAAGACTTGGCGCCTTTTTTTGAAAATATTGAAATTCAAGGTATAGACGAAATAGGCTATCCCGATATGTTGGATCATGAAGGACCAGGTTCTGTGGTAGATTCTTGGTGGTCAATGCGCTTAATAAATAAAAAGACAAAGAAGGCATTTAAGATATTGTTAGTATATATGCACACATTTAATGCTGATGGAAAAATTGAACAAGAAATGGCATTTTATAATGGAAGTCAGATTGCAGATTCTTATATAGAAAAGAAAAAATAAATACATTAAGCATATTTTATTAATTAAAAAAAAGGGCCCTTATTGCTAAGGGCCCTTTTTTTATTTGAACAATTATCAATAATATTGCCTATTAGATATAAGGGAATGCCTGACGTCAGCATAGAGTGGACAAAAATATACGATTTTTAAATAACCAAACTCTATAAGACCAAGAGTCTATATCACCTATTTTTAAACCACTATAAGCCAAATCGGTAACTTTTATTGCATAAATTATTTCACTCATGATTTTACCATTTGTTAGTTTTCATTTATATCATTCATAAAATAAAACTAATATAAACACAAAATTCTTTGTCGGGATGGGGGGATTCGAACCCCCGACCTCTCGGTCCCGAACCGAGCGCTCTACCGGGCTGAGCCACATCCCGAAAAATTAATTTAACTTTTTTTATCAAATTTATCTAATATTTTAGCAGAAAGTTTTTCAAACTCATTTTCCTTTGCAACTTCCAACCAATTAATCCGCTTCTCTTTTTTAAACCAGGTAATTTGCCTTTTTGCATAACGCCTTGTGTTTTGCTTAATTAAATTTATTGCTTCATCAAAACTCAATTTATTTTTTAAAAATAAAAGCAACTCTTTATATCCCACTGTTTGCATTGATTGATAATTTTCGTCTAGTCCACTTGAAAATAATTTTTTGACTTCATCTACAAAACCATTTTCAATCATTTTATCAACTCTATTATTTATTTTATCGTACAAATTACTTCTCTCCCAATTAAGCGAAATAAAATGTGGATTATATAATTTAATTTTGTTTTGATTTTCAAAACTACTTTTAATTGATTTGCCTGTTAATTTAAAAACTTCCAATGCTCTGATAACCCTTCTAGGATTTTTTGAATCAATTTTATCTGCAGTTTTTGGATCAACTTTTTTTAGTTTGTTGAATAAGGAGTTTAATCCTTTTTCTTTTAATTCAATTTCTAATTCGTCTCTGATTAAATCATTTCTTTCAACTCCTTCAATCAATCCATCAACTAAAGCTCTAATAAATAAACCAGTTCCTCCAACAATTATTGGAAGTTTATTTAGTTTTAATATTTTTTTTATAGCGTTGCGTCCATCAATTTGGAAATCACCGGCGCTATAATTTTGAGTTGGTTTAAGAATATCTACACAATGATAATTATATTTTTTTAGTTCAATTTTTGCAGGTTTCGAGGTTCCAATATTTAATCCCTTAAAAACTTGTCTTGAATCTGCAGAAACTATTTCGGAAGGAATTTTATCTGCAATTAAATGAGCTAAAAAAGTTTTCCCCGAGCAAGTTGGTCCGGTCAAAATTAAAATCTTCGGAAGGTTATTCACTTTCCTTCCATCCCTCTTTGCCAATTAAGGGAACAAATTTAAATCCATCAATATTTTTTTGAGTAAATTTATCTCCTTCTCTATCAATTACAATTAAAGTTTGAGTTTTTTTATCGCCAACGGGAATTACTAATCTGCCACCATCAATTAATTGGTTTTGAAGTTTTTCAGGAACAACTGGCGCGCCGGCAGTTACAATAATTCCATTAAACGGTGCGTATTCTTTCCATCCCAAAGTTCCATCTCCAACACGCGATGCGATTCGTAAATTTAATTTTTTAAACATTTCTTCAGAGCTTCTTGCAAGATCAGAATTCCGCTCGATTGTAAAAACTCTGCAACCTAATTTTGATAATATTACTGATTGATAACCTGAACCAGTTCCGATTTCCAAAATTTTATCATCTTTTAGTGGAATTAAAAGTTCTGTCATAACTGCAACTGTGTATGGTTGCGAAATTGTTTGCTCAAAACCAATTGGCAAAGCGCAATCCTCATATGCTCGGGAGCGCGAATAACTTGGAACAAATAAATGTCTCTCAACTTCGGACATTACTTTTAAAATATTTGGATTTTTAATTCCCTTTTTAATTAATAGCTCAACCATTTTTGAGCGGTCATCATCAAATAAAGACATTTTAATCCTTAAAAATTAATTTGAGAAAATTAAAAATTGTTTTCCAGTTTTTAATGTGACTTTGTTGATTATTATAAATTGTAGATATCGGGATTGAACCAACCCTAAATTTTAATTTTGCAGCTTTAATCAGCATTTCAGTTTCTAAAGTGTAATCGGTTTGTTCCAATGTAATCGATTTTAAAATTTTAGTTGAAATAATTCTATAACCCGATTGTGAATCAGGAATATCAATTCCAGTTTTTGCCGACAAAATAAAACTTGTGAGGAGATTTGACAACTGCCTGCTGAATGGCATTTGTTTAATTCGATCAATTCTATTACCGATAATTAAATCAAAATAATTGCGTTTATATTCCTGAATAAATTTTTTAATATAAATTGGATCGTGCTGCAAATCAGCATCTAAAGTAATAACTGCATCAAAATTATTTTTAATTGCATATTCAAAACCAGTTTTAAGAGCTGTTCCTTTCCCCAAATTAATTTGATGGCTTAGAATTTCAACTGGGTAATTTTGAAGTTGCTGCAAAATACCATCAGTTGAACCATCATTAATTACAATTACAGAGACATCCTCATTTAATGTTGATAAAACTTTTTCAATTTCATTTAAAAGTTTGATTATTGTTTTACTTGCTTGATACGCAGGTATTATAATTGCAAACTTCATACTACCTTTTTTGCAAATCTGATTGCATCAACAATTTTAGTTACTTGCAACATTTCTTTTACATTATGAACTCGAACTATATTCGCGCCATTTAAAATTGAACTTGCAACAGATGCAGCATTTCCGAAAATTCTTTTATCAACATCTAAATCTAATATTTTGCCAATAAAACTTTTATTTGAAGTTCCGATTAAAATTGGACAATTTAATTTTTTAAAAAAACTTAAATTATTCAATAAAGTTAAATTGTGTTCTAAATTTTTACCAAAACCAATTCCGACATCAATTATAATTTGAGTTAGCCCAAAACTTTTTGCTTTTTTAATTGAGTTTGAAAGATATTCAAAAACTTCTGTAATTACATTTTGGTATGTGGGATCAAGCTGCATAGTTTTTGGTGTTCCCTTTATATGCATTGCAACAACAGTCGCATTATATTTTGCAGCAATTTTTGGCAATTCGTTATCAAATGTAAAGCCGGAAATATCATTAACAATTGTTGCGCCACATTTAAGTGCTTCCTCGGCAACTTGAGATTTATAAGTATCAATTGAAATTGGAATATCAGAAATATTTTTAATTTCTTTAATTACAGGAATAACTCTTTCCAGCTCCTCATCAATTGAAATTACTTCAGCTCCTTCCCCATAATCATTACTTTTTGGGCGAGTTGATTCACCACCAATATCAATAATATCTGCACCATCATTTATTATTTGAAGTGCGCAATTTATTGCATCATCTTTTTTTAAATATTTTCCACCATCACTAAACGAGTCGGGAGTGATATTTAAAACTCCCATTACAAAAGTTTTTTCAGCAAAATTAAATTTTTTGCCGTTTATCAAAAATTCCATAATCAAATGTAAACAAAAAACCCTCTCAAGTAAGAGAGGGCTTATTTATTAAGAATTAACTTTTTTATTCTTGAGTAAAGCCTTTAATTTAGTTTTCCTTTTTTGTTTTTTCTTAAGATGCTTTTTTGCAACTTTTTTTGATCTTTTGTTCATTTATTTTTCCTTTATGGTTCGCTGCATGAGTGATAAAACCCGCAATTGGGGCATATTAATTTACATTTTTTGCTGATTAACTCATTTCCGCAATTTACACAATATTGCCAAAAATGAGATTCGGTTTTAATTTCTTTTTCTTTTGATGGATTTAACAATGAACTAATTTTTTTTATTTCGGTATTGAAATAATTTTTTTCAGTCATTACATATTTAATGTTAATCGTGCTTCTTCGGTCATCATAGATGGACTCCATCTCGGTTCCCAAACAACTTCAACATTTACATTTTTAACATCTTTTACTGTCATTGTTTTTTCTTTTACATCAATTGGTAAACTTTGAGCTGCCGGGCACATTGGCGAAGTTAAAGTCATTTTAATATCAACATCACCAGTTGGTTTTACATCAATAATATAAATTAATCCCAACTCATAAATATTTACCGGGATTTCAGGATCAAAACAAGTCTTAATTTTATTGACAATTTCTTCTTGAATTAAAATAATATCAATTCCATTTAATTGTGATTCTTGATTTTGAATTTCACTCATTTTTATTCCGTTGTAACAGTTTCATGGATTTCAGATAATACTCCATTTAGAGCATGCCAAGATAAACTTGCGCATTTTACTCTTGCTGGAAATTCTGATACACCACTTAATGCAAATAAACTTCCAAGTTCATCTTCATTAATTGAATTTGATTTTCCTGTAAAAATAAGATGCATTTTATTAAACAAGTTTTTTGAAAACTCGATTGATTGATTTACAACTGAACTTGTCATTAAAGATGACGAGGCTTTTGAAATTGCACAGCCGACACCTTCAAAACCAATATTTTTTATTTTACCATCTTCAATCAATAAATAAATTGTGTATTGATCTCCACAAAGAGGATTGCGCGCTTCAATTTTACGATTGTAATTTTCTAATTTTTTAAAATAACGAGGATTTTTATTGTGATCTAAAATTACTTCCTGATATAATTCATTCAAGTTGCTCATTAAATTTTATCCCAAAAATATTTTAATACCTTTTTTTACTGCATCTTCCAAAATATCAACTTCCTCTAATGTATTGTAAAATGAGAAAGATGCTCTGGCAGTTCCGGCTATTTTAAAATAATCCATTACAGGTTGCGTGCAATGATGACCTGCGCGAACTGCAACACCTTCTTGATCCAAAATTGTGCCAACATCATGTGCGTGAATATCTGCCATCACAAATGAAACTATACTTGCTTTATTTTTTGATGTGCCGATTATACGAACATTTTCAAGTTTAGAGAATTTTTCAGTTGCGTAATTAAGCAATTTTGATTCCTGAGTATTTATATTTTCATAACCGAGATTTTGTAAATATTCTACAGCAACTCCCAAACCAATTGCACCAGCAATATTTGGCGTTCCTGCTTCAAATTTATATGGAAGATCATTATAAATTGTTTTCTCAAAAGTTACCTGAAGAATCATATCACCACCTCCTTGATATGGAGGCATCGCTTCTAATAATTTTTCTTTTCCATAAAGAATTCCAATACCGGTTGGAGCGCAAATTTTATGTCCAGAAAAAACAAAAAAGTCGCAACCCAAATCTTGAACATCAATCTTTGAATGGCAAACAGATTGTGCACCATCAATTAAAATTGGGATATTATTTTTATGAGCAAGCTCGATTACTTTTTTTATTGGATTAATCGTGCCGAGTGAATTTGAAATATGAACTAATGAAATAAATTTTGTTTTTTCATCAATCAAATTATTTACTTCTTCAACTTTTAACTCGCCAAATTCATTAATCGGAATAATTTTAATTTTTGCTTTTTTCTCATCACAAACAATTTGCCAAGGAACAATATTTGCATGATGCTCCATTAACGAAACAATTACATTATCACCTTCATTTAATTTTGGTTTTACAAATGTGTGTGCAACTAAATTGATAGCTTCGGTTGTACCACGAACATAAATTACTTCTTTTGAAGATTTTGCATTTATAAAATTTTTAATTTTATCACGGGCTTCTTCATAACTATTTGTAGCAGAATCACTTAAAAAGTGGACACCTCTATGAACATTTGAATTTTGTGACTCGTAATATTTTTGAATTGCATCAATTACAACTTTTGGTTTTTGACTTGTAGCTGCATTATCTAAATAAACAAGTGGTTTGCCATGGACTTTTGTATTTAAAATTGGAAAATCTTGACGAATTTTTTTTACATCAAAAATTTGATTTTCACTTTTACTATTTTGAATAAATTGATGCATAGTTTAATTTAATGATAATGTGCAATAATTGGCAACGAAATATTTCCGTGGCACTTTTCAAGTTTACTAACAACTAAATTATCTACGAATCTTCTAAGATTTAAATTTTCAATTGTTTCGGTAACTGCGCTTGCAAAACCTAAAGCAAATAAAGCTTCTGCTGATTTCGGAGAAATACCGCGGCTTTTTAAATAAAATAGTGCGTTCGCATCAATTCCACCAACTGTTCCTCCATGCGTACATTTTACATCATCAGCAAAAATTTCAAGTTGTGGTTTTGTATCGATAGTTGCATTATCTGAAAGCAATAAATTATTATTTGTTTGTTTTGAATCAGTTTTTTGAGCCGCACTGTGTACATAAACTTTCCCATTAAATACTGAATGAGAATTATCATATAAAATTCCTTTAAAAACTTCCCGGCTTGTACAATTGGGTTGTGTATGCTCAATAAATGTGTGATTATCAATTAATTGTTTTGCAGTTGAAATATATAGACCATTCATATTTGTATCTGAATTTTCACCAAACAATTTTAACGCCATTTGATTTCTTGAAATACTTGAACCAGCAGAAAAAGCAAATGAGAAAAATTTGCTGCTTGTTTTTTGAGAAACTGAAATATTTGCAATATGATAATTTTCGTCAACTTCATTTTGAATTTTTAAATAATTACAAATTGAATTTTCATCTAAATATATTTCAGTGAATATATTTGTCAAATTTTTATTTGAATTATTAGTTACGAATTGTTCTACAAAATCTAGCGAAGCATTATTTTTTATAACTATAATATTTCTTGGTGAAATTAATTGAGGAATATTTTCCTGATTTTGACTGATGTAAATTAATTCAATTGGTTTACTTAAAATTACATTTTCTTTAATTTTTATAAAGACTCCAGAATCAAATAAAGAAGTATTTAAAGCTGCAAATGAATTTGCTTCTAAGTCAATATTTTTGCTAAAATAATTTTCAACTTCACTAGGGAATAATTTAATTGCATCTTTAATTGAATTTACAATTACACCTTCTTCTTTTGGTGGATTGGATAAATTTTGAAGATATTTTCCATTTACAAAAACCAGATAATAAGAATCTGAAATTATATATTTATAAATACTTTGTTTGCTGTAATTAAGGAATTCTTTATTGCTGGAAGTTTCGAAATTTAATTTTGTTATTGAATTTATATTTGTGTACCTCCACTCTTCATTTTTTTGAGATGGAAAACCAAGTTTTTGAAAACTTTTTAAAGAATTTTCACGAATTGTTTTAAGCCAATTTGGTTCTGAAGCAAAACCATTTTCAGAAAATATTTTAAATTTATTTAGAATATTTTCAATTGGAGAAGACAGGCTATCAGTAACTTTATTGTTCATTAAACTGAAACTCCATTTTCAACTTCAACTTTAATTTTATCGTAACCAAATTCTTCAAGTTCAAGCGCTAATTCTTTTCCGCCTGATTTAACAATTTTACCATTCATTAAAACATGAACAAAATCAGGCACTATATAGTTTAATAACCTTTGATAATGGGTCACAACTATGATTGATCGGTTTGAATTTCGAAGTTTATTAACGCCACCGGCAACAATTTTTAAAGCATCAATATCAAGCCCTGAATCTGTTTCATCTAAAATTGCGAGTTTTGGTTCAAGCACAGCCATTTGAAGAATTTCGTTTCGTTTTTTTTCTCCGCCTGAATATCCTTGATTAACTGGGCGGTTGATAAATGATTCATCCATTTCCACCAACTTCATTTTTTCACGTATTAATTTTAAAAATTCAAAAGCATCAAGTGGCTCTTGTCCACGAGATTTTCTAATTTCGTTTAATCCAGTTTTTAGAAAGTAGCTGTTGCTTACTCCGGGAATTTCTATTGGATATTGAAACGCAAGAAATATTCCAGCTTGAGCTCGTTTTTCTGCTTCCAATTCACTTAAATCATTTCCTTCATATTTTATTTCTCCCTCCAAAATTTGATAAGCGGGATGGCCAGCTAAAAGTTGAGCCAATGTACTTTTTCCTGAACCATTTGGTCCCATTATTGCATGAACTTCGCCCGGATTTACATTTAATGTAATTCCATTTAATATTTTTTTACCAGATATTGATGCATGCAGATTATTAATTTGTAACATTATTTTCCTTTTTTATAAATATAATTAACCGACACTTCCCTCAAGACTGATGCCGAGCAATTTTTGTGCTTCAACGGCAAACTCCATTGGAAGATTTTTAAAAACTTCTTTTGCAAATCCATTTACGATCATCGAAATAGCATTTTCAGTATTTAACCCACGCTGTTTGCAATAAAATATTTGATCTTCACCAATTTTTGAGGTTGAAGCTTCATGCTCAACATTTGAAGTTGTATTTTTTACTTCGATATAAGGGAATGTATTTGCAGAACATTTATTACCCATCAACATAGAATCACATTGCGTGTAATTTCGTGAGTTGCTTGCATTTTTACCAATTCTAACTAAACCGCGATATGTATTATCTCCATAACCGGCTGAAATGCCTTTTGAAATAATTGTGCTTTTTGTGTTTTTTCCGATATGAATCATTTTTGTACCAGTATCTGCTTGCTGATGATTATTTACAACAGCAACAGAATAAAATTCACCAATAGAATTTTCTCCATTTAAAATTACACTCGGATACTTCCAAGTAATTGCAGAACCAGTTTCAACTTGAGTCCAACTAATTTTAGAATTTTTACCGGCACAATTTCCACGTTTTGTAACAAAATTATAAATTCCACCTTTTCCATCTTTATCACCTGCATACCAATTTTGAACCGTAGAATATTTTACTTCACCATCTTCCAAAGCAATTAATTCCACAACAGCTGCGTGCAATTGATTTGTATCTCTTATAGGTGCTGTGCAACCTTCGAGATAACTTACTTTCGCGCCTTTATCAGCAATAATTAAAGTTCGTTCAAATTGGCCTGTCTCAGCCGCGTTAATTCTAAAATAAGTTGATAATTCCATTGGACATTTAACACCGGGCGGGATATAACAGAATGAGCCATCACTGAAAACTGCAGAATTTAAAGTTGCAAAATAATTATCAGTATATGGAACAACCGAGCCCATATATTTTTTTACTAAATCGGGATGATCTTTTACAGCTTCTGAAAATGAACAGAAAATTATTCCGAGTTCATTTAATTTTTCTTTATAAGTAGTTGCGACTGAAACACTATCAAAAATTACATCAACTGCAACACCAGTTAAACGTTTTTGTTCTGTTAAAGAGATTCCAAGTTTTTCGTAAGTTTTTAATAATTCGGGATCAACTTGATCCAAACCTTCAAGATTGGGTTTTGTTTTTGGCGCTGAATAATAAAAAATATTATTGTAATCTATTTTTTGATATTTAACATTTGGCCAAGTTGGTTCTTCCATTGTAAGCCAATATCGATATGCTTTTAATCGCCATTCAAGCATCCATTCAGGTTCATTTTTTTTAGAAGAAATTATTTTAACAATATCTTCATTCAAACCTCGAGGAATAGTTTCTTCCTCGATATTGGTTACAAAACCATATTCATATTCTTTATTAACTAATTGTTCTATTGTTTGCATTATAATTTATTAAACTCCAAATGAAGTTCCACAACCACATGTTTTTTTAGCTTGTGGATTTTGAAAAAGAAATCCTCTTCCATTTAAACCATCAGTAAAATCTAAAGTAGTTCCAGCTAAATGAAACATACTTTTTTGATCTATAAATATTTTTTGTCCGCCAATTTCTAATAAGTGATCATCTTCTTTTTCTTTTTCTTCGTACGAAAGCACATAAGTTAACCCTGAGCATCCTCCACCTTTAACACCAACTCTTAATCCATTTGTTATAGGCATATTATGTTTTTCTTTTATACTTTTTATTTCTGCAAGTGCTCGCTCAGTTACAAATATTTCTTCATTATAAATTTGAGAATCAGTTATTTTACCTTCTATTTCCATAGTAGCTCCTTTTTTTTAATTTGCTTTTTTAGGTTGAACAAACTCAGAATAATTTAAAACCCAAGTATTGTTACTAATTTTTTTTAAAATGTTTAATTTCTCATAAAATTTTACAACTTCTATTGCGATCTTCTCGGCCTCACCATAATTTGTTTTAATTTTTTTAAATTCTAAAAAATCAATTATCCCGTAATGCACATCTCTAAAAAATAAATTTGAAAGATGAAATAGCGGAAACATTTTTTTTAGGAAGTGGAGAAATTCAATTTTATTATTTGTAATGGTTAATGTTTTTTCCATTTTAATTATTAGAAATATTTGTGTGTGAAATAATGTGGGTTGAACTATTTTGTAATTCTTTAATTGCGTTAATCAAACTATCAGCTGCTTCAATAATTTCTTTTTCAGTATTCATTTTACTAAAACCAAATCGAGCAGAAGATTCAATCTCATTTTTGTTTAAACCAATTGCGTTTAATACATGCGAAATATTTCCATCCATTGTTGAACATGCAGCATGAGTTGAAAATGCAACACTTTTAACTTTTCTCATCAGGTTTTTAATTTTGATATTCGGAATTGTAATATTCGAATTATTTACAAGCCGTGAATTTATATTTCCATTTATTTTAATACCATCAATTAATTGTAATTTTGTTTCAAACTTATCACGTAAATTTTTTACAAAGTTTGAATTTGTAAGCAATTCAGATTTTGCAATCTCAGCAGCTTTTCCAAATCCAACAATAGCAGGCACATTTAAAGTTCCGGAGCGAATATTTTTTTCGTGACCACCCCCATCAATTAAAGCTGAAATAAGAATTTTTGGAGTTGTTTGTTTTATAAATAATGCACCAATCCCTTTTGGACCATGAATTTTATGAGATGTAAAAGACATTAAATCAATATTTAATTCACGAACATCAACATTCAATTGTCCGATTACTTGTGTTGCATCAGTGTGTAGTAAAACTCCTTTTGAATGGCAAATATCAGAAATTTTTTGGATCTGTTGAATTGTACCAATCTCATTATTTCCAAAAATTATTGAGACAAGAATTGTTTTATCAGTGATTGAATTTTGTAATTCCAGAAGATCAATCATTCCAGTCTTATCAACAGAAAGATATGTAACTATAATTCCTTTTTGTTCAAGTTTTTTACAAACATCAATAATGGATGAATGTTCAATTTTTGTAGTTATAATGTGATTGCCTTGAGATTTATATGAATCAACAATTCCCTTCAAAGCTAAATTATTAGATTCAGTTGCTCCACTTGTAAAAATAATTTCTTCGTCAGATGAATTAATTAATACAGCAATTTTTTTTCTTGCAATTGAAATTGCTTCGCTTGAAACATATCCAAAATAATGTTGACTTGCGGAGTTGCCATAATTATTTGTTAAAAAAGGCATCATCGCATCCAAAACTTTTGGATCCAATTTAGTTGTAGAATGGTTATCAAGATATGTTGGCTCTTTAAACAATTTCTGAAACCTTTAAATTTATAAAAGTTGATTCTAAATTTTTTTGAACTTTATGCAACGGATCACGAATTGTACAATTTTGATGTATTGAACAATTCTCTAATCCTTCGTCAATACATTGAACAATTCCCGGAATATGACCTTCAATAGCTTGAATCACACTCATCACTGAAATATTATTTGCACTTCCAGCTAGTTTATATCCTCCACGAATTCCTTGATGAGAAATAATTATTTTTGTTTTGGCTAATTTTTGCATCACTTTTGCAAGCAAATCAAAAGGAATTTGATAATGCGTTGCAATTTCTTTAGCAGTGGTGATTGTATCAACCAACGCCATGTGCCGAAGCGCAATTAAACCATATTCAACTTTTTTAGATAACTTAAACATTATTAATACGACTTATTAAGTCCGTGAGTTTTGCCTTTATTTTATGGTACTAATATAAGAATTAATAAACAGAATTTCAATCAAATAGATTTGCTAAATAAATATAAAGCAAATCCAATAATTATTAAACCTAGTCCTAAATTGATTGATTGTTTCGGAATTTTAGTAATTAATTTTGCTCCAATTAATGATCCCAAAACAGCGCCTGATGCAACTGGAATAGCTAAATTAATTTGAATATTTGAATTATAAATATGAGTTAACAGAGCAAAGAATGAAGTGATTGCTAAAATAAATTGTGAAGTTGCAATTGAATTAATAAGTGGTAAACCTAAATAATGAGCAAGTAGTGGAGTAAAAATAATTCCACCACCGATACCACTTGTACTTGTAATTATTCCAACAAAAAATAAAATTAATGAAAGTACTTTTGGATTAATTTCGGAATGTGTTTCTTCAAATAAAGATTTTTTATAAATCAGAATTGCAAATAAAAATAAAAGCAAACTAAAAATTTGATTGAACAAATTAATTGGAATTATTCCCACTATAAATGATCCCAAAAGTGAACCTGGAATTGTAGTTACTAAAATTCGAAATGCAATTTCGAAATTAATTCTTTTTTGAGAATTATTATAAATACTTGCTACCGCAGATGAAATAACAATTGCAAAAAAGGAAGTGCCAACTGCAAATCTTGGTTCAATAGAATTAAAAGAGATTAAAACACTGACAATAATTATTCCCCCACCAATTCCAAAAAATGAACCAACAAGTCCAGCAAAAAATCCTGTTAAAATAAATTCGTAAAATTGCATTCTAACTTAATTGTTTTACAAAATTTTTATAAATATTTTCAGAAATGAATATAGGAATTGTTTGTTACCCAACCTATGGAGGTAGCGGTATAGTCGCAACGGAACTCGGAATGGAATTAGCAAACCGAGGACACAAAATTCATTTTATAAGTTATGCGCTTCCAAAAAGATTATATCAAGTAACTTCAAATATATTTTTTCATGAAGTTGAGATTTCAAATTATCCTTTATTTGAATTTCCTCTATACACTCCTTCACTCGCAAGTAAAATTATTGAGGTTGCTGAAACTCATAATTTAGATATTGTTCATGCGCATTATGCAATTCCACACGCAACTAGCGCATATTTAGCAAAACAAATTGTAAAAAATAAAAATTTAAAAATTATAACAACTCTGCACGGAACTGATATAACACTTGTTGGCGTTGAACCGTATTTTTTACCAGTTGTAAAATTCAGTATTGAAAATAGTGATGGAGTTACTGCAGTCTCAAAATTTTTGAAAGATAAAACAATTGAGAATTTTAATATAAATAAAGAGATCGAAGTAATCCCTAATTTTGTTGATACAAATAAGTATTTTCGCAAAAATAATCCTGAACTACGAAAAACTATTGCACCGCTAAAAAATAAAATTGTAGTTCATATCTCAAATTTCAGAGCTGTAAAAAGAATTCAAGATGTTATTACTATTTTCAAAAATATTAACTCTAAAATTCCATCAACTCTAATTTTGGTTGGCGATGGGCCTGATAAATTAATTGCAAAAGAATTGATAAATAAATTAAATCTTGAAAAAGATGTAATTTTATTGGGCAAACAATCTGATTTAACTGACATACTTTCGATGGCAGATTTATTTTTATTACCAAGCCAAATTGAAAGCTTTGGACTTGCTGCACTTGAGGCAATGTCTTGTGGTGTACCAGTAATTGCTTCAAACTCAGGTGGAATCTCTGAAGTTGTTTTGCATAATATAACAGGATTTACAGCTAATGTTGGTGATATTGAAAATTTTACAAAATATTCTTTACAAATTCTTGAAAATGAAAGTCTTCATCAAAAATTTATTTTAGCAGCACAAGAACAAGCAAAACATTTTGAAATGGATAAGATAATTAAACACTACGAAGATTATTATCTCAAAATTGTAAATTCTAATTAATAAATAAAATTAAAACTGCAATAACAATTTGAGCAATTAAGGGAATTAATAAACTTTTTGTAAAACTAAAAATTATTCCATTTGCAATTATCAGAGGAATATAAATAATAGATTTAGTTTGAAAAGTATAATTTTCAAATGAAAATATTAATATTAGAAGAAGTAAAATACAATTTAATTTATAAATTATATTTGTGTGTTCACTAAATATTTTTTTCTCGATTACACTTTGAATTAATCCATAATAAAAAATAACAAATGCAATTGATTCAACAATAATTTTATTAAAATAATAAATTCCATTTAGATTTAATTTACTTCCAAATTCCTTTTGCATATTTGAATCAATTAAAAATAAAATTATTAAGTAAGGAATAAAAAATATCAGGTATTTATTTAATACTTGTTTAAAATTTAATGAGTTTATTCCGTACATCCACAAATGACCTCGAGATAAAAATATAATCGTTATTATCGATATCAAAAAAAGAAAAATATTTTTAAGTAAATCAGTCGCAACTTGTTTTTCAACAAAAAGATATTTTATTAATATTTCATTTAAATAATTGGAATTACTTAAATATTGGGTAAAACTAAAAATTAAAAGTATTGAAAAATATAAAATAACTAATTTTATAAAAAGTGTAAATATTGATTTCAAGTTTATCTCAATTTTAAATTTGCATATTTTAATAATAAATTTTTAGTTCCCATTTCATCAAATGAAACAGTTACTTTTGTATTATCCCCTTTTCCAACAACTAACATTACTTTTCCATTACCAAAAGTTTCATGTGTTACGAGGGTTCCTCTTTTGATTTTTGAAGTATTATCCAAATCATTTAAAATATAATTTTCTTGTGAAAAATATTTTTCTGTTGAATCAATTTCGGTTTTATAATTTGTTGAATACTTCTTTGCATGAAGCCTTTTTTTAGATTCAATCATTGTAAATTTTTTATCAATCTCATCTAAAAATCTTGAAGGGACTGAATATGAAATTTCACCAAATCTATAACGGAAGCGAGCATAAGTTAAATAAAGTTTTTTCATTGCTCGTGTCATTCCTACGTACATTAGCCTTCGCTCTTCCTCAACTTCATCACTACTTTGCAAAGTATGACTTAATGGCAATAATCCTTCTTCCAAGCCTGTTATAAAAACCAATGGAAATTCTAAACCTTTTGCTGCATGCAAAGTCATTAAAGTAATTTTATTTGCGGTAAGATTTTTATCTGTAGAAGACATTAACGAAACTTCTTCTAAAAAATTTGTTAATGTTGGTTCTTCTCGGGTATCGCAGAATTCAGTAAATGCTGAAAGTAATTCCTGAATATTTTCCCAGCGATTCATTGCTTCAACTGTTCCCTCTTCTTTCAAAAGTTTAAGAATTCCAGTTTCTTCTACAATTGATCTACCGAGTTCGCTTAACGAAATTTTATTTTGCAATTTTTGATATTTATCAATCATCTTCCAGAATTCTGAAATTGTTTTTTTATTTCTTTCGGCAACATCTATTTTATCTATTTTTGATAATGCTTCAAATAATGTGATTTTATTTTCTTTTGCAAAATTTAGTAATTTTTGTTCGGCCGTTTCTCCAATTCCTCGCGCTGGATAATTTATTATTCTACTTAAACTTTCTTCATCGGCAGGATTTATTAATATTTTTAAATATGCCAGAACATCTTTAATTTCTTTTCGTTTGTAAAATTCTATGCCACCAACAATTTCATATGCATAACCTTGTCGGCGTAATGAATCTTCCAAAGTTCGAGATTGAGAATTTGTTCGGTATAGAATTGCGATATCATTTAAATTTATATTTCGTGAATTTATTTCAAGTTGAAGTTTTGTTACAATTTGAAGCGCTTCTTCTCTATCATCATCTGTTTCTAAAACAGTTATATAATCTCCATTTTCATTTTCTGTCCAGAGATTCTTTTTAATTTGATTAACATTTTTTTCAATCAAACTATTCGCGCAATTTAAAATGGTTTTTGTTGAACGATAGTTTTGTTCAAGTCTAAATAATTTTGTTCCCGCATAATCTTTTTCAAAATCAAATATGTTATTAATATTTGCACCCCTGAATGAATAAATACTTTGTGCATCATCGCCAACAATGCAAATATTATTAAATTTTCGAGCGAGTAAATGTATTAAAACATATTGTGCTTTATTTGTATCTTGAAATTCATCAATATTTAAATATTGAAATCTATATTGATATTTTTCTAAAGTAATTTTATTTTTCGTAAATAATTCAATTGGCTTTAAAAGTAAATCATCAAAATCCATACAATTATTTTTCAACATCTTAGTTTGATATTCGCGGAATATTTTACAGCAATTAATATCAATCGGTAGATAAGCTGACTTTTCAAGTTCATCAACAGTAATTAAAGAATTTTTTGCACTACTGATTTTAGATTGAATCGCTTTGGGGCTGTACTGCTGATATGAAATGTTAAACGACTTCATAATCGATTTAATAACATTTAAGGATTCTTCAACATCATAAATTGTAAAAGATTTTGTAAAGCCAATTTGTTCAGATTCAAATCTTAATATTTTTGCAAAAATGGAATGAAAAGTTCCAGCCCAAATTTTTTCATCACTACCTGTTAATTTCAAAATCCGCTCTTTCATTTCTTTTGCTGCTTTATTCGTAAAAGTCAATGCCAAAATTTGATATGGCTTAATACCAACTTCCAACATGTGAGCAATTCTGTGCGTTAATACACGTGTTTTACCACTTCCAGCTCCCGCAATTATCATCACTGGACCATCAATTACACTTGCTGCTTCTTTTTGTGAAATATTTAAATTATCTAAAACATTCATTTTACAAATTCAATTTTAATTTGAGAACTCATTTTCTAAGTTTAGTAATAATTTTTTAATTCTAATTCCACCTGAATAACCTCCGAGTGAACCATTTGTTGCAATTACTCGATGGCATGGAATAATAATTGCTACAGGATTTTTTCCAATCGCATTTCCAACTGCACGATAACTTTTTTTATGATTTATTTTTTCTGCCAATTGTTTATATGAGATTATTTGAGAAAAAGGAATTTTTAATAACTCAACCCATATTTTTCTTTGAAATTTTGTCCCTCTTAAATCATAGTTGCAATTAAATCTACGTAATTTATTTTCAAAATATTTTTTTAATTCTTTGTGAATATATTTGTTTTTTGAATCATCTTTAATTATCTCAAAAGGATTGAAATATTTTTTAAACCATTTTATAATTAATTCATATTTTTGGTTTGGAAGCCCCAAATAACAAATTCCTTTATTAGTTGAAAATATTTTAAGATTACCCACTTCATAATTATAAACCGAATAATATATTTTGTTCATCAAGCTATAAATATAAATTTTTTTGGATAATATATTTACGAACTTTTAAAGCTACCAACTCTTCAATTGATTCTCCATTTTTAATTTTATCTCGAATTAGAGAAGAAGAGATCGGAATATTCGGAATTGTTACTTTAATATAATCAGAAATAATATTTTCATTTATCTTTTCATCTCCACGATTCATTACAACTAATTTTCCATAATTATTTAGCTTCTGATAATTCTTCCATTTTGTCAAATTATTAAAACTATCAACACCAATTATTAAATAATAATTTATTTCAGGATTCATTTTTTTAAAATATTTTAAAGTGTCTATTGTAAAAGAAATATCCTTCTTTTCAGCTTCAAACGTAGAAATCTCAAAAAGCGTATTATCTTCAATTGCAATTTTAAGCATTTTAACTCTTTCATTAATAAAACTTTCTTCACCTTCATTTTTTAATGGCGAGATGAATGCTGGAATAAAAATTATTTTTTCTAACCCCAATTCCTTCAAAACTGACTCTGCAGCATAATAATGTCCCAAATGAGGAGGATTAAAAGTTCCTCCAAATAATCCAATCTTATTCATTTAACAATATTTTTAAACTATTTGATAAATTTTTCTATAATATCCATCTCTATAATTGCACTGTCAAATCCAGACTCACTAATTTGTTTAATTTGATGTTCGGTTCTTATTCCATAAGTGCAAAAAGTAAAAATGCTATTTGGTATATTTCTACGAAGTCTTAATGAGTTTTGTAAATTTATATTAATCTGATTTGAATAATCATTCATAACTGAAATATTTGTTGCTCCAATTGAAATTGCTATTTCAATTTTCTTTTTTACTGACGAATTAATAATAAGTGGGTAATTTATTTTTAAAGATTCAGCAACCATATCAGACATTAAATTAATTGGCATATCACTAAAATCAATAATGTGCGCAGTCATTTCATTTTGTTTTTCTGATGTAAGTTGATTGTCATTTTGGATTTTAGATTTAATTATAATTTTATTCAATACATTTATTTTTGTTTGAACTATTAATTTTTTTACATCATCCCATATTAAATCATCCAAATTGATTACAACATTTTTGAATCCAGATTTGTATAAATATTCTAATTTAAATTGAAGGGATTCAGCTTTTTTATTTGCCAATAACTTTTTTAAATTAATTTCAGGAATTATAATAATATCATTTTCTAAATTATTATCTGAAGTTAATATTTTTCGCAAGTTAGCTCTCATTTTATATTGATTTTAATTTGTCTAATTCTGCGAGGTGAACTTGCTTCAATTATAAATACTATTTTTTTATATTTAATTTCTTCTTTTAATTCAGGAATTTTACCGGTTATTTTGTGAAGAAATCCACTTAATGTAGAGTATTCCTTACTTTCAGGTATTTTCTCTGGAAATAATAAATTAAAATCTTCAATTCTTAATTTTCCTGAAACTATATCTGATCCATCTTTTGATTTTAAAATTGAAGTTTTTTCTTCGTCATATTCATCTCTTATTTCGCCAACAATTTCTTCCAAAATATCTTCAATGGTTACCAATCCTTCCGTTTCACCAAATTCATTTACTACAATGGCGATATGTTGTCTTTTTGATTGTAATTCTTTTAGGAGTTCACTTATTTTTTTTGATTCGGGAATAAACATTACCGGCCTAATTATATCTCGAACGATTATTATATTTTGTAATTCAATAATACTTAATAAATCTTTTGCATAAAGAATTCCAACAATTTTGTTTAATGAATTATCAAAAACCGGAATTCTAGAATACCCTTCATTTATAAAAGCAGAAATTATTTGTTCGCGCGTTGATGAAATATTTAGCGCAGCCATATCTTCACGCGAGACCATAATCTCTTTTACAATTGTATCCGAAAATTCAAGTATGCTTTTTATTAAAGCATGTTCTGTTGAATTAATTACACCAGAACTTTTACCTTGGTCAATTGCTTCAATTACAGCTTCTTCGGATATATTTTTTGGATTGCCAAATAAATTATTAAGTAAGCTAAAAATATTTTTGAAAATTTTATTCATTAGTTATAATTGATTTAGTTTTCAATCATATAAAACATTTTTTAAGCACAATCCATTTGGGGGCGCAAACATAACTGGAAAAGATTCTCCATTAAAATATTTAGTTACATTATCAATAGTAACTTTTTTTCTACCGACATCAACAATTAAACCAATAATTCCACGAACCATTCCACGCAAAAAACGATTTGCATCAATTTGATAAACAAACTCGTTTTCGGTTTTTGTTAATAATGATTTATGAATAATTGCCATAAAATTATGCGTATCACTTTCGTTTTTAGAAAGTAGTTTAAAATTACTTTGTTGACTAATAATTTTTGCAGCTTCATTCATTGAGTCAAAATCTAAATCGTAATTAATTTGCCAAGTAAATCTATTTAAAAATGGATTTTTTTGTGTAGATATTCTATAAATATATTTTCTTGAAGTTGCACTAAATCGTGCCGAAAAATTTTCATCAGCTAATTCAATATTATTTATTGAGATATCGCTACTTAACATTTTATTAATTGCAAATTTAAACTTTTGCAAATCTAAATTATTATTTATTTTAAAATTAGCAACTTGATTTTCCGCATGAACTCCGCTATCAGTTCTTCCTGCGCCAATTAAATTAATATCTTCGTTTAAATATTTTGAAATAACATTTTCCAATTCTCCTTGAATTGTTTTTAATTTATTTTGTTTTTGCCAACCACAATAATTAGTTCCATCATAGGCAATGCCTAATTTGATGTTTTCCATTTAATTAAATTTTAGGGTAGAGAAATTGAATAATTAAATACAAATGCTCTTTTGTTAAAAAGAGTATTTGATAATTTAAATTCAAAATTTTGACTTTGGAGAATAGTAGATAAGTAGCGCGAATGAATTGCGCTAATTACATGATTTAAAACAATTCCAGTTGCAATAAATTTTAATTTGTCAAGTGCTTCACTTGATGAAACACGTATTGATCTGAATTTTTCTCTCTCAGCACTTGAATTCCACTTCCAATAATGTGATTGAGGAAGTATTTCAATTTGCCGATTTTGTAATTGTTCAGCATTGTAATCATCAATTGATTCATAATTACCAATTATTGTAAAATAATTTGCATCTTTACCTTTTGTATCTACATTAGCATGTGCTGCAGAATAAAGAACAGCATCATTATATTTCCAATTACCGTAATAGTTGCAACCAAGATATAAAGCCCACAAACTTAATTCAGCAGAAATTGGATAAATACTTTTTTCAGTTGAGCTAGTTAAAATATATTCTCCCCAACCAGGCAATACTAATGAAGCTAATGACGCTTTTGCAATTGGAATTTTTTCTTTGTTAAAATTGTTGATAGATTTGAGTCTCAATTCAAATTTTTCATTCAATATCTTCCCACTATTTTTTGAATATGAAATATTCAAAATAAAAATGATTGAGAAAAAAATTATTTTAAATAATTTAGATAACATCGCAATTGCAATATTCACTTTTTGCCGACTTTATAATGACCTTAGAAATTAAATTCTCCAATTCCGGTAAATAATTAGTTCTAACTCGAATATAGTTATCTGTATAACCTTCAATTTTATTACCATCTAGGGATGATTCAAATAAGACATTTTGTAATTTATCAATATTCGATTTATAAAATTCTAACTTCTTTTTTGCACCAAGCGTTCTTAATTTTTCGCTAAATAAAAACCTCAGTTTTGGTTCAATTCTAAAATCATAATTAATAGAAGGTGTTTTTTCTCTTTCTGAATATGTAAAAACATGTAAATATGATACTTCTAAATTGTTTAAAAAATTATATGTTTCAGTAAAACACTTTTCATCATCACCTGGAAAACCACAAATCACATCAACACCAATTCCTGCGTTTGTAGAACTTTTTCTTATTTTTGAAATTAAGTTTTTGTAATCGGTAGATGAATATCTTCTTTTCATTTTTCGCAAAATGTCATCAGAGCCACTTTGTAGCGGAAGATGAAAATGTTTGCAAATTTTTTCAGATGAAATCCAATATTCAAGAAGTTCATCATTTAATAAATTTGGCTCAATTGAACTAATTCTAATTCGTCTCAAATCAGAAATCAACTCTAAATTTTTTAGAAGTTCAATTAAATTAGCTCCGTTTTTTTTACCATAATCGCCAACATTAACTCCAGTCAAAACAATTTCTTTATATCCGTTTTCAACTAAATGGTTTGCTTGCGTAATTGTATCATTAATATTTTGACTTCTGCTTTCGCCACGCGCAAGTGGAATTGTACAAAAACTACAATTAAAATCGCAGCCATCTTGAATTTTTAAAAATGCTCTTGTTCTTCCATCAACATTTCCAGAAAAAGCTGGACCAAAACCAGAAAGTTCACTTAACGGTGAGACATGAATTTGAGGAGTTCCCTTTTTTTCAAATTTAGTTTCAAAATCAAACAGATTTAATTTTTCTTTAGATCCAAGTACAAGATCAACGCCATCAATTGAAACAATTTCTTCAGGAGAAAGTTGCGCGTAACAACCAGTAACTATTATAAAGGCATTCGGAGATTTATTTAATGCTTTACGGATTAATTGTCTGCACTCTTTATCAGCTCGTTCAGTTACGGTGCATGTATTTATTACAACAACATCAGATTTTTTATTAAACTCAACTACAGAATGTCCCTTGCTAACAAAAACATTTTCCAATGTAGATGTTTCGGCATAGTTTAATTTACAACCAAGTGTTTTAAAAGCAACATTCATATTTAAAATAAGAAGAGTCCAATTACGGACTCTTCAATTTAATTAATTATTTAATAAAAAATTAATTCTTATCGGTAGTTGTATTGTTATCTGCAGAGTGTACTGAGCTTGCACTTGGCAAAACATCTTTTAAAGTAATTGGTGGAAGATGGTGTTGTGCAACATATTCATCAACCAATTTTTGTTCTTTACCGCGCAAATATTCTACAACTGATAAAATAATTTTTTTGTTTTCTTTATCAAATTCAATAATTGTTAGATGTAGCAATTCTTCTTCATGAAAAACATCAGTAATTGATTTTATCGGGGTTTGTGAAAGTTGCGAAGTTGGAACAAATCCCTCAACACCCATAGGCAATTCAATTATTACACCTTTATCAGTTACACGAGTAATTTTACCTTCTGTTTCGCTTCCAATTTTATAGACAGATGCAAAAGCCTCCCATGGATTGTCGGTAACTTGTTTGTGCCCAAGTGTAATTCTTCTTTGAGGGACATCAATTCCCAAAACAACGACATCAAGTTTTTGTCCTTTTTTAACTGATTCACCTGGATGACGAAGTTTTTTAGTCCAACTTAAATCTGATATGTGAACCAATCCATCAATTCCTTGTTCAAGTTCAACAAAGACTCCAAAATTTGTTAATCCGCGAACTACACCAGAATGTTTGGAATCAATTGGATAATTTAATAAAATATTTGACCAAGGGTCGGGAGTTAATTGTTTCATTCCCAAACTGATTTTTTTGTTTTCAATATCGAGTGAAAGAATTACAGCTTCAATAACTTGCCCGAGTGAAACCATTTGTGAGGGATTTTTTACATGCTGAGTCCAACTCATTTCTGAAACGTGAATTAATCCTTCTATACCTTTTTCAATCTCGATAAATGCCCCATAATCAGTTAGCGAAACAACTTTACCACTAACTTTTGAACCAATTGGATATTTAAATTCAATTCCATCCCAAGGATGTTTTTGAAGTTGTTTGTATCCGAGTGAAATTCTTTTTTTATCAGATTCATATTCTAAAATTACTACTTGAATTTCCTGATCTAATTTTAAAATATCACTTGGATGATTAATCCTTCCCCAAGCTAAATCAGTAATATGAATTAATCCATCAACTCCACCTAAATCAACAAATACACCGAAATCTGAAAATGCTTTTACTGTGCCAACTACAATTTGACCTTTTTCGAGGGTATTTAATATTTTTTGACGTTGATCTGTCAATTCTTCTTCGACTAATATTTTATGGCTAACAACAACATTTTCGTATTGATGATTAATTTTTACAATTCTAAAATCCATTTCTTTATTAACAAAGACATCAAAATCTCTAACTGGTCTGACATCAATCTGAGAGCCGGGTAAAAATGCATCAACACCAAATAAATCTACAACCAATCCTCCCTTGATTCTTCGGATACATTTGCCACGAATAATTTCTCCTGTTTCGAAAGCTTTATTAATTTTTTCCCATACACGCATAAAATCTGCACGGCGACGAGATAAAATTAATTGACCATTTTTATCTTCTATATTTTCTAAAAATACTTCTAACTCATCTCCAATTTTTAATTCAGAAATATTTGTAAACTCATTTATAGAAATTATTCCTTCAGATTTAAAACCAATATCTAAAACTACATCAGATTCTCCGATGCGAGCAATTTTACCTTTGATAATATCTCCGACAGAAAACTTTGCAAAGCTTCCTTCGTAAAGTTGAAGGAGTTGATTTTGCTCTTCTTCATTGTATTGTGAAATTGTGAATACTTGTGATTCTTTTTTTTGCATAAAATAAATTCTTTTACCTTTTCATGTCCACCATAAACATGATTCAGTAATTTTGTTAGTTAGTAATTAGTTAATTAAGATGGTGTTG
Organism: Bacteroidota bacterium; assembly: GCA_027622375.1. Classification (GTDB taxonomy): domain Bacteria; phylum Bacteroidota; class Ignavibacteria; order UBA10030; family UBA8401; genus SXSI01. The sequence goes on from JAQCAB010000008.1 coordinate 41,300, forward strand.
TTAAATTTTTTTTCTTCTATAAATTTTTTTACTCGCTCCATTAGCCATTGCGGAGTTGAAGTTGCTCCTGTAATTCCAACTCGATCAATATTTTTAAACCAATCAGCTTGTAATTCATTTTCATTTTCAATAAAATATGTTTTGGGATTTTCATCTTTGGCAATTGAATATAAAACTTTTCCATTTGATGACATTTTTCCAGCCACAAAGATAACAATTTCATTGTTACGAGAAAACTCTCTTAGCTTTTTATCCCTTCCAGAAACTTGCCCGCAAATTGTGTCTTTTGCATGAAAATCAGCAGCAATCTCCTCAAACGTGCCAACTTCAAAATCAGCCTTTATTTTGGCCTTAATTGCGTCACGAATGGCATAAAATGACTCTTTATCCATTGTAGTTTGTGAAAAAAGTACAGTTTTTTTATTAAGATTTATTTTTTCGATTTCTTCAACCGATTTAATTACAATTGCAGTTCCACTTGTGTAACCAACTAGTCCAATAACTTCTGCGTGATCTTTTTTACCAAAAATTACAACTTGAAAATCTTTATCATAAAATTTTCTGATTCGTTCTTGAACTTTTGTTACAACTGGACAAGTTGCATCAATTATTTCAAGTCCAAGTTCACTCGCTTTTTTAAAAGTTGAAGGAGGTTCTCCATGTGCACGAATTAAAATTTTCCCATCTTTAATATTTTCTAAATCATTGTGGGAAATTGTTTGCAGCCCTTTTTCACTTAATCTTTCAATTTCTACGGGATTATGAATAATTTGTCCAAGCGAAAATAATTTTTTTGAATTGCCTAATTCCTGTTCTGCAATTTCAATTGTTCTAACAACTCCCCAGCAAAATCCAGAACTTTGATCTATTGTGACATTCATTTTTAATTATTAATTTTTTCTTTTGCTTTTTGAACAATAAAATCTACTTGCATATCTAAAGTCAAATTAGTTGTATCAAGTTCAATCGCATCTTCAGCTTTTTTTAGCGGACTAATTTCTCTACTCGAATCTAAATAATCTCGATGAATTAAATCTTTTTCTAAATCTTGAATTTCTTGCGAAATCCCTTTTTCTTGTAATTCTAATTTTCTCCTTGCAGCTCGGGTTAATGAATTTGCCGTTAAGAAAAATTTTAATTCCGCTTTTGGAAAAACGACAGTTCCAATATCTCTACCTTCGAGCACAACACCACCAGAACTTCCAAGTGATCTTTGTTTTAAAACCATTTGTTTTCTAACACCATCAATTGCGCTGATTGCACTAACAATTTCCGTAACAAATGGTAATCTAATTTTTTCGGTCAAATCTTCCCCATCTAAAATAATATGTTGCTTATTTTCAAAATTTTTAAATTCTATTTTAGATTTTTCAGCTATTTTATTTATTGTTTCAAAATTATTAATTTGAGTCCCAGTTTCTAATACTTTGAATGCAATTGCACGATACATAGATCCTGTGTCAATGTGCATATAATTCAATTGTTGCGCTACTTTTAAAGCCGTACTACTTTTACCAGAAGCTGATGCGCCATCGATTGCAATTATTATTTTCTTCAAAGTGAATACAAATATATTTATAAATTGAGTATTGAACAAACTAAAATAATGCGAAAACTAATTCATCAAGAAATACAATTGCAAAGAAAATCTCAAGAACAAATGGAAGCCTTAAAACGATTTCCAATTGTTTGTTTGATTGATAATGTTAGAAGTTTATACAATGTTGGATCAATTTTTAGAACTTCAGATGGCGCATGTATTGAAAAAATTTATTTAACTGGTTTTACCCCAACACCACCCAGAAAAGAAATCGAAAAAACTTCTCTCGGTGCAACCAAAACAATTCCTTGGGAATATTTTGAAGATCCATTAGTGCCAATTAAAATGTTAAAACAAAATGGTTATAAAATAATACTTGTTGAAATGACAACTTCCGGTTTTAATTATTCAAATTTAAAAGTTGATAACTTCCCAGTATGTTTTATTTTTGGAAATGAATTAGTTGGAGTTTCAAATAAATTATTTGAAATAGCAGATTTTAGTATTGAAATCCCGATGCATGGTTCCAAACATTCCTTAAATGTTGCTGTCGCATACGGAATTGTTTTGTTTGATGCAATTAGAGTTTTAACAAATAAATAATAATTTAATATTCAGCTCTTTCCATTTTTTGTGTCAAACGAGCAACTCTTCTTATATATCCTTTTGAAGTTGAATGTGGATTCATTCTTAAAGGATTCGGAATTGCTGCAGCTAATCTAATTGCTTCTTCTCTTGTAAGTTGTGATGCTGATTTTCCAAAATATATTCTCGATGCTTCTTCTGCTCCATAAATTCCATTTCCCCACTCGATTAAATTAACATATAATTCTAAAATTCTTTTTTTTGAAAGTAATTTTTCAATTCTAATTGTGATGATCCACTCTTTAATTTTTCGTAAAGGATTTTTTGATGGAGATAAATAAAGATTCTTAGCAAGCTGTTGTGTAATTGTGCTTGCGCCTCTAAGTGGTTTATCCCTTTCAACATATGCTTCAATTGATTCCTCAATTTCGTACCAATCAACACCTTCGTGACGATAAAATGTGCCATCTTCTGCAACAATTATAGCATTTTTTAAATATACCGAAACATTCTTAAGTGGAATCCATTTGTTACGTTTTACAAATTTTTTATAAGATTTTTCTGCTTCATCTTTTCTAATTTCCATTAAAGCAGTTGTGGTTGGATTTTTTGTTCGCAATAATATTATTGAATTATTAGGAAGTGAGAGATATTCGTAAATAATAAAAAGCCCAATAAATATTATAATAGATTTCAGTTTATTATTTTTAATAAATTCTAAATATTTATTAAACATTTATTTTTTGCAATCTAAATATGATTGTAAAATAAATCTTGCAGCTAGTTCATCAATGTTTGATTTTTTTTCTCTTTCTTTTTTTTTAGCTCCAATTTGCTGAAGTGTGGTATGTGCCATTTTACTTGTTAATCGTTCATCCCACAGAACAATTTTAATTTGCGTACTACTTGATAAAATTTTTGTAAAATTACTTACTTTTATAGTTTGTTCGCTTATTTTATTTTTTAGAGTTAAAGGAAGCCCAACAATTATTTTTGAAACATTATTATTTTTAGCAACTTCTAAAATATCATCTATCAATTTATTTGAGTTTATAATTACAAAACTTTTTGAGGGAATTATTTTTAATTCATCTGATAGTGCAACTCCAACACGTCTATCACCATAATCAATTGCCATATAACGAGTGTTAAGCATAACTCTCAAACCTCTCCACCGTAACTACACCTTTTATCCGTTTTACACGATCAATAATATTATTTAAATGAATTAAACTTTTTACATAAATAATAAAATTACCATCCATCATTTTATTTTTTGAAGTTAAATTTACACTTCTGATATTTGTGTTTTGATATTCAGAAATAGTTTTTGAGATTTCCTGTAATATTCCGGAGCGATCATTACCTGCAATTCGGATCCCGCAAAGAAATTCAGACTCATTTGTTTTTGGCCATCCAACTTCTACTACTCTTTCATCTTTTTCTTGCTGCAACAAAATAATATTTCTACAATTGTGACGATGAATTTTTAATCCTTCTCCTGTACTTACAAATCCAACAATTTCATCACCCGGAATTGGATTACAACATTTAGCAAATGAATGTTGAAATTGAGAAGTTGATCCTAAAATATTTATTTCTTGAGCGATATTACGAGCCGTTTGTATAAATTTTTTAAATATTGATGATTCGCTTTTTGGTTTACTTGGATCTTCTTTATGAGGTTTTAAAAATAACTTCAACAAACCTAAATAATGTTCAACTAATTCTGAATCTTTTCCGATTTTTTCATAAAAGTCCGGAATACTTTCAATTTTATGATGTGATAAAAATTTTACAAAATCAGCATCACTTATCATAATTTTATTTTTACTAATTTTTTTATCCCAAATATTTTTACCAGTGTTGATATGTAATCTTTCTTGATCTTTTAGCCATTTCCGAATTTGAGATTTAGCTTTATGAGTTACTACAAACTTATCCCAATCAGCATTTGGAAATTGTTTTTTTGAAGTAATAATTTCTACTTGATCTCCGCTTTTGATAATTGTATTTAGTGGAACAATCCTTCCATTAATTTTTGCACCTATTGTGTGAGTTCCTATATCAGTATGAATATCATAAGCAAAATCAATTGGTGTGCTCCCCTTTGGTAAAATTTTTAATTCACCCTTTGGAGTGAAAATATAAATTTCATCTTGATACAAATTTAATTTAAAACTTTCGAGCAATTCTTTTGGATCACTATATTCACTCGAACCAAACATATCTTTAACCCAACTAATCCAAGTTAGCATTTCATTATCAACAACAGGAATTTCTTCCTTATATGCCCAATGCGCAGCAATTCCACGTTCAGCAATTTCATCCATTCTTTTTGTCCTAATTTGGATTTCTACCATTTTTCCATTTAATCCAACAACAGTTGTGTGAATAGATTGATAACCATTTTTTTTTGGGATTGAAATATAATCTTTAAATCTTTCGGAAATTGGTTTATATAATTCAGTTACAAGTCCGTAAGCAGTAAAACATTTATTTTTATCAGCAGTATCTAAAATAATTCTTACAGCAAATAGATCATAAATTTCATCAATTATTTTACTCCGCTTCTTCATTTTATTCCAAATGCTGTATAAATGTTTTGGACGGCCAACAATTTCAAATTTTATATTTTCATTTTTCAAAAGAGTAGTTATCGGATCAGTAAATCTTTTAATGTAATTTTCTCTTGTTTTTCGTTTTGAATTAACTGCTTTCGCAACTTCATCATATTCAACAGGATAAAGATATTTAAAAGATAAATCTTCCAATTCCCATTTAATTTTTCCTAATCCAAATCTATGGGCAAATGGAACATAAATATCCAAAGTTTCTTTCGAAATTTTTTGTTGACGTTCAATTTTTAAAAATTCCAAAGTCCGCATGTTATGCAACCTGTCAGCAATTTTAACAAGTATCACGCGAATATCATTTACCATCGATAATAACAATTTTCTATAATTTTCAACTGTAACTATTTCGCGGCTTTTGAACATGTCAGATATTTTTGTTGCACCATCAACAATCTCTGCAACATTATCACCATAATTTGTTCGTATGTATGATAAATCAAATTTTGTGTCCTCAGGAACATCATGCAATAATGCGCAAACTACTGTTACATCATCAATTGCAATTTCTTTTGCAACAATCATTGCAACTTCAAATGGATGATAAAAATATGGATCGCCCGATTCTCTTTTATCATGTTGATGAGCGGTATAACTTAATTCGAATGCTCTTTTTATTAAATCTTCATCAACATGTTTTAGATGAGTTTTACACTCAAAAAGCAATTGATCAAGTTTTTTATCGTAGGGTGCCAATTAATTTTTAGTTTTTGATTATTTTTTTTAACTCAGCTAATTTATTTGAACAAGTAGAATGTTTATCTTGACACTCAATATTTGAAATGGATTTTTCATACTCATTTATTATTTTAATTTTCAACTTACTTTTAGAAATATTATACAAAGCAGATATTTCGCTATGTGGATTATTGCGTCCACTTGATTTAATACTCTGCAACAATTCAATTGATGAATTTGCTAAATCTTCAATCTCATCTTTATTAGAATAAATTGTCATTTTAGCTCTTATAAAAACTCTGTTTAAAGGAAATATTTTCTGATTTTCTGTAATTAAATCAAGTGCATTATCATAATTCTTTTCTTCAATTAAAATCCATATTAAATAATGAAGTGCAAAATATTTTTCTAATTTTCCATTTTTATAAACATTAATTAATCCTTCAATTCCTTCTTGCTTTTCTTCCTTTGAAGACAATGGAGTTAAAAATGGAAATCGTTTTGCTTTCCAATATTTTGCTGCAGAATAACCAGAATATGATTCAATAAAATCGGGATAATCTTTAATTAATAAATTATAATTTAGATATGCTGAAAATCCATCTGCAATAGCTTCTAATTTATTTTCATATTTTAATTTATATAAGCAACTCAATGATTTTGAAAGTGAATAATAATAAATTCCATCTCGTTTTGTTCTTTCAATATTTTTTTTGGTATATGCTAATTCAGTTGCTCTTTTGAGATTAAGTTTAATTTTTTCTAGATTTTCTTTAATTCTAAAATCTTCATTTTCGGCTTGCAAAATTATTGCGCCTAGTAAGTATCCAATCGGTTCATTTTTATCAATTTGTTGTAATTGTAATGATTTCTTTTGGGCTTCAGAATAATTTTGATTTAATAATAATGTAATTGTTGAATCAATTAATTTTTCTGCCACAATTGACAACTCGAGCGTTTTATATTTATCACTTGAAAATAAATTTATTGAAATGAGTAAAATTAAGAAAAGGTATTTCAATCTTTTCTTTTCTTCTTAAATAAAAGTGCTATTTGCACTCCATCAAATCCAAAATGATGTCTAATTCTATTTTCCAAAAAGTTTTTATAATTATCTGAGATCATTTGTGGTTCGTTTGCAAAAAATACAAAAAGAGGATGCGCTACTTTAGTTTGTGTAACGTAATTTAATTTTACATCTCTGCCGGACTTTGTTGATGGGGGATTTCTTTGAATATCAGCAATTAATTTTGAATTTAATTGACTGGTAGAAACTCTCTTATTTGATTCATTATAAACATCAATTGATAATTGAATTGCCTTTTGAATCCTAAGATTTTTTAATGCCGAAATAAATATTATTGGAATGTGATTATAAAATCTTAATCTTTTTCTTAATGATTTTTCAAATTCAAGTGAAGTATGTGTATCCTTTTCTATCAAATCCCATTTATTGACTGCAATTATAATTCCTTTTCTTTGTTCCGCAGCCATCGAAACTATTTGCAAATTTTGTTTTTCAAGTTCTTCTGTTGCATCAAAAATAATAATTGCAACATCACATTCTTCAATCGAACGAATTGTCCTTAATGTACTATAAAACTCAACGCTAGATTTTAATCTCTTCCTTTTTACTAAACCTGCTGTATCAATTAATGTTAATTGTTGGCTATTAAAAATAAAATTTGTATTTATCGAATCTCGTGTTGTTCCAGGAATTGATGAAACGATTGTTCTTTTTTTACCAATCAAAGTATTTACAAAAGAGGATTTACCAACATTTGGTTTCCCGATTACTGCAAGTTTGATTGATTTAATTTGTTCTTCAACAGCTTCATTTTTTGGTAAAAGATTAATAATAGAATCTAAAAAATCTCCGATATTTCTTCCTCCCAAAGCAGAAATTGGAATTACATTTTTAAATCCAATTTTATAAAAATCATTTATTAACCCTTCTTTACTTTTGTCATCAACTTTATTTACAACAAGTATAATTGGTTTTTCAGTTTTTCTTAATTGATTTGTCAAAACTGATTCAAAAATTGAATTTTCTTGAAGAGCATCAACTACATAAAGTATTAAATCAGCTTCTTCTATAGCAATAACACATTGCTCTCGCATCGCTAATTCTATTTCATTTTTAGATTCAGGAATATATCCACCAGTATCAATCAGAACAAAATTTTTGCCATTCCAATCTGCAGTGGAATAATGTCGGTCTCGCGTAACGCCAGGTTCGTCGTGAACAATGGCTTTTCTACTTCCAACAATTCTATTAAATAATGTTGACTTGCCAACATTTGGCAAACCAATAATAGCTACAATTGGCATTTTCATATTTTGAAAATACGAAATTGTCTTTTGATTTATTAATTTATGATTTTGTTAATTCATCCCAATTAAAGCCATCATTCTGCCTGAATTTTTAGCATCACGTCTGTAAGAATGGAATTTTTTATTACAAATTGTACAATACTTTGAGATTTCGATATTCTTTAACAATAATCCAGATTTAATAAGTTGATCTCGATTAACTTTTTTTAAATCTAAAAACCTTTTTTCGCTTTTTGAATTTATTTTTGTTGAATGTTTTAAATTAAAATTTTTCCATACCTCTTTATCAACTTCATAACAACAAACACTTGCAGCTGGTCCAATAAAAGCAATTAAACCAGATGGCTTTGAATTAAATTTTTGACAGATAAATTTTACAGTTTTAAATGTAATCTCATTTAAAGTTCCCTTCCATCCAGAATGAACTGCAGCTACAATGTTATTAATAGAATCATATATAATTATCGGAACACAATCAGCAATTGATATTTGTAAAAATAAATTTTTATTAGAAGTAACTAACGCGTCGAAATTGTAATATTCCCCTTCTTTTTCAACAGAAATAATATTTGAAGAATGAATTTGTTTTAAAGAAGCAATTTCTAAACTTTTAACTCGAAGTTTTAAATAAAACATCTTTCTGTTTTCAGAAACTATTTCAGGATCATCATTAACTGAATAACTTAAATTATTTTGTAAAGTTGATTCAAACTTATCACCCCTCGTACTTATTCCATGAACAATATTTTTATATTTACTTAATAACTTAGATTTAACAATTTCCATTACACAATTGTCATAAATAGATTTCCATTATTAAATATTCCAACACTTTTTCCAGTTAAAATAAAATTATTAAATGGTGTATTTTTTGATTTTGATTTAAATAATAGTGAGTCAACTTTCCATTTTATTTTTGGATCAATAAAAGTAAAACATGCATTTTCACCAACTTCAATCTTAATATTTTTATTTATTAATTTTCTCGGGTTTGTAGATAATTTCTCGATTACATTTTTAACCGACAACATTCCTTTTTCTACTAAATTTGTAAAAGTTAAACCAATTGCGGTTTCAAATCCCACAATTCCAAAAGGAGCAGTTTCAAAATTTTGTTTTTTTTCAATATCAGTATGTGGCGCATGGTCAGTTGCAATAATTTCAATTGTATTATCAATTAATCCTTCAATTATTGCATCAAGATCTTCTTTAGTTCGTAAAGGAGGATTCATTTTTGTGTTTGTATTTTCCCTTGAAACAATTTCATCAGTTAAAGTAAAATGGTGAGGAGTAACTTCGCACGAAACTTTTAACTTTTTTTCTTTTGCCCTTCTTACAAGCTCAATTGATTCTTTTGCACTAATATGCGCGACATGATAAATTCCATTTGTCTTTTCAGATAAATTAATATCGCGCAACACCATTTTATATTCTGATATATTTGGAATCCCATTAACTCCAAGTTCAATTGATTTTTTTCCATAATTCATAACTCCATTATTTGCTAATTCGGGAATTTCAGCATGTTGAATTATTGGTAAATTTAATTTTTTTGATTCAAGCAAAACTAATTCCATAAGATTATCATCCCAAATTGGAGCACCATCATCAGTGATTGCAACACAACCTGATTTTTTTAAATCATCAAAATTATTTAATATTTTTCCTTCTCTATTTTTTGTAGCCGCTGCAATCGGATAAACATCAACAATTCCATAATTTGTAGAATTACTTTTAGCGATAATTTTTTGGGCTACTTCTTTTGAATCAATTGCAGGATTTGTATTTGGCATACAACATATCGCAGTAAATCCACCATAAATAGCACTTAAAATTCCGGTTTCAATTGTTTCCTTATGCTCAAATCCTGGCTCGCGTAAATGCGCATGAATATCTATAAAACCTGGAGCAATAATTTTATTTTCAAGATTTATTTCTTCATGTGCAACCGAAATTGAAATATTTTCTCCAATTTTTTCAATAACGCCATTTGAAATAAAAATATCTGTAATTTTATCAGTATTCGATAAAGGGTCAATTAAGCGACCTCGCTTTAACAAATAATTCATTTTATTTTGTGAGAATCCAATTTAATATTCCCATTCTCACAGGAATGCCATTTGCAACTTGTTCAAGAATTAAAGAATTTTTTGAATCAGCTACTTCACTCGAGATTTCTACTTCTCTATTAATTGGTCCAGGATGCATTATATAAATTTTTGGATTATTCTTCTTTATCCTTCCGGATGTGATTCCGAAATGTTTATAATATATTTTTTTTGATGGAAATTCTTTTTTATTTAATCTCTCAAATTGGATGCGAAGCGTAATTAAAACATCAACTTTTTTAATTAATTCATCAACTGAAGTTAGTTTAGTTACATTATATTTGTTTAAATTTTTTGGAATTAAATTTTTTGGTCCACAAATAAATATTTTTGCTCCAAATTTATTTAAAGCGAATATATTTGATCTTGCAACTCTGCTGTGAATAATATCACCAACAATTCCAACTTTTAATTTTTTTATAGTCCCGAATTTTTCTTTTAATGTAAATAAGTCAAGTAGTGCTTGCGATGGATGTTCATTAGTTCCATCACCTGCATTTATAATTGAGATTGCTGAAATATTAGAAATATTTTTTGGAAAATAATTTTCTGTATGGCGAACACAAATAATTGAAACTCCCATTGCTTCTAAAGTTTTTAAAGTGTCATAAATCGATTCACCCTTTTTTAAACTTGACGAATTGAGATTAAAATTTAATGTGTTAATTCCAAGTTTTTTTGCTGCTAATTCAAAAGAAAGTTTGGTTCTTGTAGAGTTTTCAAAAAAAAGAAATGTTAAAATCTCATTTTTAAAGTTTCTTTTAATTGATTTTGAATTTTTATAATTTCGCGCCTCTTTTAAAATTTTGTTAATATCATTTTTAGATAAATCATTTATACTTAATAAATTTTTTACCTTTTTTCTCGACATTATTTTGACTGAATTTGCATTTGCCAATTTTCATCATGCAACTCATCTCTATGTGTTGAGTGAAGTAGAACATAATCTGAATATCCAGTTCTATCACCAAAAATAAATTGCACTCCACCTTGAATTGAGTGATAATACCAAACTTCATACGGCTTCATAGCAAGTTCATTCGGACGACGTTCAACCTCATCTGGTTGGCCATATAAAATATAAGTACGTCCCTTATCACTTTTCCATCCCTCTTTAAAACCGGATTTATACATATTATTTGCATATTTGATTCTTTCCATATATTCAACTTTTGCAGAACGTGTGCCAGTATATTTTGAATCTCTCAGCTTCCAATACTCAAATAAAAACTCCCGTTTCGATTCAACTGATTTTAATTTTTTGTATTTATCACTTTCAGTTTTATTAATTAAATATCGTAAATAATCATATTCCCGATTGCATTCTGCATCATTTAAAGCTGCATATTCACTGCTTATAACTGACGAAACTCTCCCAGAAAATATATCTTCGCTTGGAAGATCTTTATTGTAAATAAAAAATCTTTTTACAGAAGTTCGAATTTGTTTTGAGATGGTATCAATTATTGTATAATTAAGTTGATATGAACCAGTTCTTAATTTAAATATTTGTATTGCTCCAACATCAACAACTGATTCAGATTTAATTTGTTTAAAGTGTTCTTTTGTTAATACTACATCTCCAGAAATATTAGTGACTGTTGTTTTAATATTTAATGCCTGCCACTCTTTTTTTGAAGAATTATATAACTCGATATAATAAAATAATATTGGTTGAACTTTACTATAGATGTTTGATGGATTTGGTTTTACTTCGTAAGTATTTTTTATAAAACGCGAATCACTAAAATTTTCAACATTATTTATTGATGAACACAATTCTAAATCACTTGTCATAATAAAATTGTTTTCTATTTTTTTCTCAATAACAAATAATTTTGAAATACTATCTCGTTTATTTAAATCATCATAATCCGAAACTTTTAATATTGCTCTGTAAAGACCTGGTTTTAATAATAATCCATTTATATCAATGTACGATCGTGAGGTTTTTAATAAACTTGTATCTGATAAAGAAAATGGGGCGCGATAATTTGAAGCTGCTATTAAGGAATCATTATTTTCATTTTTAACTGTAAATGATATTATCGATTCAGATTTAAATTCATTTTCAAATTTTTTAAATGTTAATGCGGTTACATCAAAGGCAAAATAAAATTCAACGTATGAATTTTGATCTACACTTTGAAACCTACTATAATCCAATGAGAGTGAAAAATTATTTTGTGCGGATGATTTAATATTACAGATTGATATTAATACTAAAATTAAAATTATTTTTTTCATAATTAGCTTTTTATAGTTTTTTAAATACAATTAAACAATATCGAATTTATTTTTTATCACTTCAATAAATTTAATTTAATGGTTTTTGTATAACTTCCGGCTTCCAATTTGCAAAAATATATACCAGATGCTAAATTCTTGCCATTAAAATTGATTTTGTAAGTGCCTGATTCTTTATTTTGATTTTCTAATATTTGGACTTCTCTTCCAAAAAGATCAAATATTAAAACTTTAACTTTGCTTTCGATTGGTAAATCATATTCAATTGTAGTTATTGGGTTAAATGGATTCGGATAATTTTGTAATAAATTATATTTTTTGGGAATATTTTTATTTTCAGTTAGAGCTGATGTTACAATTCCCAATTCCTGATTTGTTTTATTTGTAAACATTAAAGCCGTATAAGCCGGTATTGTAAAATTAGGGATCACAGTATTTTGAACTTCAAATTTTTGTTGCGTATAAATATCATACCAATTTCCATTTGCTAACCAATTAAAATTTGTAAAAGTCCTATCTTGTGAACTTAAATTTGCAATTGTAATAAATTTAGAATTTGATTGCGAATCTTCAAACCCCCACACTAAAGTTTTTTCATTTGGAAAACGATTTACAATTTTTAACACTCCATTATTTAATGCCGGATTTTTTCTTCTTTGAAAAGCCAATCTCGAAAAATAATTAAAATGTTTTTTCCCTTCAGGAGTATTGTAATAACTCCATTCAACAGGACGATAATTTAATTTTGTATTTGTGGTAAATCCACGTGGTGCGCCAAATTCCATACTTTGCCACAACATCGGGATTCCCAAAGATGTAAATATAAAAGTGGAATATAATTTATCACGCTTTAAAGCATCAGCATAACTTATTCCCTTCATCATTTCAGATAAAATTGAAACCTCATCATGGTTTACAGTTGCATTTACAGGTTCAGTTCTTGACGAGTAACTTGAAGGTTGCGATGGAGTATCATTTCCACTAAAAGCTCCCAATCCGATAATCAAATTTTCAAAATCAGTTAGACTAACTTGTTCGAGTCGTTCGGCAAAAATTTTATCAATAAAACTATCATGCCAACCACTTGTTGCGCCACTATAATAAACTAATGCAGGACTTTCTGGCAGATGTTCAACGATTTGATAAATTGAATTCTGATACTCATTGGCAATTTTATTTATCCAGCCAAGAATTCCTTTTGTTGGTTCATTTATATTCCAACCAATTCCTTGCGTAAAATCATAACGGAAGCCATCAACTTTGTAATCATCAATCCACATTTTAATTGAAGCATAAACCAATTCCTGTGTTTCGTCATTCCAATGATCAAGATCTTCAAAAAAGAAAAGTTGATCTTCGTTATATCTTAAATCAGTTTTTAATTTAAAATATGGATTTGATTCTCCATTAGGTTGCATCCTCCAAAGTGCCGAGGCATCTGTTAAATGATTATAAACAGCATCTATGATTATTGAAATTCCATGTGAATGTGCTGAGTCAACAAACATTTTAAAATCTTTCGGAGTTCCATATTGTGGTTCTAATGCAAAGTAAGAAGAAATATCATATCCCCACGAAAAACCAGATTTTCCTAAATTTGAAAAATCATTTATCGGCATCAGTTCAATCGCATTTACACCGAGTGAGTCAAAATATGGAAGTAGTTTTATCATATCCTGATAAGTTGCTTGCCCGGCAGATTTTCCAAAATAACCACCAGCAAACTCAGAAATATTTAGTTCGTAAATAATTAATTTATCCAAAGTTGGACGAACAAAATTTTTATTTTTCCAATTGTAATTATCAGCTGTTAATCCTTCGGCAGTTGTTGAAAATATTGTTCCCTTTGTGCCAGAAATTTTTCCCCACGGATCTGGAATTTGTCTGCCATCATCAAATTCATAAATATATTCATAATCACCAACCGGTAATTTTAAATTTACCCACCAATTGTGTGTGTTTGGATCTCTATTCATCAAAATAGAATTTGCTGTTGCTGGATCACTTCCAATATTTGCAATTTTAAGAACTACATATTTTTTTCCACCAACTCTAATTCTAAAAGTTGTTGAATCATTAGATTGTGTGGTTGGTAAAGTTACACCATGTTTTGCATAGATTGGTAATTGAGAATAATTTATTGTGTAGCCACCAGTTTCATAAATAGTTGAATCGCCATTATTCATTTTTGCAACAAGCTTTATATAATCTGTGCTATTTATTTGTGAAGACAAATTTAAATTTAAAACACGATTCACTTTATTATAACTTGAGATTACATCTTCAATTTTTGTAATATTATTTTTAGTTGCTCCTGTAAAAATTTTAATTGAAATAACTGTATCACTATTTCTATGAATAATCGAAGCAGAAACTTTTGAAATCATCTCATTTAAAATTGGAGCATAAACCTGAAACCATATTAAATTTGTTAATCTCAAAATTGAATTATTATTATCAAGTGGATTTGATTCTTTATTTAATGGATCACCATACCAACCATTTGAGCTTCCATTTAAGTTGAATTTATACTGAAAAACAGAATCACCCATTCTTCTTCTTGTATCCGAAGCATCTTTAATTTTTAAAACATAAGTTTTTACATAAGCACTCAAATTATTATCCCAGCTCATTTGCGAAATTGCACCATTCGAAATTGAACCACTACTATTTGGTCCCCAACCATTAAACTCGCCTGGAACAAATAAATTATTCCCAACTGATTGATAAGTTCTAAAAGTTACCGTTACAGAATCTTCAGAATTTTTTAAATCTGCTGAAGCTAAATTTATAGTTGTAACTAAAAAAAGTAATGCAGATTTAAAAGACATTATATAAAAATAAAATTATTTGATATGATAAATTTGGAATTTATTTTTGAATCTATTAGATCAAATTTAAAAAAATTTGGCTGAATAAAAAAAAAGGCGAGAGTTATTAACCCTCGCCTTTTATTAAAAAAAACAAATGTTACTTCATCAACAACATTTTCTTCGTGAATGTAACTGATCCAGCTTCTAATCGATAAATGTAAATACCACTAGAAAGATTAGTTGCATTAAAATCAACCGAATATTTCCCTGGCTTTTGATTATCGTTTACAAGTGTTGCAACTTCCTGTCCGAGTAAATTAAATAAACGTAAACTTACTTTTACTTCAGTTGGTATCCCATATACTATCTTTGTAGAAGGATTGAAAGGATTTGGATAATTCTGCAACAAAGTAAATTCTGTCGGAATTACACCTTCCATTTGTTTTACATCAGTCAAAGTATATGGATTTGCTTCGATAGGAAGCGGTGGTTTTTCAGTATATGTATCCTGAGGGAATGTATATTCTGCAGGCCATGCACTTCCAGTTTTCAAAATATATCTAACGCGATATCTGCCTTTATCATATCCACCACCTTCTGCTGTGCCACTTGTATATTTTGTGGTATACATCAAAGCATTTGGTGTAAATTTAGTTGTAGTATACGAGAATGATGCTTCATAGATGCTATCATTATTTGCATCAGAATAAGCAGCAACTTTTGTTATTCCCTCTTTCCATTCATTAGATGTATATTCGAGCTTTAATGTATCAACTCCTTTTTTGAATGGTGTAGTTGTTAACTTCATAGCGGGCTTCATATCCATTTTAAAATTTAATTTCACTGTATGAGCGATGTATACAGGACCGGTGGGCATTAAATTATCTGGAAAGACATCATTGTAATATCTTGTTACTTGTTGATTTGATGTTGAATCAAATATTAAACCTCTATTTCCGCCACCTTCAAGAAGTGGTAATTCCCAGCCACTTTCAAATTTAATACTTGAGGCAACAGAAGTTTTGATAAAGAATTTATAATTCATCAAATCTCCAATTGCGCCTCTATGTTGTAAAGTCAACGAGTAAAGGTTTGAACCTGGTATTGCTTGCATTCTCGATCGAGAAGCATCATCTGTTGACCAACCATTAAATGCACCTCGAACATAAAGTGAGTCAGTTGCTTTGCTAAAATGTCCCATTTTAATATATGGAGTCATATCAACAGAGAAAATAATATTTTTTGTTTTTGCTGGGCGTGGTACTTCGTTTGAAAACCATTTCCAATAAAGCGTAGTGTCAGATTGTGTAATTTGATCACCACGTTTTGAATATATTCTGTTAGCAATGTCTTCCCATCTTTGTGGGTCGGCAGTCGGTGCATCATTTTTACCATGACGAACAAATTTATATTCAATTTTTAAAGTCTCTGCAGCTGCTGGTCTTTTAAAGTACATTGTGCCAGACCAGAAATTTTGAGCCGAATCTGATTTTTGTGGACTTTCTCTCATTAACATCATTGAACTACCCCAAGTAAGTAAACCACCCATACCTCGTACACCAACTTTATGCATTGATGTATCATAAAATAAATCTCCTTGCATATTTACTCTAAAGAAAATACCAATTGAATCTGCGGAATGTGCTTTAAATGGACTCCAATACATATTTTGAGATGTTGGTGAGCCATTTACATATTGTAACGGTAAAAGTGAATCACTATTTGCAATTGCTAATAATCTATTACCATCTGCTGATACCAAATTATTTTCCCAACCTACATTTTCACCAGTTGAACCTGGGCCTTGAACTAATGGATTTGTAAAGAATTTGTAATTCAAAGTATCATTTGTTCTAAATCTTAATTTAACACCCCAATAATCACCACCTAAATTTGTTAATCTTGGACCTTCAATAACATTCCATCCAAATTGATTACCTCTTAATTGAACGAATGAGTTTGCTTTTAATGTATCAGGTACAGTTGCAGTATTAACTGTAAAATTAACTTCAACTGATGGATTAAATGCTAATAAAGTTTTATATCCAAAAGCAATTCCTTGTGAATCACTTGCAAACATCCCACCATACAAGTTTGTTGACCCAGGTGTATTTACAGCTGCCCATGTTGTTCCACCATCAGTTGATTTCCAAGTTTGAGAACCAGTCAATGTACTAAATCCAAAACACCACATATTTGTTGTCCCTGGAACAAATGCAACACTCCATGGATTTTGATCTTTTTGAAGAACTGTTGAAAATGGTTCAATTGCAATTGAGTCGCCCCAAGTTATACCACCATCAGTTGATTTGTAAAGTCTTCCAACTGGTAATGCAACTACAAATCCAACACTATCATCTTTAAATGAAATAGTGTAAATTTGTCTTCTAGTTCCAAATTTTTGTCTTCCTGTCGAAATAATCCAAGTTGCACCTGCATCAGTTGATTTAAAAATTGCAGGTGGTAATCCACTTTTATAAGCTTGTAACCAAACTGTATTACCAAAATATGACATGGTTTCCGCAGAACCTCCAGTTGCCCATTCGTACAATTTTGCTAATTTATTTGCAGAGTCTGCTGAAATTGAATTTCCATCAACATGTCCACCAGTCATTGTAAATGCAATTCTTGTCCAAGTTTTTCCACGATCCAAACTTCTTGCAACCCATAATGTTGAGTCAACATTATCTCCAAATGCAATTGCTGTATCTTTGTTTATAAATCGAACTCCATTATTCCATGCGCCACTTCCATAAACTGCTTGAACTGTATCCCATTTAACGCCACGATTTTCTGTTCTGATAATTGCACCAGTCCATAATCCAACAATTGCGACACTATCATCTGCTGCTGATATACTTGAAAACCGCATTGATGCTGAAGTTGCACTTTGTGGTGCAATTGGTAATAGTACTTTTTCAAATGATTTTTTTTCTCCACCTGGTTTATACCATGCAAAGTGTTGTAAAGGTTTGCCTGCTGATGGAAATTCACTACCAGCAATCCACACAGCACCACCTCGTCCAGACATACTTCTATAGTATGCCCTTTCCATTGGTGGTTGGCCTAATCGCATTGGCATCCATGGTGATGATGGATCATCCATTTTATTTACTTTAGCTTCAAAATCTCTATTCTCTTCTTTTTTTACTTTCCTATCTCCAGCTTCTGTAACTACGGAAAATAAAAATAGCAACACTAAAACCTGAATCAAGTTTCTCATGATGTTACTCCTTAAATTAATTGTGAATGAATTTATTGTTTGTATCAAAATTTAATAGTTAGTCTCTTTAATAAAATTTATTTAATCTCTTTGTATATAAATAGAAAATATATAAAAAGCAATATTTTTTTATAATTGTACTGAAAATCCTATTCGGTGAATTGAAGCTAAAAAGGTATGAGTTTCAAATGTATAATCTGCAGTTAAGTCAAATAAGTTTGCTATATTTTGCAATGTACCAAAACCGACAACAAATTTATCATCACTACCTTGTCTAAATATTGCGTGTTTACCAGCTCTTACTTGAAGCATTTTATTAAATAAAGAATATTCAAAACCGATATTAACATATTCTGAATTATCATTTGGATGAGCTGCATCTATCGCCCATGTTAAATATGAATCATCACTTTTTAAAACCTCTCCCGAAATTCCTATTCGTAAAGTTAAAGGTAAATCAAATTTATCAGTTGCTAAATATGCATTTACACTTTCATTATTTCCATATTGCGTTTCATCAATATCTTTTTGGACTAATAAATCTTCACCTTGCATTTGTAATTTTTGCCCGAAGTTAGAAATATTTACACCAAGTCTAATATCATCAAATGGTGTTACAAATAATGTTCCGATATCAATTGCAAATCCATTTGCATTTGAATTATAAATTTTTTCATTTATAAATTTTCCAGTAACTCCAACACTAAACCATTCAGTTAATTTTCTTGCGTAAGAAATTCCAAGAGCAAAACTATTTGCATCAAAAGTTTCTCCGGTTCCTTCCGGAAAAGTTTCGGTAGTTAATTCCATCGAAGGCATTGTCATCGATGATAAACTTAAACCAAGTGTACCAACATCACCCATTGGATAAACAAATGCGGAGTAATCATAATTTATTTCTGCAATCCATTCTGTATGAGAAATATAAATTTCAGGTTTTTCTAAATTTACAATACCTGCAGCATTCCAAAATAAAGCTGAGGGATCATTTGCTACAGAAACAAATGCGCCTCCCATACCAACAGCACGTGTACCAGTTGGAATGCTTAAAAATTTTGCAGCGGTAGTACCAACTTTTGTAACATTTTGTGAAAATAAATTTTCAAAAATAAAAATTGAAAAAATTATAAGGAAAATTTTTGTAGAAATATTTTTCTTCATCATCATTTTCATTTATTTAATTATTGCAAATCTGCCGATTTTCTCACCAACTCCTGGAGCGTTTACATGAAAAATATAAACTCCGTATGAAGCCGGAAGATTATCCCTTGTTAATAAATTCCACTCAGCACTTCCATCTGTCATAAAATTATTGTGTTCAATAGTTTGAACAAGTTCGCCACTAACAGAATAAATTTTAATTGTACAAACTGCCGGTAAATGATTAAAATGAATTGAGCGAGGACCGCGACCACTACTAAATGGATTGCGAGCTTCCCATGTTGCAGCTGCGATATATGGATTTGGTACAACTTTAATTTTGTTCATTGTCTCTTTTGCAAGAAGATTATCAATGTAATGAGCTGAAGTTGTAAGCTCATAAATGTCCCCTTTTAAAAAAGGTTTTCTTAAAGTGATGTATGCAGTATCACCTTTTTTTGGAGCAGTTTTTAATGAATC
Organism: Bacteroidota bacterium; assembly: GCA_027622375.1. Lineage (GTDB taxonomy): Bacteria > Bacteroidota > Ignavibacteria > UBA10030 > UBA8401 > SXSI01. The sequence goes on from JAQCAB010000008.1 coordinate 61,081, forward strand.
AAAAATTAAATTCCAACGCCAAGTTAAAGCTAAATCACCTTTTGCATCTTTTTCATAAAATGCAATTACATCCGATTCGTTCACATCACTTCCAACCGAAAATACACCAAGACCACCTTCTAAATTAACATCTTTAAAAGCGAATTTAATTTTTTTATTATTTTCTGTTAAATTATAAACAGAAAAATTAACTCGTGTGGCAGGCATCGGAAAAATAAAATCGTTTTCGTAAGGAAGATAATGCAGTGAAGTGTCAACACCCACATCGCCAAAAATAATTTTATAATCGCTTGGTTTTCCAACACCACGTGTAAAACCAATATTCCATGGCTGCATGTCCATTTTGTAGATATTACTTCTGCTCCATTTGGTTAATTCTGTATTAAGTCCGATTGCTGATTCATTTTCAAAAGCTAATCTAAATCCATCAATTAAATCTACTTCGTCAGTAGAATTTAATTTTTTACTTTTTGTAATTAAGGTTTCAGGTTTTATCGGATTTGTTAAATCTACAAGTGTAAAATTTTTTGTTTTAAAAGTATCTTGATCTGTTTGCAACACTGCTGCAATTAAGGTATCCTCAAAAGTTAATCTATAGGTGTGATTTTCTTTCATTTTGTTTGGATCAACTACTTTAAAAAATATTTTTCCAGTGCTGCTTCCTGTAACATGTTTTAATTCCTTCATTCCAGATTTTACGTATCCAGAAGCTGGAGCATTCGGAACAATTTTTATAACATTGCGACCAAGTTCAACTGCGCCATCTGCACCTAAACTAACTGCAATCGGACTTTCAGATGGTGAAATATTTCCATTTGTCCAACCGTAATCATATCCAGTAATTGCATAATAATATGTTTGTCCATTTTGAACGGTTGTATCAACCCACTCATGTTTTAGACCAGTATTTGATCCTAGATAAAATAAAATTCCATTTTCGGTAACTGGATGATAACCTGAGATATTATTTTTTTTATCGAACTGCGCTATTGGTTTATAAAAAGTTGGATTTCCTTTTCCATCTGTAATTTTAAAAATATCTAAAAATGATGGATCAGTTGAACGATAAATTTTATAACCTTCAAAATCATATCCTTGTTGGCCTAATGCTGCAAGAAAATTATCATAAGAATATTCTGATTTATCATCCCAATAAAGTGTAATTCTTTTATTACCTGGCACTGCAGTTAAAGTCGGTGCAATTGGTGCTTTTGCAAATTGATAATCCTCGTTATAAGTTTGTTGAGCTTTATCTTTATTTTGAAGAGCTTCTTCTTTATTTGATCCCATTATAACAGCAACTGAAATTCTTTCTGTTTGACCAGCTTTTAATGGAAAAAATCCTGATGAAACAAATAAATCATTATCGCCAGAAAGTGGTTTTGTTGGATCGTAATAACTTCCGGGTGTCATAAATTGTCCCCAAAAAACTTCATCCGAAACTGTACTAAAATTAATTGCGCCAGCTGGTTTGTATTGAACATTTGTTAATCCAATTTGATCAGATTCTGAAACATCAGTTACATCAATATTTGGTTCACCAGGGAAACTTGTACCTGCACCAGAAGTTGGTTTCCCATCACCTTCACCAACATCTTGCGTATTTGCTACACCATCTAAACCAACATCATCCGATTCAACTTTCCAATCGCCATCATTATCAATTCCATCATCGCGAGCTTCGTCAATCATTTCATCAATCAATTCGTCAATCAATTCATCAATAGCTCCGTTGTTGTCGTTATCAATTCCATCAGCATATTTTTTTCCAACATCAGATGAATCAACGTCATATAAAAATTTATTTGAAGGTAATTTAAATCTTTTAAAATATTTTGCAGCCGTATCAACCATTGCTTGCGTTACAATTGGACTACCACTTTCGCCATTATTATTATTATCAATTGCATCTTTATATTTTTTACCGACATCTTCAGTTCCCTCATCAATTGCGCCATTATTATTATTATCAATTGCATCATTTAATATTTCACCACTCAACATTAATTGTGTAATTGTTGGGCTACCACTTTCGCCATTATCATTATTATCAATTCTGTCTTTAAAGCCAACACCAAGTTGAATACCTACACCCGTTCCAAAAGCAATATGAGTTGAATCTTCATCAATTAAATTATTATTATTGTTATCAATTCCATCTCCAGGAATTTCACCAGCAATCATTGCACCTGTAACTTTTGGACTTCCAAATTCGCCATCGCCATCGTTATCTATATTATCAGTTGCATTACCTGGAGATTCCAAATATGAAATTGCAGCAACACCAACTTTTTGTCCAGATGGAAATGCATTATTTCCGATACCATCTTTATCTGTCATCCAAGCAACGTCATTTATTAAATCAAAATATGGTAAGTCATCACCACTATCTCCATCGCCACCAACTAAATCTGCAATCCAAAGTGTAACGCCAGCTTTTTTAATATCTTTTGTGCCATCATTTTTTACTGAGTGAAGAATAAATAAAACATCATTAACTAAAATTTGAGACCATTCCATTGCGCGAACATCCATCATTATTCCAAGACCGCGACGCAACATATCAGTTGTATCGGGAGAATAATTATATCTATCATATCGATCATCCGAAGCACGATAAAAAAGTTCTTGATCGGCATTAAATTGATTTTTACCAAAGTAGCCATTCCATGATCCCTTCCAACCTGGATCTCTTGTATCACTTATTTTATCTGGCCAAGTTAGTGGCCAAGTATTTGGATTGTCACTTTTTGCAATTTTAGATTTTGCATCAGGTTTTAAATAACCACCAACAGGTTCGAAATTCCAACTTTTACCAGTTGGACTTGATCTAAAATTTGGAACATCAACAATGTGGATATTGTTTCCGGAATTATCTTTTACTTCACCACCAACAAACAAAGCAACAAGAGCAATGTAATGTTGTTTTGTATTTTTCGGCCATTCAAATGGAACTTCATCAGGCACAACTCCGGCACGGCCTGCGTAACCATAATTAAAAATTGTAGTTCGAAGTTGATTCCCGTCGATATTAGTTTTTCTTCGTAAAGTTGGATCTCCTCTTTCTTTACTCGGTTTCTGAGAAAAACTTTCTTGGGTTACTACAAAATTAAAAAGTAAAAAATAAATTATAAAAAATATTTTCTTCATAAATTAAAAACCAATTTCAAAACCAATTTGAACTTCTCTTGGTTCAGAATACATTGTTGGGAAATTAAACCACTCTGCAATTGTATTATTTGCAGAAGGATCTTGAGAAATGTTTGAAGTTTGCAAAGTTTTATTTGCGCGGCCAGTATCTCCAAAAACATCAAGCTCATTTCTGCGATCAAATAAATTTAAAACTTTGCAAAATAAATTTAAATTCAAACCAGCTACATCTAAAACTTTATACAATCTTAAATCAGTTGCAAAATTATCTGGCCTTCTTCTGCTATTTTTTAAAATATTGTTTGAACTATTTTGGCCTTGTCGAAGTTGAGTTATAATTACAGGAGTGTATGGCAAACCAGAACCATATCTAAAAATTAAAAATCCACCTTGCCCTGCATTTTCAACTCCAAAAGAAAAACTTAATGTGTGTGTTTGATCCCAATCGAGTGAAGTTAATAATTTTGCAGGATCTGAATTCCCAATTTGCGCAAAATATTCTTCTTCTGGATTTGAATTAACACCTTCAGCTACTTGATAAGTATAATTTAAATTATATGTGTAATAATTTGACAACCGTTTATTTAAAGAAATTGTAATTCCGCGAACATTTGCATAATCTTTATTTATATAAGATGAATAACCTGTCCCGGCTTGAACCTCAATTGCTGCGCCTGCGGTTACCCAATCTCTGATATCACGATAAAAACCGGTGATATCCATATTTATATCTTCTGTAAATTGCTGTTGCAAACCAATTTCGTACATAACTGTTTTTTGAGGATTTAAATCTGGATTCCCAAATACACCTTGCAAACCACCACTTGATGTAACTTTATATTCAGGTTTTTGGTACAAGTAACTGAATGAAGGAATTTGCAAAAAATGTCCGTATGAAAAATGAATCACACCTTGATCTGTAATTGGATATGCAATTCCAAAACGTGGACTAATTTGAATTTTTGGAGTTGCTTTTTTATACCAATATTCTCTTCGCTTTGCAACTGCATCAGCATTAGTTTGATCATCAGCAAAATCAATTTTGCCATCTTTATTAACATCAAATTTATTTTTTAATTTAAATGGTAAATAAATATTCGGATCTTCAGGATCAGCGAGTACATCACCATTTGAATTAAAATAATCATATCTCAAACCAACGTTGATTATAAAATTATTGTACTCAATTTTATCTTGAGCGTAAAAAGAATATTCTTCAGGAGTTCTGATGTAATTATCATGTACAGAAGTTGTATGATCAAGTACATCTGGTTTAAAAGGACTAATTTGTTGACCAATCGAATCATTTGCAGGAACAATTGAAAACTCATCTAAATAAAGACGATGCCTTTTAGTTTCAATACCAAATTTTACTTGATGAAGTTTTGTAATCTGACTTGTTAAATCAAATTTTAAAACATATGAAGATGTGTTTCTATAAAAGTGATGCAAATTTGTTCCCATATTTGTAAAACTATAACCAGGCTCATTTAAAGAATCGGGATGTAAATATTTTTCGTCAAAAGGATTTTGATACAAATACTCTCTGAAAGATTTTTGGTACTTTGAAATATTAAAAGTGTAAAAAGTTTCATTTGAAAAACTATGTGTTAATAATGTACTTAAATCAAAACCTTCTTCAGATTTTTTTACATCTCCATCAGGTTGTAAGCTAAAAAAGTGATTATAATCTCGGAAAGATTGTCGACTACCGAGCAAACTAAAAGTTAACTTCATTAAAGGTGAAATTTGATATTTTAATTTTGACTGGATTGAAGTTTTTAATCTAGGATTCATAGCGACAAAATTTCCATCTGCAGAATCACCAGTTGTTGTAAATACTCTTCTACCATACAACCAGCCATCAGATGAATATTGTCTTCCAAAAATATAAAATGAAAGTGGCATACCTGGAAGTAATGGACCACTTAAACTACCTTCAAAATTTTTATTTGTCAGAATATTGAAATCAGAAATATTTTGAAAAATTTTTGTTTCATCTGAAAAATAATCGCCTGAAAAAAACATAAAATTTCCATTATAATCCTGACCGCCATCCTTTGTAACAATATTAACAATCCCTGACATTGCATTTCCATACTCAGCATTAAAAGTTCCACTTATAACTTGAAGTTCTTGAATTGCATTACTTTCAACTGAAATAGATTGCGAGCCATCAAAAACATCTGTAACTGATTTCCCGTCAACCCAATAAGCAACCTCACTTGAGCGACCACCACGAATATGAATTTCGCCACCTCGACCCATTGTTACACCAGCTTGTAAATTTAAAATATCTCGAACTTCCTGAACCGGCATATTTTTTATAGCTTCAGCATCAACGCGAGCTTCAACTGAAGTCATATCTTTTCTAATTAATGGACGCTCGGCAATCACAACAACTTCATCTTTTAATTCAACAACTGATTGTTTTAAATTTATATTCAAGTTTGTTGTTTGGTCAATTGAGATTTTTACTTTTTCGATTATTACAGTTGAATAGCCAATTGCAGATGTTGTTACTGTATAATTACCGGGAGGAATATTTAAAATATTAAAATAACCTTCAATATCTGTTGATGCTCCCAATGTTGTTCCTTTTACAAATATTGTAACACCAATTAAAGCTTCGCTTGATTGTGCATCTTTAACATAACCGGCAAGTTTACCTGTTGTGCCACTAAATGATAACTCAAAAGTAGAAAAGATTAATACAAAAAATAATTTTATTCTATTTTGATGTTTTAAAAATAATGACATTACTAAAGCTCCAGTTAATATTAGTTTTAAATTTATTGCATTATTAATTCTTCTACAAGAGAATTATTTATTTCGATTAATGATTTATCTCGCATAAGTTTGATCGATTCCAAAAATTTTTTAGATGCTAGTTCTTTATAAACTTCATTAGCGATTTCAAATTTAACTTCATCATATTTTTTTTGGCGAGATTTTTTTTTGTCTAATATTTTAAAAATTGAATAACCATTTCCAATTTGAAGTGGACCAATAATTTTATTTATAGGCAAATTAAAAAGTGTATCAGCGTAAATACCATAACTTTGTCTATCACCAAAACCTAGTTCCCCATTTTGACGCGCACTCCATAATCTTTCAGAATATCTTGCTGCTAATTGGCTAAAATTTTTACCTAATTTTAAACTATCGATAACTTGATAACTTTTATTAATATCCAATGAATATATTTCAGCAACATTTACTTGCTCAGGTTCAATATAATTTTGCTTATTTGCTAAGTATAAATTTTTAACCGATTTATTAAAGTTAATTTGATCGGAATTTTTTTTTAAAAAATAATTTGAAGTTTTAACTGAAAGATTTTTATTAATTACATCATCCTTCCAAGTATTGAGAATTAGCAAAATAGTGTCTTGTTCAAAATTATTTCTAAATTTTATTGATTCTTCCGAATGCATTTGATTTGCTTTAATAATTATTTCTTTTCGAACTAGTAAACCAATGATAATATTTTTAAAATCCTCCTCAGTGCGAACTCTCTTTTTTTGCTTAGAATTTAATTTTGTTTCAAGTTGCATAAAGTCATTAATAGTAATATTCTCATTTTTGTAGCTTAATAGTATTTGGTTTTTATTTTTATCAATAAATGAATTTGGAGTTTCAGAATTAGATAATTTTAACGTATTACTATTTTGCCAATTTTTGAAAAGTTGTTTAATTATTTTAGAATTAAAATTGATATTGAGTTCCTGTGCCAACATGTGAGAATAATTTTTACTTAATTCCGACTTTTTAATTTTCAAACAATATTCTTCTACTTTATTTTTTTTGGTTGCAAATTCAGATTCAGTTAAAATTGGTTTTATATTTATTTTATCAATTTTTAAAAGACTAAATCCATCATCAGTTTTAATTGGATCTGAGATTTCTCCTTCCTTCATTGTAAATGCAACTTTTTCAATTTCAGGATCCATTTCTCCGATAGAAAATATTCCTAAATCACCTCCGTTATTTTTTAAAATAGGATCTGTAAATACTTCTTTAGCAAGTTTTTCAAAAGATTCTCCTTTTGATAATCTAGATTTTAAGATTAGTGCTTTCTCAAAACTATTCGCATAAAGATGGCGGGCTTTTATTTTTGTATTCATATTTATAAAAGCAATCCGCAATTCTTTTTCGGAAATCGAAATTGTATCAAAACTTTTTGAATAATATTCTGAGATTAAATTAACTTCTTTCAATAAATTAATTTGCTCTCTAAAATATTTTGCGAAATACCATTTTTGTTTTTTTGCATCTACCAAAATTAATTTTTCATTTATGATATTATCTAATATTTGTTTTCGGAGTATTAAATTATCTTTTACTCCACTTTTTGCAACGTATGATTGATAACGATTTTTAAGTTCCGAAGTGTAAATAAATTGGTTATCGACCTTTGCTAAAACAGAATCCTCTGAAACTAGAGTATGAAAAATTAAAATTACAAAACAAATAAAACTGAACATTAGTTACATCTTTCTCAATATCAAGAAATTTTTACCTTCTAATTCGATATTTAATTTTTGATTTTCAGATTTTATTTTTTCGCCAATAAAAAGATTTTTCCAGCCATTTAGTGAATTATATTTTTCCAACATTAATGAAATATATTGCTTTTCGGTTGAGTTATTAATCGCAATTATTATCACTTCGTTATTTAATTTTCTCTCAATTACCATTAAATCTTTTAAATTATCATAAAATATAAATTCAAAACTTCCTAAATTAAGTGAAAGATTATTTTTGCGAATTGAAATTAATTTTTTGTAATAATCAAATAATTCTTGATTTACTGAAACTTCATCAACTTCTCTTTTTATATTATGTGGATGAGATATTTCGTTTTCATATTTCAAGTCACTCCAAACCATCGGCTTTCGTTCATCGGGATCATCACCCCCCCACATTCCTACTTCAGTTCCATAATATAATGTTGGTGCACCAATACAAATAATTTGAAACAGTATTATTAATTTTTGTTTTTTTATTTCTTCTGAATTTGGTTTTCGAACTAAATAATCCTTTTTTTGAGAAACACTTGCTTCATGATCAAACCATCTATCAGGATTTACTACAATACTAGAAAGTCTATCAGTATCATGGCTTTCGAGTGTATTTAATTGAACTTGCAAAACATCAGCTGGGAGTTGAGTATAAATTTTTGAAATTTCTTCAACAAATTTTTCTGCGGTGATTTTATTTTTTTCGTTATTAAAATAATTTAGAATTGGATCAGTCAAGCGATAATGCATTACTGCATCAAAAACATCACCTTGTAACCAAGCAGAAGGATTAAACATTTTATTTATTTTCCAATCTTCCCACCAAACTTCACCAACTAAATATGAATTAGGATTAATATCGCGAGTCCATTTTCTAAATTCACGCCAAAAACCAAAAGGTACCATTTCAGCCACATCCAAACGCCAACCATCAATTCCATCTTCAGGATTTCCATCAGAATTTGGATCCATCCACCGTTGAATTATTTTTTGTAAATGATCTCTAATTGGTTTTGCAAGAGTTCCATCAACTTCTTTTAATTCTGGGAGTTCACGAATACCGTACCAACCATCATACTCAAATTCATTTTTCTCAGTTTTGGGATCATCATATTTTTTAATTGTAAACCAATTTGCAAATTTAGAAGTGGCTCCATTTTTTTTAACATCTTCAAAAGCCCAAAATGTCATTCCACAATGATTAAAAACTCCGTCAATTATAATTTTCATTTTTCTTTTATGACATTCATTAATCAATTTTAAAAATAATTTATCAGCACTTGTCCACTTCCAAGTTTCAGAATTTGATGGATCTTCAGAATTCCAAATTTTTTTATCACCCTCAGGATCTGGCCCAAAATTATTATCAACATGGTGATACATTGTTGCATCGTATTTGTGCAAAGATGGTGATTCAAAAATTGGATTTAAATATATTGCTGTAATTCCAAGTTCTTTTAAATAATCAAGCTTGTCAATAATTCCTTGTAAATCACCACCATAGCGACGCAATTGAGCATGATAATAAAATCCTTTTGGATTACTTTCCCAATCTTGAAGTTTATACCAATCACTTGTCCAAGGAGAAATTTTCCAATTTTTTTGTTCATCATGTGGCCATGAATTTTTTAAAGTTTCAATTGTTGGATCGTTCGTTGGATCTCCATTTCTAAATCTTTCAGGAAATATTTGATACCAAACTGCCTCACGAGCCCAATTTGGTACTTGATATTTTTGTTGACTGATAATAATAATTGGAAATAAAATTAAAATTAAAAATCTTTTCATATTATTTTTTATTCATATTTAAAATTTTGCTAAATAAAAAGTAACCAACTGCACCAAAGAAATCTGCAACAACATCATAAACATCTGAAAAACGATTTGGGACAAAGTACTGATGAATTTCATCACTAATTCCGTAAAGTGAGGTTAATAAAATTGAAATATAAATTGTGTTAAATTTTAATTTTATATTTTCATTATTTTTTAAACTTCTATCAACTAACCAACAAAAAATTGCAAACACAATAAAATGAGCAAGCTTATCACTTCCACTTTCCAGTGAAATATTAAGTTTTGGTAGTGACGATGCAAAATAAATTAACACTGCCCATAAAATTGGCGGGAGATGATAAAAAATAAATTTTTTAGCTTGTAACATTTTTAATTGCCTCCGGTAAATTTTTTATTAAATCACTTGCAATAACTCCGTAAACACTTTTTTGTTTTGATGAAATATCACCAGAAAGCGAGTGAACATAAACTCCATTTATAGCAGCATTAATTGGTTTACTCCCTTGAGAAAGAAATGCTGCAATAATTCCAGAAAGCACATCGCCAGAGCCAGCGGTTGCCATTCCCTCATTTCCGATTGGGTTGATGAAAACCTTTCCATTTGAATTAAAAATATAAGTTGGTTTTCCTTTTAAAACTAAAATTACCGAATATTTTTTTGCAAACTTTTTTCCAAGTTCAATAATATTTTTATTTTCAAAATCAATTTTATTGCCGAGCAATGTTTTGAATTCCCCGAAGTGTGGCGTCAAGATTGAATTTCTTTTTAAAATAAATTTTTTATTCCTGATCGCGAAAATTGCATCAGCATCTATAATAACTGGTTTAGTATTTATTTTTAAAATTTGTTGAATCAATTTTATAGTTTCAATATTTTTTGATGAACCTGGACCAATTAATAATGCATCGCACCATTTTAATTTTTCAATAATTTTGTTTAAACTTTTTAAACTTAAACTTCCCTCAGTTGTAGAGAATAAACTTTGCGGCATAACTTCCAAAATTCTTCTTGCAACTATTTTATACTCAGTTTCAGGAATTCCTAAAATAACCGCTCCAGCTCCTGCACGCATCGATGAGCTTGATGCTAAAATTGCAGCACCTGTTAAACCTCGTGATCCACAAAGCGCAAAAACTTTTCCGACAGTATATTTATTAGATGTTTTGGATCTTTTTGGTAAAGCTTTCTTTATATCATTTTTATCAATTAAAAAAGCAACTGGTTTTATTTTTTTAAGAATCGATTTTGGAGATCCTATTTCTTTTAAATTGATTTCTCCAGTATAATTTGGAGCATCATTAATCCATAATCCAATTTTTTGAGATCCCAACGTGATTGTATTTGACGCTTTAATTGCAACATTCCCAACTTTACCAGTTGTAGCATTTAATCCAGAAGGAACATCAACAGAATAAACTGGTGTTTTTTGCGAGTTGATCCAATTTGCATATTTATAATAATTTGATTTCAATTCCCCTTTATAATTTATCCCCAATAATGAATCTATAATTAAATCTTTTTTAATCTTGGATAATTTTTTAAGATTTGGTTTAATATATATTTTAATTTGTTTGGAAAGTTTATTTAAATTATAAGTTGAAAGATAATTTAATTCTTTTTTTGGAATAGCAAAAACTATTGTTGATATAATTTTATAATTTGATAAATATCGGGCAGCAACTAATCCATCTCCACCATTATTTCCTTTTCCACAAAATATTAAAACATTTTTAAAATTATTTTTTTTAATAAATTCAGCGATTTGAGATCCTGCATTTTCCATTAATTTTTCAGTTGAAATTGAAAATTCTTTTTCAGCTAATTTTTCAAGCTTATTGCAAGCTTTAGCTGTAAAAAGTGGAAACATTAATTTAATAAATATTAAAAATGTATCTGATTACAGAAAATAACGAGGAAGGGTAAATCCCAAATAAAATTACAACTATTGTAGAAAATGAAATTGCTATTTTAAAATCGTTAGTAACTATAATATTATTTTGATTTTCAGGATCTCTAAAATACATATAAACAATTAATCGCAAATAATAATAAAGTGAAACGATACTTGTCAACACACCCAAAATAACTAACCAAGTTAAATCACGTTGAATGGCTGCAGCAAATAAATAATATTTTCCAACAAAACCTGCAAATGGCGGAATCCCAATTAATGAAAACATAAAAACCGACATCGCAAAAGCTAAAAATTTATTTTTCTGCGAAAGCCCAGAATAATCATTGATATTTAAATTCTTCCCAAATTCATTTTCCAAAATAGATGCAACACCAAATGCACCAACTGAAGTTATCGAATACACTACTAAATAAAATAATGCACCATGATTTCCAAAATTATTCGTCGCAATTATTCCAACTAAAATATATCCAGTATGCGCAATACTTGAATACGCCAACATCCTTTTTATATTTTGCTGAACCAATCCAAAAATATTTCCAACAATCATTGATAAAGCTGCAAGCACAGAAACAATTTCAATCAAATTATTATTACCAGCAGCAAGTGGAATTGAAAAAATTAATAAGAAAGATGCAAATGCGGCAGTTTTACCACCAGATGCCATTAGTCCAGAAACATTTGTGATTGCTCCTTCATAAACATCGGGTTGCCACATGTGAAATGGAACAAGTGCAACTTTAAAAGCAAGACCAATTAATAATAAAATAAGTCCCAACAAATGAAGATCTAAACTTAATGCAATCGGATAATGTTGTGCGATTTTTATAATATTTGTCGTGCCAACAGTTCCATAAATCAATGCAATACCATAAAGTAAAAATCCTGTTGCAAATGCACCGAGTAAAAAATATTTTAGAGATGCTTCGTTTGCAATAATTTGGTTGCGTGCAAAACCAGCAAGCACATAAAAACAAATCGACATTATTTCAAGTCCAATAAAAATTGAAATTAAATCTGCACCAGCAGACATCACCATCATTCCAACAATACTTATTAAAATTAAAACATTATACTCAATTTTATTTATGCTATAATATTTTTGGATAGTTGAACTTTGAAGTATTGTTAAAATTCCAATTATACAAAATAGAATTTCAAAAAAGCTTGCATACTTTCCTGAAAATACCATATTGCTAAACGACATCGAAACTTTGTCGAAATTAATAATTGCAAAATAAATTGATATTAATAATCCAAGGATTGAAAATATATTTACATACTTTTTAAATCCTTTAAAAATAATTTGAAAAACAATTTCAAGTAATGCAGTTGCCGAAACAATTATGATCGGTGCAACATTTAAATAATCTTGAAAAGTTGGTATCATTTTATTTATTTTCTAAGAACATTGTTTGCGATTGATTATTTTTTTCAAAATAGGCAACTACTTTTTTTGTGCTATTTGATGAAATTGATAAAAATGTTGTTGGATAAACGCCAATCCAAATTATAAAAATAATTATTGGAACAAGTACAGCAACTTCTCTTTTTGAAAGATCACTAATTTTTGAATTTGCTTCATTTTTAATTTTTCCAAATATAACTCGTTGAAACATCCATAACATATAAACTGCTGATAAAATTACACCGCTTGTTGCGAAAATAGTAAACCAATTTGAATTTAAATTTGAACTGTTAAATGATCCAACTAAAATTAAAAACTCTCCCACAAATCCATTTAATCCCGGCAAACCAATTGAAGACAAAGTAACAATCATAAAAAAAGTAGAAAAAATTGGAATTGATTTTGCAAGTCCACCAAAGTCAGAAATTTCGCGCGTGTGTCTTCTCTCATAAATCATTCCAACTAATAAAAAGAGAGCACCAGTTGAAAGCCCGTGATTGACCATTTGTAAAATGCTGCCTTGAATTGATTCCTCAGTTGCTGCAAAAATTCCCAGAACTACAAATCCTAAATGACTAACGGATGAATAAGCTACCAATTTTTTTAAATCGGTTTGAACTAAACTTACTAATGCGCCGTAAATAATTCCAAAAACAGCCAAAGTTGCAAAAAGTGGTGTAAAATAAATTGTTGCCATTGGGAAAAGTGGTAAACTAAAACGAACAAGTCCGTAAGTACCCATTTTTAATAAAACTCCGGCAAGAATTACACTGCCAGCAGTTGGTGCTTCAACATGCGCATCAGGCAGCCAAGTGTGTAATGGAAAAAGTGGAACTTTAATTGCAAATGAAATTGTGAATGCCAGAAATAAATATAATTGAACATTTTCAGGAATTGATTTTGCAATTTCAAGTAACACCAAATAATCTGTTGAAAATTTTCCGATTGATTGTGCGACTGCATAATTCCCCATCCATAAAATTGCAACAAGCATTAATAAACTACCAGCCATTGTAAAAATAAAAAATTTTATTGTAGCATAAATTCTGTTTTGACCGCCCCAAATTCCGATTATAAAATACATTGGAATTAAAATTGCTTCCCAAAAAATGTAAAACAAAAATAAATCTGTTGAAACAAAAACGCCAATCATTCCTACTTCTAACATCAACATCATTACTATAAATTCATTTACACGTTTTTCAATTGATTTAAATGCTGATAAGATTGTAATTGGAGTTAAAAATGTGGTTAATAAAATTAAAATTAATGATAGGCCATCAATACCAACTGCATATTTAATATCTAAATCTATAAAAAGTTGATTAGCTTGAACAAACTGAAAAGCATTTTGCGTTAAATCAAATTTTGAATAAATATAAATTGAGATTGCAAAAGTAATTATACTTGAAATTAAACCGATTGTTTTTGAACTAATTGAATTTTTGACTCTAAACAAAAATAAAATTATAACACCAATAATTGGTGAAAAAGTTAAAATGCTTAAAATATATTGATCAATAAAAGTCATCACAAAATTATTTTTAATAAAATTAAGGTTACTCCTAAAACAAAAATTTGAACGTAATTTTCAGTTACTCCAGTTTGTACTTTAACTAAAACAGATGATAGATATTGAATAAACTTTGCTGAATTATTTATAAGTCCATCAATAATTTTAATATCAAACCACTTCCATAAAAAAGAATCAGATAATTTTTTAATTGGGTTAATAAATATTTTCTCATAAAACTCATCCACAAAATATTTGTTAACTAAAATATTATGAGCTGAACTAAATTTATTTTTAATCAATTCTGATTTTTTTAAATTTTGGAGAAATAAATTACGAGCATACCAAATTGCACAAATGCTAATCGCAACTGATAATGCCATCAGTAAATATTCGGTTGTAATATTTTCAAACACAAAAGGTAGTTGCGAGTTTGAAGTTTTAAAAACCGGTTCTAGAAATTCTTCAAAATAATTTGTACCGCCAAGAGCATGCGGTATTCCAATTAAACCACCAATTGCTGAAAGAATTGCGAGAACAATTAGTGGTATTGTCATAACTTTTGGTGATTCGTGTGGTTTAATTGAATCATCAAAATTTTCGTTTCCATAAAAAGTTAAATAAACCAAACGCATCATATATAAAGTTGTTAATCCTGCACCAATAAATCCAAAGAACCAATACCAAAAAGATCCAAATGAAAAAGCTTTATATAAAATTTCATCTTTACTAAAAAATCCTGAAAGTGGAGGAATCCCCGATATTGCCAAAGCCGCAATTAAAAAAGTGAAAAAAGTTATCGGCAAATATTTTTTTAAGCCCCCCATTTTATAAATATCCTGTTCATGATGAAGAGCATGAATTACAGAACCTGCAGCTAAAAATAAAAGAGCTTTAAAAAATGCATGTGTCATTAAATGGAAAATTGCAGCCGAGAATGCTCCAACACCGCAAGCTAAAAACATATAACCAAGTTGACTTATAGTTGAATAAGCCAAAACTTTTTTTATATCATTTTGAACAAGGCCAATTGTTCCAGCAAAAATTGCGGTTGTAATTCCAATTATTGCAACAACATTCATTGTAAAAGGAGCAAGAATAAATATTGCAGAAGTTCGGGCTAACAAATAAACACCGGCAGTTACCATTGTAGCTGCGTGAATTAATGCACTAACTGGAGTCGGTCCTGCCATCGCATCTGGTAACCAAACAAATAATGGAATTTGTGCTGATTTACCAGTTGCTCCCAAAAATAAAAGTAAAGTTATCGCAGTTAAAAGTTCGTCTCCACTTTGTAAAACTGATGCTTGTGTAATTACATCTACAAATTCAAGTGATCCAAAATTTGTAAAAATTAAAAATAAAGCGATTAGAAATCCAAAATCTCCAATTCGATTTACAATGAATGCTTTTTTTGCTGCGTCTGCTGTTGTTGATTTATCAAAATTACGATCGTACCAAAACCCGATTAATAAATATGAACACAATCCAACACCTTCCCAACCTAAAAACATTAGCAAAAAATTATCTGCTAAAACTAGATTGAGCATCGCAAAAATGAAAAGATTCAAATAAGCAAAAAATCTCCAAAAACTTTTATCGCCATGCATATAACCAATTGCATAAATATGAATTAATGCTCCGACTCCAGTTACAATTAATGTCATTATAATTGAAAGCTCATCTATCAAATACGAAACATTAATTTTAAGAGAGCCAACATCAATCCAGGAAAATAAATTTACAATGTATAATCTTTCATCAATATTTGATGAAAGCATTTGGATTAAAATCAAAGATGATATAAAAAATGGAATTGATACGCCGAGTACAGAAATGGAACCGATTAGTTTTTCTGATTTTAATTTTGATCCAAAAACCCCATTAATTAAAAATCCAATTAAAGGAAAAATTAAAATTAAACTTGTGTAATTAATATAGTTCACCATTTTAATAAATTAATTTGGTCAATATTAATAGTTTTCTTATTTCGGAAAAGCGCAATTATAATTGCTAAACCAACTGCTGCTTCAGCTGCTGCAACAGTCATAACAAAAAATACAAACATTTGCCCGATTGCATTTCCCATAAATGCTGAAAAAGCAATGAAAGTTAAATTAACAGAGTTTAGCATTAGCTCTATACACATAAAAACAATTATTGCGTTTCGTCTGATTAATACTCCAACAACTCCAACTGAAAATAAAAATGCAGCAAATAATAAATAGTAATTAAGTGGAATCATTAATCGGTCAGTTCAAATTTCTTTTTTGCTAAAACTACTGCACCAATAATTGCAGCGATTAACAAAATTGAAGTGAGTTCAAATGGAAATAAAAATTCTGTAAATAAAATTTTACCTAAATATTCAACGGTTCCAATTTCTTTTGAACTTGGATGGATTGGTATTTTTGGAGTTGGTGTTTTAATTATAAAGATGTAAAACAATTCAATCAAAAATAAAATTGAAAGTGCAATTGCAGCAAAAGATTTCCAATTCATTCTTTCACGAAGTTTTGTTTCATCTTGTAAATTTAAAAGCATTATTACAAAAAGAAATAAAACCATTATTGCGCCAGCATATACTATTATATGTACGACAGCAATAAATTGTGCATTTAAAGTTAAATATAATCCTGCGAGACAGAAAAAATTTAAAATTAAATATAAGGCACTTGCAATTGGGCTTCGTGAAATTACAACCATCAATGCAGCAAAACCTGAAACTAACACCAAACTCCAGAAAACTATTTCTTCAAAAGTCATAATTAAGTAATAAATATATGCAGAGTTGAGAGCATAATCAATTGAGCAAAAATTATTTTGAATTATTTTTTTTTATTTGAAAGTAACTTAATAATGCAATTGTTGAAGCAAGTGTAAACGATTCTTCGCGTGTAATAAAATTATCAGTTAAAATTCCCCATGTACCTTCATTACTTCGGATATTTTTTTTGCCCGAATATTCATCAATCACAACACTCAAATCTTTATTTTCAAAAATAATTTGATTTTTTATTTCATCTGGAATTTCAATTGCCCCTGATGAACCGAAATAATATTCTGCTCCATTAAAAACAGCGACCCAACTTTGTAAAAACGCGCGATCATCAATTACAAATATTCCACCTTCAACTCCGATTGAAATCGTAGGTTTATCATCAATTTTTTTAAAAATATTTTGTGCTCTATTTTTTGCACCAATTTGTAATTCCAAAATACTTTTTGGAGTGTCAGAAACTTGACTAATAGCTTCACGACATTCAAATTCAGATTTTTCAAAATCTATGTTACAATGATTGCTTAAATTTTGAATTGCTTTTTTTACACCATTTACCTTTGGCAGTCTTGTGCTTCCAATTAAAAAATAGTAGCTAGTCATTTTTTAAGATGCTAGAAATTTTAAATCAGGTGGGTTTGGAAATAATTTTTTGAGAGTTGTTAATTTTATTTTTCCAATATTATTTACAAGAATTAATTTTGCGTTTGGCGCTAATTCCGAAATAACTTGCAAACAAGCTCCACATGGTGTTAAAAAATTTTTATCATCCGAAGTTATTGCGATTGCAAAGATATTTTTTTTACCATTTATGAATGAATTAAATAAAGCACTTCGCTCTGCACAAATTGTTAATGAATAAGATTCATTTTCAATATTACAACCATTAAATATTTCTCCATCAGAAGTAATTACCGACGCCCCAACTTTGAATTTAGAATATGGAGAATATGATTTTGATTTTGCAGTAATTGCATTTTCAGCCAAAGTGTTTATTATTTTTTTTGATAACTTCATAATTAATTCCTTGATTTAATTTTGTCACAATTTGTACATTCACACAAACTTTGTAAATACGACCAAGAATAAATTCCTGTATCATGTCCATCATTCCATAATATTTGCATTGCATAACTTCCAACAACTGAAATATTTTTTATTTCATACTTCCCCGGTAAATCAAATTTTGTAGCGGGCACATAAGTTTTTAGCAATACAGTTTCACCTTTGCAAGTTGCGCATGGACATTCATCTCGGAGTGTTTTTATTTTGTGCAAACCAATATGCATGTCATTCCAACAAACTTCTAATTCATCTAAATTTATCTTTTTAATTGATTTTGGTTCCGTTGACATTATTATTTTTTTATTTAAACAAATATATAACATAAATTGGAAATTTGATGATAATGTATTAGTTTTTTCAATTAAAGTTCAATGACAATTAAAAAACAACCAAGCCGAAGAAAAATTAGAGAAAAAGTTTTGCAAGCTCTTTATGCATACGAGATCTCTAAAGATGATCCGACTTATATATTTAACACACTTCTATCTGACACATCGGTGCAAAACATCACCAAAAATTTTGCCGATTCGCTTTTTTTTGATGTAATTAAAAATTACGATTCATTTAATAATTCTATAAAAATTTTATCCAAACATTGGAGGGAAGATAGAATTGCTGTAATTGACAAAATATTATTAAGAATGGGAATGTGTGAATTAATTTATTTTGGTGAGATTCCTGCAAAAGTTACATTGAACGAAATTATCGAATTAGCAAAACAGTACAGCACCGAAAAAAGTCCGCAATTTATAAATGGTATTTTAAATGCTTTTTATCAGGAAGAAATAAAATCTGGCAGAATTGTTAAACATGGAAGAGGTTTATTATGATACCTTTTATGAAAATTGATAAAAAAGTTTTTAGCTGGGCAATGTACGATTGGGCAAATAGTGCTTTTTCTACTACAGTTATGGCAGGATTTTTTCCAATTTTTTTTAAAGATTATTGGGGCGCAGGAACTGAATCAACTTTAACAACTGCAAGATTGGGTACCATAATTTCATTTTCAAGTATAATTATGGTTTTTATGAGTCCAATACTTGGTGCGATTTCGGACTTAAAAGGATCCAAAAAAACCATGCTGGGAATTTTTATGTTCATTGGCGCAATGTGTTGCTACAGCATGTCACAAATAAATAAAGGTGATTGGTTTAGCGCTATGTTTATTTATGGAGTTGCATTACTTGCTTTTGAGTTTAGTTTAATTTTTTATGATTCACTTTTACCTTCAATTGCACCTGGAAAAAAATCAAACCAAATATCTTCTCTTGGTTATTCACTCGGTTATATTGGTGGTGGAATTTTATTTTTAATTAATGTGTTGATGTATTTATTTCCGCAAAGTTTTGGATTTACAGATGGAATCGCTTCAATTAAAGCATCATTCATTACTGTTGCAGTTTGGTGGGGGGTTTTTACTCTTCCACTTTTTTATTTTGTTCCTGAAGCAGCAACAAATTATCAAAAAATGAATTTAACAACTTCTGTAAACCACACAATCCGAAGATTAGTTAGAACTTTTAAAATAATTCAAAGCAAAAAAAACATTTTAATTTTTTTAATTGCTTTTTGGCTTTATTACGATGGAGTAAATACTGTAATTACAATGGCTGTTGATTTTGGAAAATCTTTAAATTTTGAAACTGGGGATTTAATTTCGGCATTACTATTAACGCAATTTGTAGGTTTCCCTTTCGCTCTTTTGTTTGGAAATATTGCAAATAAATTAGGTTGTAAAATTCCAATTTTATTTTGTATTTCTTTGTATTGTTTGGTTGTTATTGGCGCAATGTTTATGAGTTCACCACTCCACTTTTTTTTACTTGCAGCTGTTATTGGAATGATTCAAGGTGGTGTTCAGGCTCTTAGCCGTAGTTTATACTCACAAATGATTCCAAAAGGTCAGGAGGGTGAGTATTTTGGTATTTATAATGTAATTGGGAAATTTGCTTCTATAATTGGCCCTTTAATTGTTGGATTTGGCGCTTACTTAACTGGAAATCCAAGAATAGGGATTTTAGGTTTATTAGTTTTATTTTTAGGTGGAGGTATTTTACTTTTTAAAGTTAAAGAACCTCATTAATAATTATTTATGAATATTTTAAAAATCAAATTTATTTTTACTTTATTTTTATTCTTTAGTGTAAGTTTATTTT
>JAQCAB010000044.1 GCA_027622375.1 Bacteroidota bacterium
TATAAATAATTGCATTAATAATTGCATCAAGTGCAATGTTCAGCATTGGAGTCATAGAATCATATTTTATAGTATGTTGGAGTAAGACATGTAAAAACTCATGTAGTAAAACAGCTTTTACATCATTATCGTTTTGTAAATATTTATTACAAAAATTAAGATTTATATATAAAGTTGGTTCCCTGACAAGTGAAACTGCCATGGTTTCAACTTTTTCTGTAAATTCAATTTTAGAAATATTCAATAAAGCACTGCAAGCTAATGGATTTTCTGAGATCATATCTTGAATTATGTTGGTGATGTTTTTATTATTCCATATCATAGTATTTGTTAATGTCTATTTTAATTAATTTTATACATCTACTAAGTCTATTTTTTGTTAAAATTATTGGGCTAGTAGGGTGGTAGTATATGTGATTACATTTCGAAAGTATTAATACATGCTTTAACATAACTTTTGAAAATAACTTTATTTTTTTATTTTGATTATTTGTACAATTTAAAATTAAATATTTTTCTTTTGGTAAATTTAAATATTTAGATGCTTCCTCTAATGTTTTCCACCCAAATTTTTGTGCACAATTGATTAATAATTTTTCTATGTCTTGATCATCAACCCATATGTTAATATCATATATCTCAGTTTTTGAAATCAATTTTTCTTTTAATAAAATATTTGATGAAATATCTTCAGTTCGACTTCTAGAAATGGGTCCCCCCATATTATTCAATAATTTATTTGTGGTTTCACAAATATATATTGTTTCTTCAATTCTTTGAGTGTTAAATATTTTTTGCATTAGTAAGTTCTTCTTTTATTACCTTAAAACATTCATTTAGTTCATTTTCTATAAATTCAGGCTCAGGAATTGAAACATTATTTAAAATTAGATAAAGAAAAAATTGATTAGCTCTTTTCGTTCTCATTTTATCTTTAGTCTTTAATGATTTTATAAATTTAACACAATTTGATAAAATTGGATGTGGGTTATTAGCGTTAATTCTTTCTCTCCATTGTAATTTCCCTTCTACATCCATTACCTTTGTTGAATGATTTGTTATTTCGTTAAATGCTTCTTCATTTAAAATATCAATTTTTTCAAAAAAGGGTTGTGCTGCAAAGGCAAGCATACCTGTTTTTGTTTTACTACCGTTGTTTAAAAATTTCATAATTGCAATACTTTTAGTTTCTTTGTCAATCTTTGCGTTCAATAACATTTTTATTTTTTTTGGAACATTTTTTATAAAATTAAATTCAGACAACCAACTATTTTCAGTGCCAACTTCACCAATCAACTTTATGCATTCATTATGTGCGGTCTCAATTTTAAGACTTGAAATATTCCCTTGCCATGCACGATGTGGTAAACTCCAACTTAATCCTAAATAAAATAATTTTTTTAATTGATTTTCATTTTGGTCTAATCCAATTTCTTTAGCTACTAGAAATATTGCTGCAAAATTTCTTGCAAGTTGTCTTGCTCTTCTTGGGGATATTCGGAAACCTGAATCACCTAGTATGGTGCTTATTATCCGACAATATAAAATTATTTTTTTATTTTGGTTTTTCAATTCTATAATAAATTTTTCTCTAAGTTTTTTTATAAATTGAATTAACTCTTCTGAAGTATTATTTATTTTACCTTCTCCTGCAGGATTAATAACTAATTCTTGTTCGCTTACGGTTAATTCATTCCAATCAGGAACTTCAATAATAAATGCAAATCTATCCGCAAGTGCTTGATCAAGCGATAAACTTCCTTCGTAGTAATCAGCTGTATCGTTATTTTCATCCATTAAAGGATTCATTGCAGCCCATCGATATTTTAATTCACTTAATTCAATCCCCTGAATTTTTTTTTCCTGAATAATTGAAAAAAATTTATTTTGTGTTTCTGGTTTACAACGACTAATTTCATCGATTAAAATTGATTCTGCTCCCCAAATTGTTGCAGGTGTTTTTAGGTATGTAACAGTTTGCCCTTCTACATTTGGATATGGAAACCCAATTAAATCATCAAAGGAAATGAAACTAGCGTTATAGTGTCGGTGATTAAGATTTAATGCTTCTGATATACTATTCAACAAATAAGTTTTGCCTGTTCCTGATTTTCCAATTAAAAGCATAGGATCTTCGGTAATCAAAGCAGCAAGAATTATCAATTCAAGATTATCAAAACCATATACACCAAGACTTGGAAGAATTTGTTTTGAGTTTTTCATTTTATTAATATTTAAAAATTTATAAATAAGAAATTTTGAAAATTTCTACATTACATAATTAGTGTGAATTAATAAAAAGGGAAGGTTAAGATTCCGCTTTTTTGACTTATCGTCCACATTATTTTTCCACCGCGGTTTCGGCCACTCGGTTGGCATCGTCTAGTTAAGACGAACTCGTAATGCAACAGCAACATACAAAAAAATTATACCTTAGTCAATATTGAATTTTTATTTCTTCTTCGGTTAAATTGTAAAATTAAAATTCAGTTGTAAGTATTTGGAAATAAAACATTTTGGCCCAATTATATTTCTCTATACTTATCAGTCAATTACAAATTCATTATCCACCTGTTTAAAATGTCCATCTCTTTTTCCATTTCGATAATAAGTTCAGTTGAAAATTTCCCGGCAGAAAATGTTTCAACGTTTAAAGGAATAGTATCAGGATAAATAGCAATAATATCTGGCTCTTCCGGTCCAGCAGTAAGATAGTCTAAAATTTCATATTCCGATAGTCTTCCTTGCAAAGAAGATATAAAAAGGGTTATCAACATTTTTTTAGATGCTTCAACTGCAGTATCATAATTTGTGTAATCAATTGAATGAAAAACCTGACGCTCACATTCAAATTGAAATAAAGGAGAAATTTCTAAACGGAATGGCAATTTATTTACCTCCATTCGTGTTATTAGTTTCATCTTTTTGCGATGGATCTTTCTCATTCTGCAAATTAGATTTCTCTTGAGTGGGCTTGTTCATAAAACTTATAAAGGTCTGCCCCACTATGTCGTGTGACCATTTCCCCTCGTATAATTTTTCCATATATGCTTGTCCTTCTTCGAGTGTTTTAAACATTGGCTCTGACGGTTTTTGCTTTTTCATAATTAATCCTTTCTTTAATTAATAATGTTAATTAATAAAAATTGTAACATTACGTATTAT
>JAQCAB010000025.1 GCA_027622375.1 Bacteroidota bacterium
ACGATCTATTAATGGGATTGTAATTGAAGTTGACCAAGTAGGTAATACAGGATCAAGTCCTGTTAAATCAACACAAGATGAAAAAGATATTATCGAAATTAATGCAGGAATGAATAATTTCTTCATTCACATTTAATTTATTTTTTCCTCTTTACTACTAACTGGATAACCAAATTGTTTGTTTTGAAGATCATCTGCAACATTTTTTATATCGCCAAATGAGTTTTCATATTTCCGAATATTGTCATTCAACGCACCAAGTAATAATTTTGCATGCTGCGGAGTCATAATTATTCTAGAATAAACTTTTGCTTTTGGAACACCTGGAAGCAATCTTGTAAAATCAATTACAAATTCTGCCGGCGAATGTGTAATAATTGCGAGGTTTGAATAAATCCCTTCTGCCTCTTTTTCTCCTAATTCGATATTTATTTGCTGCTCTTTTTGTTCAGTCATAAATCCTCCTAATTTTTTCCGGATCGGATATCATCCGCTTTTTTATAATATTCTTCTGCTTTTTTAGAATTTCCTAAATTTGCATAAACTTGTCCTAAAAGTTCGAGTATTTGTACATCATTTGGTGTTTCAGAAATAATTTTTTCTAAATATGGCAAAGCTGCTTTATATTTATCGTTGTAAGATTTGTCACCTTCTTTTCCAGATTTTTTAATTCTTTCTTGCTCAGATACTCCCCAGTTTACATACGATGCAGCTAAATTATACATTGATGCATTAAATGCTGCATCAATTTTAATTGCGCTTTCAAAATGTTTTATCGCATTTTTGTAGTCATTATCTTTTAATAGAAAAACTCCGAAATTGTAATGATCAAATTTACTTTCAGGATATTTTACAACACGCTCTTCTAATAATTTGCGAGCTTCAATATTTCTTTCGGCACCAATATATGCATTCATCAACATTTCTGAGATTTCAGAATCTTCAGGAAATTTTGCAACACCAACATTCAAAATTTCAACTGCTTTCGAAAATTCACCTCTTGATTGCATTAATAAAGTTGTGTCCGGTTTTAAATCGAATGATTTATTAATTGCAGAAACAACTCCACCCTCAATTGTAAATTTTAAACCCAACTTTTCATAGTTCCATTCTTCTTTTTTGGTTTTTGGAATTTTGTTTATACTTGTTGGTTGAGCTAAACTATATTTAACATCTTCAGCTTTTGTACGGACTTGAATTGAATTGATATTTTTTATTTGATTAATTAATTCTGAATTTTCTTCTAAATACTGGTTTTTAAATTTTGAAGCATTATCTGTATAAATTCTACCAATAACTCTAATCGATAAATCATCTTGATCTTTATTAAAAGTATCAGTTAAATATTCAACTGCTTTTGTCATGTTTCCTCTTTTGTAATGAGCAAGACCAAGATTGCGGGCATTCATTGTACTTTCTGGCAAAATATAATATGCCATTTCAAACGCAACAATTGCACGGTCAATTGTTGAGTCCTCAATTGCATTATTTAAAGCATCAACTCCTTCATTAAATTTTCTAGCCCATGCGCTTGTATTATAATTTTTAATTTCCTTTTCATATTTATTTTCTGCAGCAAGAGAGTTTTGAAAAGCAATTCTCATACTTTTAAAATCTTGTTCATCAAATCGGATTTGACCTAAAAGATAATAAGCTTCAGCATTTTTTGGATTTTTTTTGACTTCATTTTCAAGTTGTTCAGCAGCTTTTTTAGAATCTTTGCGTTGTAAATATAATTTTGCACTAGTCATCTCAGGACTTGAACACTGGAATGCAGTTGTCAAAATAAAAACACAAATCGATGAAATTATTAATTTTGTTGAGTTAATCTTCATAAAATTTTACTTATATCGTTTGTTAATAAAAATTTTCAAGTCAATATAATAGAATATCACTAAAAGCTCAATTAACTTTTATTTAATTGAAGATAAAAAGTATAATTCATATTTTGGGCAAATGAATTGTATTTTTTGTAAAATCCGAGATGGAGAAATCCCTTCAAAAATTCTATATGAAAATGAAGTTGCATTTGCAATTTTGGATATCAATCCGATGAATTTTGGTCATGTGCTTGTAATCAGTAAAAACCATTATAAAGACATTTTAGAAATTCCAAAAAGTGAAGCTGCAGATTTGTTTTCAGCAGTTCAATTAATCTCAAAATCATTAACAGAAGCATTAAATCTTGAAGGATTTAATGTAATATCAAATAAAGGTGAAATTGCAGGACAATCAATTTTTCATTTCCATTTTCATATAATTCCAAGATATAAGAATGACAACATAAATTTTGTAAGGAGTTTAAAAAAATATACAGATCAAGAATTTCAAGAAGTATTTCAAAAAATAAATCAACATATAAAAAAATAAAAATGAGTATCTATCAAAAGTTAGTTCCGCCAACAGATGGACAAAAAATTTCAGTTTTAAATGGTTCACTAATCGTTCCCGACAATCCAATAATACCATTTATAGAAGGAGATGGAATTGGTCCGGATATTTGGAAATCTTCACAAAAAGTTTTTGATGAAGCAGTAAAAAAAGCATATAACGGAAAAAAGAAAATAGTTTGGTTCGAAGTTTTTGCCGGTGAAAAAGCAAATCAAGTTTACGGACCAAATACTTGGCTTCATGATGATACTTTAAATGCAATTAAAGAATTCATCGTTGCAATTAAAGGTCCACTCACAACTCCAGTTGGTGGCGGAATAAGATCGATAAATGTAACTTTGCGCCAGCGTTTAGATTTATATGTTTGCTTAAGGCCAATTCAATATTTTAAAGGCGTTCCATCACCGGTAAAAAATCCTGAATTAGTAAATATGGTAATCTTCCGCGAAAATACTGAGGACATTTATGCCGGAATAGAATTTAAAGCAAAAACTGATGAAGCAAAAAAAATAATTTCATTTCTTCAAACAGAAATGAAGATTACAAATATTCGATTTCCTGAATCGTCAAGTATTGGTGTAAAACCAGTTTCGATTGAAGGAACTGAGCGACTTGTACGCGCTTCAATTAATTACGCAATTAAAAATAATCGAAAATCTGTAACACTTGTTCACAAAGGAAACATTATGAAGTTTACAGAAGGAGGATTTAGAGAATGGGGTTACGCACTTGCTAAAAAAGAATATCCCAATCAAACAATTTCGTGGGATGATTGTCAGGGAAAAGTTCCTCCCGGAAAAATTTTAATTAAAGATGTAATTGCTGATGCATTTTTACAGCAAATTTTGACACGACCAAATGAATACGATGTTATTGCAACTTTAAATTTGAATGGCGATTATATTTCGGACGCACTCGCTGCGCAAGTTGGCGGGATTGGAATCGCGCCTGGTGGAAATATAAATTATCAAAATGGATTTGCTTGTTTTGAGGCAACTCATGGCACAGCTCCAAAATATGCTGGCTTGGATAAAGTAAATCCCGGTTCTGTTATTTTAAGTGGGGAAATGATGTTCCGTTACATTGGCTGGACTGAAGCTGCCGATTTAATTATAAAAGGAATTGAAGGCGCTATTGGTTCTAAAAAAGTTACTTATGATTTTGCAAGATTAATGGATGGCGCAACTGAAATTAAATGTTCAGAATTTGGTGAAAATATTATTTCACATATGTAAAAAATATTTTCTTAATAATGAATGAAGATCAATTTTTCGGCAAGATTTTAGCAATTACTTTTATGGCAATTCTTCCTTTCACACTCTCGGCAATAATAAGAGTTGACTAAAAATTATTTTTCTAACTTTTGATCTTGTACTGATTTGATTTTTTGAAGTATCTCTTTGTGTTTTATTAAATATTTTGATGGATCAATGTTATTTATTGATGCAGATTTTAATTCCGATTGATTTTTATCCCTTTCGATTTCCAATTTTTTAATTTTAATTTTTTTAATTGCACCAAAAGCAACATGTAACAATCTCTCTTCGCTTAATCGCGAGCCAATTTTATTCCATTCATCCCCCAATTGATATTGCATTGCAGATAATTCTGTTACAAATATTTTTACTTCTTCCTCAATAGCGAGATTATAAATTGCATTAATTGAAATTGTCTCACCTTCGGTTCTTAAATGGAAAATTAAATCAGCTAATTTAATTGAAATCGGATGAGTAAATTCATCTGCATTAATCTGCGAAAAAACAAACGGACAAACTTTTTCAGGGTTTTCCAACATTGATGATAAAATTTCTTTTTCCTCAATTGGAATATTTTTTGGAATTACTTTTACTTCACCCTCTGATTGTTGTAAAATTGTTTCTGCTTGTAAGTTTTCTTGATAAATAGAAGTTGGTTGATATCGTGAGCTTTTTGATTGATCTAATAATTTTTCTAACTCATTTAATAACATTGATTCGTACAAATCATATTTACCTGCAACTTCTTTAATAAAAAAAGTTTTACGAAGTGGGTCTTTAATTTTTGAAATTGAATTTACAATTTCTCGAACAGCTTCAGCTTTTCCTTCTGCGCTATTTAATTTGCCCTGTTTTTGCAAATTATTTGCTTTGAACTCAATAAATGAAATTGCTTTTGAAAGTAAATTTTGAAATTCTTCTTTTCCCATTTGATTTATAAAATTATCTGGATCAAGTCCTGGGGGAAGTTCAATTATTCTTACATCTAAACCTGATTGCAATATTAAATCAATCCCACGCAACATTGCTGATGAGCCGGCAGTATCTCCATCAAAAACGAAAAAAATATTTGTTGTATAACGCGCAAGAATTTGAATTTGTGGCTGTGTTAATGCAGTTCCACTTGTTGCAACAACATTTTTAAATCCAGACTGAAATAAAGCCAAATAATCCATATATCCTTCAACAAGCAAAACAGAATTTTTATGACGAATTTCATCTTTAGAAAAATTTAATCCGTAAAGTATTTTACTTTTTTGATAGATTATTGAATCGCTTGAATTAATGTATTTGCCGAGTGGATCATCTTCAAACATTTTGCGAGCACCAAAACCGATAATCCTCCCCATTGTAGAATGAATTGGGAACATTATTCTTCCTCTGAAAGTATCATAAAAACTTTCATCATCTCGTTGTTTGATTAATCCAATTTTTAATAAATTTTCTTTTGAAATTCCTTCAACTTCAGTTGATTGAATTAATTCGTCCCAGCTTTTTTGTGAATATCCAATTTTAAAATATTCGATTGTTTCATCACTTAATTTTCTATTGTAAAGATATTCAAGTGCAATTTTACCTTCTTCAGTTGCATAAAGTTGTGCGTGAAAATGTTCAGCAGTAAAATTCAACATTCCAAATATTTTTTCATTTTCTTCTGCAGAATCTAATTTTTCTGAGGTACGGATAATTTTAATTCCAAATTTTTCTGCCAACATTTCAAGAGCATCAACATAAGAAAGTTTATAAAACTCAATTACAAATTTTATACTATCTCCACCTTTGTGGCAACCAAAACAATAGAACAACCCTTTTTCGGCATTTACTGTAAATGAGGGAGTTTTTTCAGAATGGAACGGGCATAAACCTTTAAACGATTTCCCTTTTTTAATTAGACGGACTTCTTTGCCAATAATTTCTATTATATCGGCAGAATTCCGAATTTCATCAATTGTACTTTGTGCTATCGACATAAATAAAAATTAAAAAAAGTTTTAGTAAAAATGAATAAATGAAAAAGCCCAATTAAATTCAAATTGGGCTACAAATTATCAAAGTTAGAGTTAGCTTAAAACTTATTTTTTATTTTGTTTGAAGCTCCGGTTCTAATTGTTCAATTTCATTTTTTGGTAAGATTGTTTCATTTTCAACTACATCAGGATATTCAAAAATATCATATTTATAATTGCGAAGAATAATATTATTTCCTTTTCTACCAATTACATATTCAGGTAAAATTGGAATTTTTCCACCACCACCTGGCGCGTCAATTACATAATAAGGAACTGCCAAACCGGATGTATGACCACGTAATTTATCCATAATTTCTAAACCAACTCTTACAGGAACTCTAAAATGATTTGTTCCTTTTGTAGTATCGGCTTGATACAAATAATAAGGACGAACCCTCATTGCAAGTAATTTACGATGCAACTCCAACATTACTTCTGCATTATCATTTATATCTTTCATTAATACAGCTTGATTACCAACTGGACAACCTGCATCAGCCAACATTTCGCAAGCTTTTTTTGCTTCAGTTGTACATTCCCACGGATGATTAAAATGTGTGTTCACATAAATTGGATGATATTTTTTTATCATCTTGCATAATTTTCTTGTAATTCTTTGTGGAAGGACACATGGCATTTTTGTTCCAAGTCGGATAATTTCGACATGAGGAATATTGCGTAAAGCAGAAATAACTTTTTCCAACATTACATCAGTCAGCATTAAAGGATCTCCACCGGATAAAACTACATCTCTAATTTCTGGATGAGCAGCAATGTAATCGATTCCTGTTTGAATAAACTTCATGCTAATTTTTGTTGGATCGCTAACTTTTCTTTTGCGAGTACAAAATCTACAATACATCGAGCATTGACTTGTTGTCAAAAATAAAACTCTATCAGGATAACGATGTGTAATACTTGGAACTGGGCTAAATTTATCTTCTTCAAGTGGATCGAGTGGCAAATCATCATCAGCTAATTCTTTTATATCGGGGATGCATTGCAACCAAATTGGATCTCCTTTAAAACGGATTAAACTTAAATAATATGGATTAATTCTGGTGTGGAATAAATCATTAAGTTCGTTTGCTAATTTTATATCAAAGCCAAAATTTTTAACTAAGTCATCACTTGAATCGATACTTTTTCTCAACATTCTTTGCCATTGTTCCATTTAATTTTCTCCCTGTAAATAATGTCCGTAAATAATTAAGTCATCATTCTGCTTATAATAATTTTTTATTTTTGCAAGTTGTATAAATCCTTTTGCTTCATAAAATTTTTGAGTTGGAAAATATTTTTCAGTTGATGATGTTTCTGAAATTATTAAAGTACCATTTTGGTTTTTTATTTCATTTTTAGCAAAGTCGAGCAATTTTGTTCCAACACCTTTACCTTGAATTTCTGGATCAACTGCAATCCAATACAAATCAAAAGTTCCAAAAGTTCCGGGAGTTTTACCAATATTTACATATCCTTCTACAATATTATTTTCCTCAGAAACATATATTAGATAATCTTTTTGATTTGGCTCGTCTATAAAAATATCTAGGATTTCTTTTGCAATTTCTACTTCTTCATCAGTAAAAAATTTTGTTGAAATAAGAATGTTGACGATTTTTTCTTTATCGTCTGCATGTAGAAGGCGTATCATTAAGCGGGGATTCTGATTAGCTTTTGTTTATTTGTCAGCAAAATTTTCATTTTGTTTCGCTCTAAAGCAAAGTTTAAAATTTGCTGAACGATCTCATCATATTTATAACCTGCAGCTCTTGATGATCGAGCAAAGCCAGCTTCATCACTTATATCGGGATTTGGGTTAACTTCCAAAATAAATGGGTTATTATTTTTATCAATTCTTAAATCAATACGAGCATAATCTCTGCAACCCATAAGTTTGTATGCCTTGAGAGAAATTTTTTCAAGTTTTTTTGCAAGTGATTTAGTAACTTTTGCCGGACAAACTCCATTTGTTCCTTGATATTCTGCACTACCTGAAATCCACTTTGCCCGATAAGTCACAATTGGTGGAAGATTTTTTGGCATTTTATTAAAAGAAATTTCAGAAAATGGAAGAACTCGTGGATTTTTATTTCCAATTATAGCCACATTAATTTCTCTGCCATCAATATATTCTTCTACTATTACTTTCCCTTTATATTTTTTACATACATAATTTATTTTTTTAGATAAATCTTTATAATTGTATAAAATTGAATCATTGTCAATTCCGACACTTGCATCTTCGCCGGCAGGTTTTACAATTAAAGGGAATTTTAATTTTTTATCTTTTGATGGTAAACTTCTGTATGAACACAAATCATATTTTGGTGTTGGAATATTATTTGCAATTAATAAATCTTTAGTTTTATTTTTATTTAAACAATTTCCTAAAGCAAGTGGTCCAGCTCCCGTATAAGTTACTCCCAACAATTCATAAATTCCTGCAATATACATTTCGTGAATTGAACAATTGTTGAGACCTTCAACCATATTAAAAATTACATCTGGATCTTTTGCTTCAATAAATTTTACAAGATTAATAAAATCATCTGCTGCGTTAAAAATAGAACAATTGTGTCCCAATTTTTCTAGCGCATGTTGTATGTCTTGCTTTTCTTCCAAAATTCCAACTTCAGATAAATCAATGTCTTTTATTTTTGTTGTAGAATTAATTTCTTGATCTAAACTATTTGTTAAATTTGAAAGATATTTTCTTCCTTTTGAAGTTTGAACTGTTGGTTCGTTGTAAATTATTGCAACGTTTAAAATTTTACGCATTCAGTTTGCTGTATCGTTGCAATGCAGTATTTAAAATTTTATTTAAAAGTTCATCATATCCAATTCCTGCTGCGCGTGCTGCTTTCGGAAAACATGAATGATCATCTGGATTTGGTAAAATACCTGGTATAGGATTTATTTCTATTATATGTGGTCGGTTTTTCCCGTCACAACGGACATCAATTCTAGCCCAATCTTTTAATTTTAAAATTGCAAATGTATCTAAACAAATTGTTTCAATCTGTTTTTGAAGTCTTGTTGAAAGTTTTGTCGGGCATCTAAAAATATCAAGTGGATTTTCAAGCTGATCCCAAATCCATTTTGCTTCATAAGAATAAATTGGATTTACTCCTTTAGGAAGCGAATCAAAATTTATTTCAACTATCGGAAATATTTCAACAGTGTCATCATTTCCACATAAAGAAACAGTAAATTCTCGTCCCGATAAAAATTCTTCAACTAATACAGGTTGATGATAAAGAGTTAAAATTCTTTCACTCTCGGTTCTATATTGTTGTTCATTTTGGACAAGTGAACTGTCATAAATTCCTTTGCTACTTCCTTCGTGCAAAGGTTTTATAATAGAGGGTAAAATTATCGGAGATAAATTTATATCATCAAAATTATTTATAACTCTAAAATTTGCAGTCGGGATTTTATAGTACGAAAGTATTTCCTTTGCTCTTGATTTATCTAAACAAATTCCTAAAGTAACTGGATCGCTACCTGTGTACGGAATATTTAACATTTCACAAATTGCAGGAACTTGTGATTCGCGCGATACACCATTTTTACCTTCTGCAACATTAAATACAATATCAGGTTTTGCGAGCTTTAAATTTTCAGTTACATCTTTATCAGCTTCAATTAATATAACTTCGTGATTGAGTGAAAGCCCTGCTTTCATTGCCTCAATTGTTTCCATTGAATCCCACTCGGCATATTCATCGTCAAATTCTTGATGACGAGGTTTAAATAAAACTTGTGTTCCAATACGACCTAATTTGTCAACGTGATGAATATTTGAAGAGATCAATGAAGTTTCTACAACTTCATGATTAATATTATAAGTTATTGCAACGCGCATTTAAGTTGATTTGAAATAAAAATCCCCAAAAAATATTTTTTTCATGGATTAAATGTAAAAATTGACTTCTCATCTACATACAAATATAAACTTTTTACAATAATAGTCAAGTGTTTATATTTTTTTAGAGAAAATAAATTTCAACCAACTTTACCGAGTGGAAGTAATTTTCGAAAATTTTTTTCGAAATGTATCTTCATCTCGATTAATTTTGGATCATCAAGTTTTGAATTTTTCAAAATAAATTCTTCCGCATCATGTTTTGCTTCAAGCAGCAACTCTTCATCATAAATTATATTTGCAATTTTAAATAAAGGCATCCCACTTTGTCGGTATCCAAAATAATCTCCTTGCCCTCTTATTTCTAGATCAATTTGTGAAATTTCAAAACCATCTGTGGAATTAACCAATGTTTGCAAGCGTTTTTTTGCTTTATTAATTTCTAAGTTTGGTATGTTATATTTTGATGAAGTGCGAATTTGGTTCTCGATATTTTTAAAATCAGCTAAAAGTATTGTGTATGATTGTTCAGTACCTCGACCAACTCTTCCACGAAGCTGATGAAGTTGCGATAAACCAAATCTCTCAGCATGTTCAATTAACATTACAGTCGCATTTGGAACATCAATCCCAACTTCAATAACGGTTGTTGTAACCAATATTTTTATTTCTCCCGTTTTGAATTTTGACATAACAATTTCTTTTTCTTGAGAAGAAAGTCTGCCATGAATTAACCCAACTTTAAATTCTTTAAATATATTTTTAGATAAACTTTCGTATTCGGTAATTGCAGCTTTTAAATCTATTTTTTCAGATTCTTCAATTAATGGATAAACAATATAAATTTGTCTCCCTTTTAATATTTCATCTTTAATAAAAGAATAAATTTTTATTTTCTCATCTGGCGACCTGATACCAGTTATAATTTTTTTTCTTTTTGCTGGAAGTTCAGTTAAAACAGAAACATCCAAATCTCCATAAAGTGTCATTGCCAAAGTTCGTGGAATTGGAGTAGCTGTCATAACTAAAACATGAGGATGAATTAAACTTTTAGTTCTTAAAATTGATCTTTGCGCAACCCCAAATCGATGTTGTTCATCAATTATAATTAATCCTAATTTGTTAAACTTTACTTCTTCTTCAAGCAATGCGTGTGTACCAACAATTATATTTATATCTCCGGAAATTAACTCATTTAAAATTTGAGTTCTTAATTTTTTTTTCTGTTTACCGATTAATAACTCAATTTTTATTTTAAATTGATTTAAATATTTTGTCAGAGTTTGAAAATGCTGTTCGGCTAAAATTTCAGTTGGAACCAAAATTGCACATTGAACATTATTTGCAATTGCATAAATCGCAGCACAAATTGCAACAACAGTTTTTCCACTTCCAACATCACCTTGTAATAACCGATTCATCGGATGTTTATTTTTTAAATCAAGCAGGATTTCAGAAATACATTTTTTTTGTGAGTCTGTTAATTTAAATGGAAGTGATAAAATAAATTTTTGATGACTATTCAAACCATCAACACACGCAACAGCATTACATTCTTTTTTACGCAATTCTTTGCGCATTAAAATCATCAATTGAAAATAAAATAGCTCCTCGTATTTTAATCTTTTTTCGGCTGCAAGTTTAGATTCATTTGAATGTGGAAAATGTATTTGATTTATTGAATCTCTTAAGTTTATTAAATTTCTTTTTTTGCAAATTTCTTCCGGAAGATTTTCAACTATATTTGATGAATATTTATTTAATGCTGAATGAATTATTTTTCTAAATCCACGACTATCCAATCCAACATTTCTTAATTTTTCAGATGAATGATATTTTGGAACTATCGAACCTGTGTTAATTAACTCTTCCCAATTTGTTGTGTCTTCATCATCAACAGATTCAAAACTTGATAATCTATCAAATTCTGGATGAACAAAAATTGGACGATTGAATTGATCAAATTCTGGATAACTAGAAGCTGCAACAACTTTGCCAATTGGAAACATTTTTTTATACCACTGATGTCCTGCAAAAAACATGCAAGTTAAGAAACCAGTTTCATCTTGGATTGTTAGTAAAAAAAAAGTTCTCCCATTTCTTGTTCGTTTAATTTCTTGTCTAAAAATTTTTCCGATTACAGTTACTTCAATTCCCTTTCCAACAAATTGTGAGATGTCTGAAATTTTTGTAATTCTGGAGCGATCTAAATAATCAAAAGGAAAATAATTTAAAAGATCATCAATTGTATTTATTTCTGAAGATATTAAAGCCGCTCCCCGTTTTGGACCTATTCCTTTTCCATACTGAATTGAAATTTCAGATAAGCGAGAGTTCAATTATTTATTTGATAAACAATTTTTCCACCAACAATAGTTGTAACAATTTTAACATCTTGAATTTTTATTGGGTCAATTTTTAAAATATTATCAGATAAAATAATTAAATCTCCAAATTTACCAACTGTAATACTACCTTTTAAATTTTCTTCGAAGGAAGCATATGCATTATTTAACGTGTAGCTTTTAATCGCTTCTTCAACAGAAATTTTTTGTACTGGAATCCAACCATCTGGATTTTTTCCATCAAGTGTGCGACGAGTTACTGCTGCATAAATTCCTAAAATCGGACTTAATCCTGCAACCGGCCAATCACTTCCAAAAGTCAAAGTTATATTTTCATCTAATATTGATTTAAAAATATAAGCTTCATTAATTCTTTTGTTCCCGATTCTTTTTGCGGCCCATCTTCCATCATCAATTGCATGATAAGGTTGCATTGAAGCAATCACATTTAAATTTTTAAATCTTGAAATATCTTTTGAGTTTAAATGCTGTGCGTGTTCAATTCTAAATCGTCTATCCCATTGTGGATTAATTTTTTGGACTTCCTGAAAAATATCAAGAATCTCATTATTTGCGCTATCACCGATTGCGTGAATTGAGAGTTGAAGTTTAGATTTATCTGCTTCAATTGCCCATTTGCGTAATCTTCCATCTAAAAGAATATCGCTCGGTAAACCAAAAGTTTTTTCTGATTCATATTGTTTAAAAAACAATGCAGTTGAAGAACCGAGTGAACCATCGGCGAATCCTTTTAATGAACCTATTTTTACAAAATTATTTCCATGGCTCGATTCAGTTATAAGTTGATTTAAATAATTCCAATCTGAAATTGGCAATCTGCAAAAAAGACGAACTGTTAAATTATTTGTTTTATTTAAATCCTGATAAATATTCAAATCCATTCGGCTTGACATATCTTGAACACTTGTAAGCCCCAGCTCGTTTGCATAATGCATTGCAGCTTTTGTTGCTGAATAAGTTTCTTCAAAAGTTTGTGTTGGCATTATTTTATAAACCAAGCTCATTGCTGCATCTTTTAAAATTCCAGTTGGCTCTCCTGTTTTTGGATTTTTTACAATTGCTCCACCTGGTGGATCTAATGTTTCTTTTGTAATCCCGGCTAATTTTAAAACATAAGAATTTGCAAGTGCCATGTGCCCGTCAAGTCGGTCAATAAAAACCGGAGTTGATTTCGTTCCCTCATCAATTAATTCTTTAGTTGGAAGTGCTTGCGATTTCCAATTTTCATGATCCCATCCTCCTCCTTTTATCCAATCATTTGGTTTTTGTTTTGCACGATTAATTATCATTTCGGCAAATTCTTTTTCAGATGTGGATTTTCTTAAATCGAGATTTGTAAGTTCAAATCCTCCAGATGTAAAATGAACGTGATTATCTATAAAACCGGGTAAAACTAATTTTTGTTTTGCATCAATTATTTTTACAGTGGGTGTGATAAATTCAATGATTTCTGTATTGCTACCAACGGCAATAATTTTTTCTCCCAGAATTGCAATTGCTTCGGCAGTTGGTTTTGAAGAATCGACCGTCCAAACTTTTGCATTTAAAATAATTAAATCAGCTTTTTGTTGTGAAATTAAAATCCCAAAAGAAAAAATTAAAAGAAAAAATAAATTTATTTTTTTAATATTCATTTTTTAAAGCCCTTGTCATAAGTTCGTAAGTTGCTTGTTTACAATCTTTATCTTCATATAAAATTTTATAAATCTCATTTGAGATTGGCATATCAATTTTATATTTTTTTGAGAGGTTATAAACTGATTTGCTAGTTGCCACACCTTCTGCAACCATATTCATATTTTTAAGAATTTGTTTTATTTTTTTTCCTTTTCCAATTTCTTTACCAACAAATCTGTTGCGGCTATGTTTACTCATACAGGTAACAATTAAATCACCCATTCCTGAGAGACCTGCAAAAGTTCTTGGCAAAGCGCCAAGTTTGATTCCGAGGCGGCTAATTTCAGACATGCCACGAGTCATTAAAGCGGCTTTTGTATTATCGCCAAAACCAATTCCATCAATAATTCCGGCAGCGAGTGCAATAACATTTTTAAGTGATCCGCCAAGTTCAATTCCGCGAACATCATCTCCAACATAAATTCTAAAATATGGAGTCGATAATGATTGCGCCAAAAGTTTTGAATTTTTCCTTGAGTAGGACGCGACAACAATTGTTGTTGGAATTTGTTTGCAAACTTCTTCAGCGTGACTCGGCCCTGAAAGAACTGCTAATTTTTTTATTTTTATTGATGGAAAACAATCTCTGATAACTTGTGACATTGTTTTTAAGGTGGCAATTTCAATTCCTTTTGATGCGTTACAAATTATTGTGTTTTTAATATTTTCAAATGAGATTTTTTCTAAGACTGATCTTAAATATTGTGCAGGAATAACTGTAAAAATTACATCTTTATTTCTTGTTGCTTCATCTAAATCAGAAGTAATTTTTATTTGATCTGGTATTTTTACTTTTGGTAAATATTTTAGATTGATTCTTGTTCCGTTAATTTTTTTTACTTCGTTTTTTGAACGTGACCAAATTGTTACATCATGCAAATTCTGCTGAAATACAATTGCGAGAGCTGTTCCCCAACTTCCCGCGCCAAGAATTGAAATTTTTAATTGTGGTTTCAATATTTATTTTTTCCTGAAAGATATCTTATTTTCATTTCCATTCATCAATCTTTTAATATTACTTCGATGAGTAAAAATAATAAAAAGTGACATTGCAATTGTTGTCCAAATTAAAAAGTTAAATCCTTCAATTGAATGATTTAATAAATTTTTTCTGATAAAAATTGAAATTGGAACAATACTTATACCAATCATTGAGCCGAGCGAAACATATTTTGTAATTTTAATTATCAAAATAAAAACAAGAATTGCCATTGTAATATCAATTGGTGATAAAGCAATCATCATCCCAATCCCAGTTGCAACTCCTTTACCGCCACGGAATTTTGCAAAGATTGTCCAAACATGACCTAATATTGCAGATACACCACATAATATTTTAATTTGAAATATTTCAATATTTGGTAATCCAAAAAATTGGAATTGGGAAATATACAATGTTGCAGCAGTCCCTTTTAAAATATCTACAACCATAACAACTAAACCAAACTTCCAACCTAAAACTCTGAAAACATTTGTTCCGCCTGCGTTTCCGCTTCCATGCTCGCGAATATCAATCCCGGCAAAAAATTTTGAAAGAATAATACTAGTTGGAATCGAACCGATTAAATAACTTAAAAACATATTTACTAAAACTGTGTTCATTAAATTTTATCTTTTAATTCTAAAAGTTTTTCAGCAATCTTTAAATCTTCAAGTTTTGTAATTTTAAAATTTAAAGCTGATCCATTTACAATTGTTGGGAATATATTTAATTTTTCTGCAATCATCGCTTCGTCGGTACCGATAAAATTATTTTGATTTACAAACAACTTCATTTTTTGGAAAATATCTTTTCGAAAAGCTTGTGGAGTTTGTGCTAGATACATTCCTTCGCGATCTACTGTTTGGTTTATCTTTTTATCACTAGTTACTTTTTTAATTGTGTCATTAACTTGCAAACCAATAATAGCTGCTCCGGTTGAATATGCTTCGGAGATTACTAAATTGATTACTTCTTGTGTAATAAAAGGTCTTGCTGCATCATGAACTAAAATGATTTCAGAATTATTATCCAAAAAATTAGCAGCATTCATTACTGATTGTTGCCGCTCTAAACCACCTTCAATAATATTTTTAACTTTATTAAATTTATAAGTTTCAGAAATCTTTTTAATTTGATCAATAAATTCTTTTTTAGTTGCGATTATTATTGATTCGACATTTTCGTTTATTTGAAATTCTTTTAACGAAAAATAAATTAGCGGTTTACCTGCAATTATCTGTAATTGTTTTGGAATATTTCCAAATCGTGAACTATTACCTGCTGCAGGAATAATTACCGAAGTTGGAATCATCAAATAATAATCATCGAATCGCCATAACTATAAAATCTATATTTCTTTTTTATAGCATGTTTGTAAGCTTGCATCACAAAATCAAATCCACCAAATGCCGTTGTAAGCATTAACAATGTTGAGTATGGCATATGGAAATTTGTAATTAAATAATTTGGAATTTTAAATTTATATGGAGGAAAAATAAATTTATCAGTCCATCCACTTGAAAGTTTTAGTAAGCCATCATTTGTAACACTACTTTCAAGCGCTCGGCAAGAACTTGTGCCAACGACAATAATTCTTTTTTTATTTAGAATTGCTTTGTTAACAATATCAACCGTTTCTGGAGGAATTGAATAATATTCGGAATCCATTCTATGTTTAGAAAGATCTTCGGTTTCCACAATTCGAAAAGTTCCAATTCCGATGTGCAACAAAACAGAAGCGAAATGAACGCCCTTCTTTTTTAATTTTTTAACGAGTCCCGGTGTAAAATGCAAACCAGCAGTTGGTGCTGCAACTGCTCCAATATCTTCAGCAAAAATAGTTTGATATCGTTCTTTATCTTTTACATTTGGATCTCTTTTCATATATCTTGGGATAGGCGTTAATCCAATTTTTTCAAGAACAGAATAAAAATCTCCCTGATCATAATTAAATCGAACAGTACGGCCACGCGAAGTTGTATTATCAATTATTTCGCACCAAATATTTCCGTTATCAAAATAAATTTTGTTTCCAATTCTTACTTTTCGAGCAGGTTCAACAATTACATCCCAAATATTTTCTGAAGCACTTAATTGCCTCAACATAAAAACTTCGATCTTTGCGTTTGTTTTTTCTTTTATACCGATTAATCTAGCTTGGAAAACTTTTGTTTTATTTACAACAATCACATCACCCGATTGAACATAATCAACAATATCAGTAAAAACTTTATCCTCAATTGTTTTACTTTTGCGATTTAAAACCATTAATCTGGAATGATCTCTTTTTTTAGTTGGATGTTTTGCAATTAAATTTTTTGGTATCGGATAGTTATAATGATTTAACTTCATTTTGTTCCTCTTATATGTTTATACAATTTTCTTTTGCTTTAATTATAAATGCTTTTGCAATTGGGATTGAACTTATTTCTTTATTTATTTCTCTTTCGGGATGCCATTGCACAAAAAGCATGAATGGATTTTTAGTTTTATCTTTTAATTCTAATGCTTCAATAACTCCATCATCAGAGATTGCCGATTCAATTAATTCATCACCAATAATTCTTGCTCCTTGGTGATGGGATGAATTTACATTTACTTTTTTATTTTTAACAATTTGATGCAACAAAGTATTTTCAGAAATATTTATTTCATGTGACCGATCTTGGATATCATTTATTGATTTATGATTATTTTTGTTACCAATTATTTCTAAATCTTCCCACAAAGTTCCTTTAAAATAAACA
The DNA here is from genome assembly GCA_027622375.1 of Bacteroidota bacterium. Classification (GTDB taxonomy): domain Bacteria; phylum Bacteroidota; class Ignavibacteria; order UBA10030; family UBA8401; genus SXSI01. Next base: position 17,297 of record JAQCAB010000025.1, read on the forward strand.
TTTGCAACTTGCAACCCTCTGCAAATTCCAATTAATGGGATTTTATTTTTAAATGCAGTTTCAATAATTTTTAACTCAAATTCATCTCGTTTTTTATTTATTCCATAGATTTTAAAATGATTTTCACTTTTGTACAAATTTGGATCAACATCACTACCACCAGTTAAAACAAATCCATTATATTTTTCTAAATCTAGGTTTTTATCATCAAAAGAAATTTTTTCCAATTCAAGTTTCTGATCGACTAAATGTAACCAATCTTTATAATTTTGAAATTTTTCATCTGACTGATAACTATTTGAAATTGCAATTTTACACATTTAAGGTACTTGATAAAATCAATTTTTCAAAAGCATGTTTGTCTTTAAACTCAATCGAAATATTTAATGTTCCCATTGTTGTTAATTCTGAAATAGGATTAAAAAAATCTGTGGGCATTCTGTAATAATCTTTTTCGGTCGTCAACACAAAATTTATCTTTTCACTTCTTATTTTATTTAATAAAAAACTCAAATCGTTATTTGAAAAGCTGTAATGATCGGGGTAAAAATGTTCATATTTTACTACTATTTCTTCCGATTTCAATAAATTTGCGACCCTATTTGGGTTTGCAATTCCTGTAAATATAAGCACATTTTGCCCCTTTAGGTCTTTTATCTTTACATTTTGTTTTGTTGATATATTTTGAATACCATTTAAAACAGTTCTGCAATAATGAACTTTTTGAGGATCAATTTGATTTATCGCAATCTGAAATTTATTTTGCAAAGAATTCGAAATTACAAATATTGCATCACTTCTTTTTAAAGAATTTAAAGACTCGCGATACTCACCTGCTGGTAAAAGTAGTTTTGGTTTGTTTAAAATTGATTCGTTAAACAAAACAATATTTAAATCTCTTTTTATCCAACGATGTTGAAATGCGTCATCTAAAATTATAATATCAATTTTATATTTGTTGGTAATATAATTTGCCGCACGAACTCTTTTTTCATCTACTGCAACTATTGTGGTTGGAAATTTTTTAGCAATTTGAAATGGTTCATCACCAGAATTTTGAGATGAACTCAAAATTGAAATGCCATCACTTACAATTTTTAACCCACTTGAATTACGTTTATATCCACGACTAATAACTGCAACATTAAGATTTTTTGAATTTAATAATTTAATAATTGCTTCGACAGTTGGTGTTTTACCACTTCCTCCGACTGTAATATTTCCAATTGAAATTACAGGAACATTAATTTTTTTTTGAGTAAATAAACCGAAATCAAAAAATAAATTGCGAAGATAAATTACAATCCAATATATTCCTGAAAGTAATAATAAAATTATAAATTTAATTTTTTTCACTTTTATTTAATTATTTCTAAAATTGATGATGCAACTTTTTTAGCAGCTCCCGGCTCACCAAGAAGTGTTTTTATTTTATTTAATTCAACAATCATCTTCTGCCTATAATTAACATCATCCATTATTTTGTTTAATTCTGCCAAAATAATTTTAGGCTTAACTTCGTTTTGAATTAATTCTTTTACTACTTCCCTTTTTAAAATAATATTTACTAAACTAATGAGTTTAATTTTTACAATAATTTTTGCAAGCCAGTAAGTTAAAAATTTTAAATGATAAAGGACTATCATTGGTTTTGAAAAATAAGCAGCTTCCAATGTTGCTGTACCAGAAGTTGCAATTATTACATCAGCGGCTTGTATTGCTGAGTGTGAATCATTTTCAATAAATTTAATATCCTTTAAACTTTTAGCGATTTCACTTAAATGATCAATATTTATAGTAGGTGCAACAGCAACTATTATTTGTACATCATGTTGTTTTAAAAAGCTTTGCAAGGTTTCAACCATTATTGGAAAAATTTTATTTATTTCCTGATTTCTACTCCCTGGCAATAAAGTAATTATTTTTTTTAATTTAGATAAATTATTTTTTTTAAAAAATTCATCTTTATTAAAATCTTTTGGAAATAAATCAAGTAACGGATGCCCAACAAACTCAACTGGGATTTGATTTTGGATAAATAAATCCTCTTCAAAGTGGAGTACAACAAACATCTTACTTACAAATTTTTTAATTGTGTAAACTCTTTTTTGTTTCCAAGCCCAGATTTGTGGACTGATGTAATATGCTACTGGGATTTTTAAATTATATGCTTCCTTTGCAATTTTTAAATTAAACCCGGGATAATCGATTAATAGAACTAAATCTGGTCTTTTTGAAATTAATAATTCTTTAATTTTATCTTTTAATGCAAAAAATTTTGGGAGATGAAATAGCACTTCAAAAAATCCAATGAACGATATTGATCTAATGTGTTCAATTAATTCAGTACCGGCATTTTGCATTTTATCGCCACCAACTCCAAAAATTTCTAAATCTTTTTTTATAGATTTTAATTCTTGCACAACTTCGGCGCCATGCATATCCCCAGAAGCCTCTCCTGCAATTATCATGATTCTTTTCATGATATTACTTGTATAATTTTAATATGCATCCCGCGA
>JAQCAB010000045.1 GCA_027622375.1 Bacteroidota bacterium
ATGTTTGTGTTAATCAAATCAAAAATTATTTAGAAAAAAATTAATGACAATTATTGATTCTAAAATAGAGAGTTTTGTCAAAGATTTTTTAGCTGAAAATCAAAAAAAAGATACTTTTATTCCTGGAAAGACTTTAATACCATCCTCTGGTAAGTTAATCGGAATAGAGGAAATTAAAAATATGGTTGCTGCATCCTTGGATGGATGGCTAACGACAGGAAGATTTAATTCAGAATTTCAAAAAAAATTAGCTGATTTTTTAATGGTCAAACATTTAATTACTGTTAACTCCGGTTCTTCTGCAAATCTAATAGCTTTTTCAACTTTAACCTCACATTTACACAAAGAAAGAACAGTTAATCCAGGTGATGAAATCATATCTGTAGCAGCAGGATTTCCCACAACTGTAAATCCAATATTTCAAAATGGGGCAATACCCGTTTTTGTTGATATTAAACTTCCCACATATAATATTAACGAAAATTTGATAGAGGAAGCAATTACGAAGAAAACTAAAGCTATAATGTTAGCACATACTTTGGGAAATCCATTTAATTTAAACAAAATAACTGAAATTTGTAAAAAAAATAATTTATGGTTAATAGAAGATAACTGCGATGCCTTAGGAGCTAAATACAATAATCAATTTACTGGAACATTCGGTGATGTAGCTACTTTAAGTTTTTATCCCGCACATCATATAACAATGGGAGAAGGTGGAGCGATTTTTACTAATAACCTTAGAATTAAGAGGATAGCCGAGTCTTTTAGAGACTGGGGTAGAGATTGTTATTGCGATCCAGGAAAAGAAAATACTTGTGGAAAACGTTTTGATTGGAAGTTAGGAAACTTACCAGAGGGATACGATCATAAATATATTTATAGTCATATAGGTTTTAACATGAAAATCACAGATATGCAGGCAGCCTGTGGGTTAGGACAATTAACAAAATTAGATTCTTTTATAAAAAAAAGAAAGGACAACGTTAGTTTTTTAAAAAAAAAATTAATAGATTTACAAGAATTAATTTATTTGCCTGAGGCAGAAGAAAATTCCAAACCTTCTTGGTTCGGATTTCCGATCACTTTAAAGGACCAAGCTTCAATTACTAGGAAAGATTTAATTAACAAACTAACTGAACATAAAATTGGCACAAGACTTTTATTTTCTGGTAATTTAACTAAGCAACCTGCGTATCTAAAAAAAAATTTTAAAGTTTCTGGTGAATTAAAAGTTACTGATAAGATTATGATGCATACATTTTGGGTTGGAATTCAACCATCGCTAAATCAGGAAGAATTAACCTACACAGCAAGCATTTTAAGGAAATATTTACATTAAATAAAAGATGAACGTTTCACAGTATATTGTCAGTTATCTTGTTAAAAAAAATATAAAAAATGTTTTTTTAGTGACGGGTGGAGGTATGATGTTTATGGTAGACGCTTTATCAAAATCTAAAATCAACTTATTACATAATCATCACGAACAAGCTTCAATTTTTTCTACCGATGGTTATGCTAGATCAATCAACCAACCAGGAGTTTGTTTTGCTACCAGTGGACCAGGTATAACTAATATTGCAACAGGAGTTATGCATGCATGGCACGATAGCATACCTTTAATAATATTTGGAGGACAAGCAAAATCAAAGGAGACAATCACTCATACAAAAAATAAAAAAATGAGACAACTTGGTACTTTCGAAGTAAATGCTGTAGATGTGCTCAAACCTATAACAAAGTTTGCAAAGTCAATATTAAACCCAAATGATATTAAATTCTATTTAGACAAGGCATTTCATATTGCTCAGGAGGGTAGACCGGGCCCTGTTTTTTTAGAGGTACCAATCGACGTTCAATCTGCAAAAGTTTCGAGTCTTGATTTAGGTTTAAAAAAACATATTATTAAAAAAGAAACTAAGAATAAATTTCTCCAAGTTTCAATAAAAAAAACAATAGAAAGTTTAAGACGTTCAAAAAAACCATTAATTTTAGGCGGTTATGGATTAAGAGCCTCTAATTCAGTAAATGAATTTCAAAGTTTTTTGAAAAGGTTCAAGTTGCCAGCAATTACCACTCAATTTGCTAAAGATATTTTATATTATGACAATAAGTATTTTGTTGGACACACTGGTCCAAAAGGCGATCGAGCTGCAAACACCATTGTTCAGGAAGCAGATTTTATTCTAATAATAGGTTGTAGTTTACATTCTCAAACAATCGGATGGGAAAAAAAATTATTTGCCCCTAAAGCAAAAAAAATACAAATAGATATTGATAAAGAAATTTTAAAGAAAGAAATACCTAATATTGATTTTAAATTCAATTTAGATGTAAAGCAATTTCTTAAATCTATTAATAGATTAAGAATTAATAAAAACTATTCTGATTGGCACGAACATTGCCTGGATATCAAAAGAAAATTTCAAGTAATAAATGAGCCACATAAAAGATCTAATAAAGGAATTAATTATTATGATTTTGTGCATAAAATTTCTAAAGTTCTTCCACAAAACACATCTATTGTTACTGATGCTGGTGCCGCATATTATATTTTAGGTCAAACGTTTAGAGTAAAGAAAAATCAAAGATATATAGTATGTACTCATGGTACTATGGGCTATGCTTTATCTGCAGCTAATGGTGTCGCATTAAACACTAAGACTAACGCTGTGTGTGTAACGGGAGATGGTTCTTTAATGGCAAATTTACATGATTTATCTTGCACATCATATAATAACTTAAATGTTAAGATTTTTTTGATTAATAACAATGGGTATATGTCAATAAGAAACAATCAAAAAGAATTCTTTGGAAAAAAAACTGTTGGAACGGATAAAAATAATGGTGTTTTTTTTCCAAATTTTAAAAAAATTGCAGAAATATTTAAAATTAAGTATGAAAGTTGTAATTCGATAAATTCCGTAGATAAGATTGTAAAAAGAATTTTTGTGACTAAAAAACCGATAATTATAGAAGTTTTTTGTACCGACACTATTATAATTCCGACTGTTAAATCAAGTTTAAATAAAAAAGGAAAACTTGCATCTAATCCCTTAAACAAAATGTTTCCATACA
>JAQCAB010000046.1 GCA_027622375.1 Bacteroidota bacterium
TTTCTTTGTAAATATTAAATCTAAAGTTCTTGGATATGGATCAGAGATGACTATTGGTTTTATCATAAAGTAAAAAGTATTTAACTTATTTCATTATTTTTTTTAATTCATTAATTGAAAATAGATTTGGTTTTTTACATGTTGTTTTGATTAATTGAGGTATTCTTAACTTACACGCTTTCATCGTTGATTGAATAATATCTAAAACGTGCAACGCAAGTTCCCCATTACAGATATGTCTTTTATTATTTTCTATCGCGTAAGCCATTTCAGCTAAACCAACCCCTCTGTAATTGGCATTTGTCGGTGACTCATTAGCTCTTGAGCTTTGCGATCTAATGTTAATTTTACCTAATGGCATATTATCTGTTTTGTATTCTAGCCAAGGATTGCCCATCTTTTTACATATGTAAACTGATCCACCAAACATATTTGGATCAGGTACAATCATTGAACCCCTATTTCCATATAATTCAATATGATTTCTTTGATGGGCCATTACATCAAAAGAAAGAGTTAACCTAATAGTTGTCCCATTTTTAAAATCAATTGTGGATAAATAGGTTGTAGGACATTTTACTTTAAATGTTTTATTTTTTTTTGGACCGATCCCAATCGTTCTTTTTTTTGCACCTTCAACAATTCTTCCACTTACTTTTTTGGCTGGTCCTAACAAATTAACAAGCGCAGTTAAATAATAAGGTCCCATATCTATTACTGGTCCACCCTCATTTTTTGCAAACCAAGGTTCAGGATTTGGATGATAAGACTCTAATCCAGGATATGCAAATATCGCACTACCCAAACTAATTTTACCAATAATATTTTTTTCAAGCAACTCTTTTGATTTTTGAATTCCTCCACCTAGAAAAGTATCAGGTGCATTACCAATATATAAACTTTTCTTTTGAGATAATTTAACTAATTCCTGTCCGTCTTTAAAATTAATAGCCAATGGCTTTTCCGAGTAAACATGTTTACCACTTAATAACGCTTGTTTTGCAATTTGATAATGAGCCTTTGGAATTGTTAGATTAAGAATAATTTCTACTTCTTGGTCATTAAGTAAATCTTTTACACTTAAAGCTTGGATTTTATATGTTTGAGCACATTTTAAAGCATTTGAATGAATAATATCTGCGCACTTTACAATTTTTATATTATTGAAATATTTTTGAGCTCTGAAATATGTTTCTGATATATGTCCACATCCTATTAAACCAACTTTAAAAATTTTATTCATGAAAATTTATTTATTAAACTCCTTGTCTTTGCTTAAATTTTCCCTCTTTGTGAATTTTTAGAGCATTTTCATTTTCTTTAGTTGTTGAAATTTCTAATGTTGGACTTTCCCAGTAAGCTGATCCTTCCAACCACTCGTATGCATGAGTTTTAATAGATATCACGTAGGTTACCTTCGATTTTTTTGCTCTTTGGACCGCTTTTTCTAGATCTGCAATAGAATTTACTTCTTCTGATTTAGCTCCCATGCTTTCTGCATGCTTTGCAAAATCTACACTTACTAATCCAGGTGTTTTTGAAGTTTTTAATAAATTATTAAATTCTTTTCCACCCTTAAATAATTGAAGTCTATTAATAACCGCAAAACCTCCATTGTCGCATACAATTATAATTAATTTATTATTTGTAATTACAGAAGAATATATATCAGTATTATTTAATAGATAAGATCCATCACCCACAAAGGAGATAACTTCTTTATCAGGATTTGCCATTTTAATTCCTAGAGCACCAGAAATTTCATAACTCATACAACTAAAACCCCATTCTGTTTCATGTGTATTGAGTTCACGTGGTCTCCAAACTTGAATAACTTCACCAACCAATCCTCCAGCTGCGGTTACAGCAATATCAGTTGGATCTGAATTTCTATAAACAGCTCCAATTACCTGTGCATAACTTGGTATTTCTTGATTTGTTGGTCCGCTTTGTTTTTCGATATAATCGTTCCAAGATTTTAATTCAAATTGAGATTTTTTTTGCCATTCATCGCCTGCTTTCCAGTCGCCTAACGCTAAAGATAATTCCTTTAAACAAACTTTAGCATCACCAACAACTGCTTGAGCAAGGTGCTTGTTAGCATCAAATCTTGAAACATTGATTGTAACTAATTTAAATTTTTCATTTTCAAAAATTGACCATGAGCCTGTAGTAAAATCTCCTAATTTGGTTCCTACAGCGATTGCAAGATCAGCCTGTTTAGCTAAATTATTAGCATTTTTACCTCCAAGCCCTCCAATTTGACCAGCGTAATGAGAATGATCTCGTTTCATTGTTGAATATCCCATTACTGTTTGCGTTACAGGAATATTATGTTTGATTGCAAATTCGCTTAATTCTTTCATTGCATCAGAATAGAAAACTCCTCCACCAGAAATTATAATTGGATTTTTCGATAATTTAATTTTTTCGGCAGCTTCTTTAATTTGAAAATCATCAGCTTTTGGTCTTCTTATTGTGTGAATTCTCTCTTGAAAAAATTCTGCTGGGTATTCGAATGTTTCACCTTGAACATCTTGGCTTAAAGAAATACAGGCTGGTCCACAATCAGCTGGATCTAACATTGTTTGTATAGCGTTTGGAAATGATTGAATTATTTGTTCAGCTCTAGTTATTCTGTCAAAATATTTAGTTACAGATTTAAAAGCATCATTAGCTGTAATTCCTGGGTTATTGAAATGTTCAACCTGCTGTAATACTGGATCGGGCATTCTATTTGCATAGGTGTCTCCTGGCAAAAATAAAATTGGTAATCTATTACTCATTGCAACAGCTGCTGCTGTAATCATATTTGTTGAACCAGGTCCAACAGAAGATGTTGCTATAAAA
>JAQCAB010000047.1 GCA_027622375.1 Bacteroidota bacterium
TCTTGTTGAAGCATTAGCCATTGCATTTCTACATAATCTTTAGCGTGACCCCAGTCACGAAGCGCATCTAGATTACCAAGATATAAACATTCCTGAAGTCCTAGCTTTATTCTGGAGATTGCACGCGTTATTTTGCGGGTGACAAATGTTTCTCCACGCAAAGGGCTCTCGTGATTAAATAAAATACCATTGCAAGCATAAATACCATAAGCTTCACGATAGTTAACAGTAATCCAATAAGCATACATTTTGGCAACGGCATAAGGGCTACGTGGATAAAAAGGGGTTGTTTCTGTTTGCGGCGTCTCATTCACTAAGCCATATAATTCAGAGGTAGATGCTTGGTAAAATTTAGTTTTCTTTTCTAAACCCAATATACGAATAGCTTCAAGAATACGTAAAGTACCCAAACCATCTACATCCGCTGTATATTCTGGTGACTCAAAACTCACAGCCACATGACTCATTGCAGCTAAATTGTATATTTCATTTGGCTGGACCTCTTTAATTATTCGAATGAGATTAGTTGAATCTGTTAAATCACCATAATGCAAAAAAAAATTTTTATTATCTAAATGTGGGTCTTGATATAAATGATCAATTCGAACTGTATTAAAAGAAGATGCTCGGCGTTTGATACCGTGAACTATGTAATTCTTTTTCAATAACAATTCAGCCAAGTATGCACCGTCTTGACCTGTAACCCCTGTGATTAATGCGACTTTTTTCAATTTTCCGTCCTACCATATTGATCGTCAAACCTAATAATATCATCTTCACCTACATAGTCACCGCACTGAACTTCAATAATAATTAAAGGTGTATTACCTTTATTTTCTAGGCGATGATGGTTTGTTTTTGGAATAAAAGTTGATTGATTCTCTTGTAAAGTAGATTCTATACCATTTTTGATAACTGTCGCTTCTCCTTCAACAACTACCCAATGTTCAGAACGGTGATTGTGCATTTGCATAGAAAGCTTTTCATTAGGATTAACCACTATACATTTGAGTTTAAAATTGGTACTCTCGGCAAGCACGGTATATGTACCCCAAGGACGATGCACGGTTAAGTGAGTTTCTGCTAACTCTGCCTTGTGTAATTTTATTCGCTCAACTAAGGATTTAATTTCCTCAGTTCTACTTTTATCGCAAACCAACGTTGCATCAGGTGTCTGAACCACAACAACATTATTTAAACCCATAGTGGCTAACACACCAGACTGGCTCCAAAGTAAGCTGTTGCTTGTATCTTGTATAAAGACATCGCCATGCACCACATTATTATCTTCATCCTTTGCTTGCTTTTGATAAATTGATTCCCAGCTGCCTAAATCACTCCAAGCCATATCAACAGGTACTATTGCAATTTTGTCTGCTTTTTCTGCTAAACCATAATCTATCGATATATTAGAAAAGCTAGCATAGGTTTCAGTAAAATTATCTGTATTGATATTACTTAATTGACTTGCCATCCGTGGCTGATATTGGGTAAGCATTTGCATAAAAATACTGGCTTTAAAAACAAATATACCGCTGTTCCAAAAATAGCCTTTTGCTATAAATTGTTTTGCTAATTTCAGTTCTGGTTTTTCAATAAATTGCGCTACTTCAAAAACTGGCATATTGCCATCTACAATTTTATTTCCAGGTTTGATATAACCATAACCAGTAGTTAAAGCATCTGGTTTAATGCCAAGAAGTACTAAATAATCTTGTTGAGCCAAAGTTTCCGCTTTCTGCCATGCACCAATAAAAGCTACCTCATTATCAATGGCATGATCTGAAGAAAATACCCCAATAATGGCATTAGGATCTTTTTGATATATTTGATCCACTGACCATGCAATGGCTGGTAGTGTATTTCTGGCAAAAGGCTCAGCTAACACATTAGCTACAGCATCTGGAGCTACCTCAGCCAACTGCCCTTTCACCTCAAATTTATGATCTTCATGAGTAACGGTAAATAAGTTTTTAGCAGGCACGTGCAGCAATAAGCGCTTTGCAGTTTGTTGAAGCAATGTTTCTTTTCCGTTAAGGGATAAAAGTTGCTTTGGACGCAATTGACGAGATAATGGCCACAAACGCGTTCCAGAACCGCCACATAAAATTAATGCATAATAATTGTTCACGATTAATTTACCCTAACATCAATCATGTTTGTTTGATTCTGTTCTGTGCATCTGAATCTTTTTTACTCAAAAAAACTTCTTTCAATGGCCACTCAATGTCAAACGAATTATTTAAATAATTTATTGTTACCTCATGCTTTTTGGAGTAAAAACTTGTTGTTTTGTAAACAAATTCTGCCTCTGTGCTGATAGTTAAGAAACCATGAGCAAAGCCTTCAGGGATCCATAGCTGTTTTTTATTATCCCCAGATAGAATTTCAGAGACCCACTGACCATATGTAGGAGATTCTTTTCTTATATCCACAGCGACGTCAAATACCTCACCAGTAATTACTCTAACTAGTTTTCCCTGAGTAAAAGGTGCCACCTGATAATGTAAGCCACGCAAAACGCCCTGCGATGATCTTGAATGATTATCTTGTACAAAAATAATTTCCTGACCAATTGCTTTATTGAATTTTTGTTGATTATAAGATTCGAAAAAAAAACCACGCTCATCTTCAAACACATCGGGCTCAATCAATTTGACGTCTGGTATTTTTAAAGGGGATACTTTCACAATTAGTTAATAAGTTTTAAAAGGTAATGACCATACTG
>JAQCAB010000001.1 GCA_027622375.1 Bacteroidota bacterium
ACAATATTATTTGCAGCTGTTGTGTTAAAATTTGTTCCTGTTAAAGTAACCGTTGCACCAATTGCGCCACTTGTTGGTGTAAAACTTGTTATTGTTGGAACTTGCGCAAATAAATTTGTTTGCACAAATAACATAAATGCTAAAACAATTGTAAAATATTTTTTCATATTACCTCTCAATAATATTAATTGTAATTATTTAAGTAATGTCTTTTATCTCAAATATTACCATTATCCATATTTAACTTTAAAAAGTTACAATACTTTATAAGTAATACCAAGTAAATTAACACTCCAATCGAGGCTAATCTTACTAGTAAAAAGAACTATTTCACAGTTTTATAGCCCTTGTAAAAGTTGGTGGCTTACCTCATTTCCAGTGATACTAATGATGTAAAGATTTCCAAAGACATTATCATCCATAGGTGAATACACTTTTTGATTGATTAGTCTGTTGGCCAATTCTGGCGAAGTATTACTATGACCTACTATCAAAATGGCTTCTCCTTTGTGCTCTTTTTTTAGTTTTTCAATGTCTATAGTTTTTGGATCGTATTTTATAATTTCCAAATTTTTGCTTTTAGCGGTTGGCATAGCTGTTTGTACTGTTCTCAAAAAATCAGTACTGTAAACTGCTTTTAGAGGAATTTGGGCAAAAACAGTATCCCAGTGTGCTGCGCGTTCTAAACCTACTTTTGATAAATCAGGATTTTTGGAGTTATCTACTTTTTCGGCGTGTCGAATCAAGTAAATGGTTGTTGTTTGGCCAAAAGCGCCAAATGCTAAGGCAAGAAAAACGAACGCGAAGACTATTTTTTTCATTTTTAAATTTATTTTTTATGGTTAGTTAGCAAGTCAATTTCTTCGGTTGAGCTACGGGTGCAAATGTTGTTGAAGTTACAAGATTTTATGAGATTGTAAAAGTAATTTTTTACACTTAAATCAATTTATTTTAAACAAACTTATTGCACTTCAAATCCATTTTTTTTATTCTTCAGGGATTTTAAAAAGGAAATATTATGAAAAACATATTCGTTAAAAATATCTTATTAATTTTTGTGTTATCAACTTCTCTAATAAGTCAAACAAAAGAAGTTCAGCAATTTGTTTCTTCAATGCTGGGAGAATCACCTTTGGAAGAAGATTTACAAGAACTTTGTGATGTAATTGGTGGCCGCGCATCTGGTTCAAAAAATAATTTGGAATCTGTTGAATGGGGATTAAAAAAATTCCATGAAGCTGGAGTATCTGCAAAAAAAGAAGCGTTTACAGTGCCACGTTTTTGGCTTGAAAATAAAACTGAAGGAAAAATTTCTGGAGCTGCAAATTTTGATGTTCGCCTTTCTGCAATGCCATTTTCAATTTCTAGTAAAAATGGAAATTTTACTGGTGAACTGATTTCTGCCGGAAAAGGGACTGATGAAGAATTGCAAAAAGTAAATTCTAAAATGAAAGATAAATTCCTTTTTATCGAATCTGACGAGTTAAAAGATATTGATGGGCTTTTTGTTGATTATGCAAACAGTGCGCGAATTGAAAAATATGCAATTGGTTTAGGGGTAAAAGGAATTGTTTATATGGGATCTCGACCAAGTATGACAATGTTCCGACACAACGCATCGCTCGGAGAAAAAAATAAAACTCCACTTTTTTCAATTGCAAGAGAACATGGTGCAAGAATTTCCCGATTATTAAATCTTGGAAAAAAATTATCCATCTCAATTAAATCAGATATTGAAGAAAAAGGTGAATACGAAAGTTTTAATGTTGTTGCTGAAATTAAAGGGAGAACAAAACCTGATGAAATTGTTTTAATCGGAGCTCATCTTGATTCGTGGGATTTGGGGCAAGGCGCAAATGATAATGGATGTAATATTTCGATGATGATTGATTTGGCTCGTCAAATTACAAAACTTGGAATTAAACCAAAACGCACAATCCGTTTTGTTTTGTGGAATGGTGAAGAACAAGGAATGTTCGGTTCTTGGAAATATACAAATGATCATGCAAACGAATTGGATAATCATGTAATGATCGGCTCAATTGATATTGGAAGTGGAAGAATAAATGGATTTTTTACAAATGGAAGAGCAGATGTTTACTCAGAAGTTGGAAAAGCATTAAAAGTTGTTTCGGGTTTTGGACCATTTAATAATTTAGATGAACCAGTTGTCGGAACAGATAATTATGATTTTATGTTGCACGGTGTTCCAAATTTTGTTGGTAATCATGAACCGCAAGTTTACGGACCAACTTATCATGCCGAAAGTGATACTTATGATAAAGTTGATTTACGCCAATTAAGAATTAATGGTGCAGTTACTGCTGCAGTTATTTGGTATTTTGCAAATGAAGATGTAAAACTACCGCGGCATAAAAGAGCTGATGTCCAAAAATTAATTGATAACAGCTCGTTGCGTTCGCAAATGGATATGTTTAATTTATATCCCTATTGGGAAAATGGTTCGAGAGGAATAAAATAATTTTATGAAATATTTATTATTGATTTTAAGTTTTTTAATTGCTGATAATTCACTTTCAAAAGATTTTGTAAAAGATGAGATTGTAGGAATTTGGGCAATGTCATTCGATACTGATAAGTTTGAAATTGATAAAATGGATGATTTTGGTTTTTTTGAAAAACAGATGTATAAACTTTTTGCCGCTTCAAGAATTAAAAAATCAATGGATTCAAATAAAACAGTTTTTACTTTTTTAGGGGATGGTCAATTTATAATTAAAAATATCCGTTCACCAAAACCAACAAATGGTAATTGGAAAATTGAAAAAGGAAAATTGGTTCTTGATATAATCCGTACTGAAAAAAAAGAGGAACCTAAAAAAGAAGGAAACAAAAAAAAGTTTAACATTAATTTTCAAGATGGAAAGTGGGAGTTTATCGGAACAAATCTTTTTTTCTTTTACAAACAAAAAAAGGGTTTTGTAAATAGTGGAATGTATTTAAAGAAAGAACTTAATAATCCAGTTTAGTTTTAGGAAATTATTTTTTCTTTTATCCAATTAGTAAAATCTTTCAAGCAATCTAAATTTATACCATGCCCCATTTTGTACTCGTTGTAATTTATTTCGATTGGCAGTTTCTCTAAAAGCGCTTTAGTATTGCGAGCACGGTTAATTGGAATAATTTCATCATTAATTCCATGAGAAATAAAAATTTTTAAATGTTTTAATTTATCATCCGCTGCTCGTTTATCGAAACTCATACTTGTTAATCTTCCACTTAAAGCTAATACTGAAAATATTTTTTCAGGATAAATTAAAGCTGTGTGGAAAGCAATCATTGCTCCTTGACTAAAACCAAGTAAAAATATTTTTTTTGGATCTGCATTAAATTTAAGAATTGCTTCGTCAATAAAATTTGAAAGCAATTCGCAACTTTTTTGGGCTTGATCTAAATCAGCATCGATTACTTCATCGCTATAATTTAATGCGAACCATTGATATTGATTGTGTCCTAATTGCTGTGGAGCGCGTAAAGATAAAATTATCAATCTCTCATCCAGTTTATCTGCAAATTGAAATAAATCTTTTTCGTTACTACCATAACCATGCAACATTATCAAAAGTGGGGCAGGTGAAATTGATTTTGCATCCCTTTTTAAAAAATTAAAACTCTCACTCAAACTCATTCTCGATTTTAGGATTATTTTTTTAGGAAACTTTTTTTAATCCACTTAAAACAACTTGCTCGCTTTTTTTCATAATAGTTCTTGCATCTTCGCCATCATTAATTTGAATTGGTTTATGAATTTTTAAAATCATTTCAAGTGATTTTACTGTCATAAGTCTAAATCCATGATGAAGAAATGATTTTGATTGCCATCCGTAATATCCCATTTGCGAGTGAGTAGTTATTGGCTCCCCATTTATTTTTCCATAATTAATTGTAATTGGTAGTACAGATTTTTTTGATTCAACCGCGGCTAAAAAAAATGATGGTTTAAATGGAAGTAATTTATCGCCAAGTGTAGTTGTGCCTTCGGGAAAAAAAGAAACGGAATTTCCATCAATCAAAGATTTTGCAACAATTTTTGCGCGTGATACGCCATGTGTAATTTTACTTCTATCAATAAAAATTACACCTCCAATTAATGCGAGCCAACCAAAAATTGGCCATCTTATAACTTCGCGCTTGCCAACAAATTGTGTCGGGATTATTGATCCAATTAAACAAACATCAAAATAACTTAAATGGTTTGATACAATTAAATATGCTTCATCGGGATTGATATTATTTTTGCCTTCAACCTTAAGTTTAATATTCATAATCCAGCAAATCCCCATTGCCCAAGATTGACTTACAATTGAGATATATTTCCTTTTTGAAGTAGCTGAAGTTGGAAAAAGAAAAATATGTAAAACAACTCCAATTATTAAGTAGATAAAAGTATGTGCCCAAAAAGTTATGAATCTACTTAAAAAAATCATTTTAATTTTTTGAGTTTAATTTAATATCGGCAGTAAAAATATTTATTTCGCGACGGGATTTTGCACCTCGAGATGAAGCAAAAATAATTTTTTTCCCATCTGGTGAAATCATCGGGAATCCATCAAATCCATTTGTAAAAGTTATTTGCTTCAAATTATTCCCTGTTGTATCAATTATAAATAAATCAAAATTGTATCCAGTTGTGTCATTAACATTTGATGAGAATATAACTCTTTTACCATCTGGAGTAAAGAAAGGAGCAAAATTTGCAGCACCATTAAAAGTTAATTGACGATTATTTGAACCATCATTCTTCATTAAAAAAAGTTCCATTTTTGATGGCTTCACTAATTCTTTTTTTAAAAGTTCTTCACCAAGTTTTTGATCTTCAATATTTGATGGGTGATGAGCGCGATAAATTATTTGTTTTCCATCTGAAGAATAAAATGCTCCGCCATCGTATCCTTTTGTAAAAGTTAAGCGCTTTTGATTTGTGCCATCAATATTCATTTCGTACAATTCTAAATCTTGATCACGAGCTGAAGTAAAAATAATTTTTTTTCCATTTGGACTAACTGTGCATTCTGCATCATATCCGATTGTAGAAGTTAATCGTTGTAAATCTGTTCCATCAGTTTTTATTGAATAAATATCATATTCATCAAATACAGCCCAAACGTATCCTTGTGAACGATCTGCATCCGGCAAACAATCATCACTTGCAAAATGAGTTGATGAAAAAACAATTCTATCTGTTCCTGGAATAAAATATCCGCAAGTTGTTCTACCTTTACCTGTTGAAATTAAAAATTCATTTTTGCCATCATAATCCATTATAAAAATTTGATCGCATTTTAAATTGCCTTTTGTTGCTTGATAAATAATTTGGTTCCCATTTTGAGAATAATATGCTTCGGCATTTAATCCTCCAAAAGTTAATTGTTTTAAGTTTGATAAATATTTTTCATTTACATTTAAAAGTGAGTCACTTGCAAAAATTGGTAACGCATAAATTATTGTGATTATAAATTTTTTAAACATAATGGTTTTGATGCGTTTTTTATTTCTTAAAAATATTTAAATAGATTAAAACTTTTTATTTAATTCGTTAAATTAGAGTTCGAATTTACAAAAATATTGATAGATTTTTAACTTCAATTTTTAGAATAGATAAATGAAATTTCACATATTATTATATGTTGTAAGTATTATTGCTGCAAATTATACTGCCACTTGGTTTTTGCCTTTTACAAATTTAATTCCAATTTCGGTTGGAACTTTAATTTTTGGAATTACTTTTACACAACGGGATAAAATTCATTTTTTAGGAAGAAAAAGAGTTTACACAATAATATTTGCAACAGCATTATTAAACTCAATACTTTCTGTTTTTTGGGAAATTCCAAATCGAATTTTATTAGCATCATTTTTATCTATAACAATTTCAGAAATTACAGATACAGAGGTTTATCAAGCATATATTAAAAAACATTGGTTTGTGAGAATTTTAAGAAGTAATATTGTAAGTATCCCAATTGATAGTGCTTTATTTAACTTAATTGCATTTTATGCAATTTATTCAAGTACTTTTATAGTTGGATTAATTTTAGGTGAAATAATTGTAAAAAGCAGTGTTAGTATTATTTATGCAGTTTTACTTAAAAAATATTTTTTATCTTCTTAAACCTTTTATACTTTAAAGACATCAAAAGTTAAAAATAAGGAGATTTATGAAAAACATTTTAGCATTTCTAATTTTTTCAGCTGCAACAATCTTTGCGCAAGAAGAAAAAGAAATTGTAATTAAAAGAATTGGTAAAGATGGCAAAGAATCTGTTGAACGAATAAAAGGTGGCGATAAAAAAATTATGCTTCACTCTGATGGCAAAGCTAGTATTTTAAAAAAATTAAATCTTTCGGAAGATCAAAAATCCAAAGTTGATAAAGTTAAATACGAAGCAACTAAAAGCGCTATTGAACTCGGTTCAAAAATAAAATTATTAAAACTTGATATTAAAGAATTATTAAAAGCTGATAATCCAGATAAATCTGCAATTGATAAAAAAATAAAAGAGACAGTCGAAAAAACAACTTCACTTGCAACTATAAGATTAGATTCTTGGTTTAAAGTAAATGAACTTTTAAATTCAGACCAGAAAAAAGTTTGGAAAAATGTTTTAAATCAGCATGCCGCAATGAAAGAAGGTAACTTCAGAATAAAAATGAACAGAATGCCTCATTTCAAATTTCGTTCAGAAAATTTTGACATGCCAGAATTTGAACATAGATTAGGCAGTGGCTTTAATTGGAATATGAATGATACTGGTTTTGGATATGGGTTTATTTCAGAAAATGATGACGATGAAGATGGGGTTGAAAAAAAGATTGAAGTAAAAATTATTGAAGATTAAAAAATAATTTTTTTAAAAATTTTAACGGGACTAAAAAAAATAGTCCCGTTTTTTATTTAAAAGGGGTTTATCAAAACTAAACGGAAATAACCTTTATTTTCATTTGGTTTATGCCGTGGATGCGCTTTGCCAGCTGCAAAATTCAACAAAAGAAAATCACCAAATTTTATTCCAAGTTTAAGTTCGTAACCAGTTGTTGAAACCATTTTTGGAAGATTTTCACTTTTATCGTACCATGCATTTCCAAAATCGTTTATTGAAGCTAAACTTAACGAGCCAATAGAAAGTCCAAAAACATTTATTGGAAGTTTATCAATAATTGGAACTCGAAACTCAAATGTTCCGAAAATTAATCGATTACCTAAACGAACACCATCATATCCTCGAAGCGAATTTGTTTCATCATATTGAATGAAACTTGAAAAAGATTCGTCATACCATGGATAATAAGTAGAAGGATCATTTGTTAAACCTACATAATCTTGTGCAGGTGCTTTGCCATCTAAAATTTCAGTTTTAATTCGCCCATAAAAAATTAATCTACTTAAAATAGGTTGATTAATATATGCGTCTGTTTTTATTTTTGTGTAATTAAAATTTCCAAAAATATTTTTTGAAGCATTTTGAATTTCAATTTTAAATCCTTTGCCTTGTGTCGGAAACCAATCCATATTTAAAAAAGGACGTTTGTCAAGCCATCGATATTTTAAAATTAATATTCCCTCTTTTGCATTTTCAGGATATTGCAAATTATTCATTTCACTAATTGGTCGGTTCAATGGATTATTTTCAATTAGTTTATCGTATAAACTATCAATTCGCCTCGATTGAATTTGCAAACCAAAACTAAATTGATGATCAGAGCTCATTCTTTCGCCAAAATTTGTTGGGATGTGTGCAAGAGTTTGAAATAAATCGACTTGCTCATTTAATCCACTTAAACTTTTATCATAATTTTTAAAACGGAAAGAAGAATTTTTTCCTAAAGAAACTTCAATCAAAGGCCAAAATGTTGCGTTAATGTAGGATGCATAAATTTGTTGCTCATCATTTCCGCCATTTGTTGCTCGACCTCCAATTGTAATTAAATGTCTCATCATCGGATCGGTTAACAATAATGCGCCAGTTAATCCAAAACCTTTATTACTAATAACGGGAAGTGCAAACCATGTCATTAATTTTGTATCATTTAAAAGTGAGTAATCGTAATTAATTGTTTGGTGTTCATTAAAATTTTTTGGCAAAGTTAAATCAGGGGATTTTTTTCGCCAATCCCAGTAAAATGGATTTAAAGAAAGTATTGTTTCCTTCGGTTGGCGATTCGGGTCAACCAAAACTAATTTTATTGAATCATTTTCAGGCAATGTTGTTGAAATAAGTAAATTTGATTTTGGTGCTTTTTGAATTGCACTTATTCCATCTCCAACATCAGTCAAATTATTTATCAATTTACTTTCTAAATTTATTTTATGGAGATTTAAAGTTCCATTTTGATGCGAAGTATAAATAATTGATTTTCCATCTTCACTCCAAATTGGTTTGGATTCTGCTTCTTTTGTATTTGTAATCCGTGTAAAATTTGAATTTGAAAAATTATAAATCGCAATATCAATTTGTCCATCTGATTCAGATAAAGCAAAAGCAATTTCTTTTCCATTAGGTGCAATTGATGGAGTTAGAATTTCAGTTTCGTTTTTGAAATTAGTAAGCTGAGTTATTTTTTTATTTTTTAAATTATATAAAAAAATATTTGCAACACTATTTTTATGCGAAACATAAATCAATTCATTTTTTATCGGATTAAAAACAGGATAGGTTGCTCTTTTGGCTGATGTTATCCACTCTGATGTTTCAGATTTTGTATCATAAATTTTTATATCAAAACTCATTGATTGGTTTTCATCATAATGATATTTTGAAAAAGCGAGCAGTTTGCTATCTTGAGACCAACTCATCGAGTTGTGAAATTCACCATTATCAATTTCTTTTATTTTATATTTTGGTGGTTTCACTAAAGTATCTTTTTTAGAACTAAAAATATTTTCGAAAAAAGATTTTTCTTTTAGAGTATCAAGCTCAGCCAATATTAAAGATTCATCAAATTGCCAATCATCTTTTTTACCTAAAATCGCAAAGTGCAAACTATCATCGGCTATTAAAAAAGAATTACTTTTTTTAACAGGTAATGTTAAAATTTTACCGACATCTTCGTATCGTTCTTTTTGGGCTCTAAAACCAAAGAATGAAGTACTCATATCACGCCGCCATTCCTCTTCAAACTGCTTTAGAGAAATTCCTGTATTAATTTTAAAAGCGTCATCAAAATTAAATAGTTTAAATTGATTTCTATGATTTACAATTTTTATTATTGTTGAATCCGCAAATCTATGAGACATGTAAAGTAATTTCGAAAAACCATCATCATGTGGATCCAACTGGTCAGATTTATTTTGAAGAAATGCATATTTGTGTTTAATATCGGAACGATATGGCCGCCATTTTTCAGTAAAATATTCTGCTGAGCCTTCTATAAACCAACTTGGCGTTCCAGAAAATAACATGCTAAATGGTTCTGGTAACCATGTTTTTAATTTATTCAACAACACAACATGCTGCAACTCGTGAGCCAAAACTTGATACAACCATTTTTCATCTTCAAGCCAAAGCGCCGCATCATTTTGATCAACCCAAATTACAACGTTGTTAAACCAAGTTGCAAAACCATTCATTATTTCATCTTCAGCAGAAAAAGTTACATCAATTAAACCGATTGTATCTAATTTAATTTGTTTTAACAAATTTGGTAAAATAGTTTCAGCAATATTTATTCCCTTTTTTGCAATTTGTTCTATTTCAGTATGATAATGAAATCTAAAATTTTTAGATTGGAATGTTTTCCATTTTAATTCTGGATGAGTTCTATTACTTATTGCCCAAGTGCCAACTTGCGAAAATAAAAATTGACTTGATAAAAATAATAGCAGAAATAATTTTTTCATATTAATTAAGTTCTTCAAAATCCTGATTATGAATTGGATAATTCTGCCAACCTTTAAAATCAAAATGCCACCATTCCCATTCGTAAATATTAAATCCGACTTCTTCTAACGTTGTTCTTAAAAGTTCACGATGAAATCTTTGTAAAGTTGTTCCACCAGGATAATCAGGGAACGCCCTCGGGCTAAATTCATCATAAGTGCTGACCATTTTTATTGGTTTAGAGATCTTTAAATCGAACAAAGTTACATCAACTGCGCAACCACGATTATGCCGTGAGCCTTTTAATGGATCTGCAACAAAAAGTTTTTGATCGTTTGGAGTTGCTTCCCAAAACATTTTTGTTACATACCACGGTCTGTAAGCGTCGTGAATTAATAAACTGTAACCTTTTTGTTTTAAAATATTTTGCGCTTTTATAAATGCATTTGCAGCATTCGATTGTAAAAATGCTTTACTTGATTTATAAAATGGTTCACCCATAAAATTATTTGTCGATGCATAACGAATATCATATTTAACCGAATTATCAAGTGATTTAACTTCCACAAGTTTTGATTCATTCATTTTATTTAATTCAATTGGAGGAGTTGAATTTTTAGCAAGCTCAAATAAATTTTTATAACTATTAAGAGGATTAATTTTAAAAGTTGATCCATCTTCGCCATCTAAATTTCTTCTTTCAAATTTTATTCCTGCTGCAGTTACACTAATTGCTTTCCCATTTTTATCTCTTTCAAAAATTAATTTTTCGCCATGATACATATTGTAATTTGGGAAAGCATAAATATCCTTCGAGATTTTAGTTAATGGATCAAACTCTGTCCACTCAATTAAAGTAGTTAATTTTCCATGTAGTTCTAGAATATAAAGTGGTATGTGGTCAAAACCATATTCACCAATCAATCCTTTCCACTCATCAGGAATTTCTTTTGGGAAATAATTTTCAATTCTGTTTAAAGTATCACCATTAAAAAATAATTTGTTCCAATTTTTATCGATTGAAAAAATTCTCCCACCAAAAGTTTGTTTGTCATCTAAAATTAATGTGTCTGTTTTTGCAATTGAACGAACTTCAGCTCGTGTGTTTGGAGATTGTAAAATTATTTTTTTTCCTCTTTTTAAGAATTCAAACTTGCCAGTTTCACTTTCATAAACTCCTTTTAAATTTTGAATTTGGTTTTCAGTTAATTGAAAACTGATAATTGGCTTTGGAAAATCTTTCCTAGATTTTTCTGCCAAAACTAAACGTAGTGCATAATTTGCAATTCTTTCAGTTACTGAATTAACAACATCCATTGAAGATGCAACAATTACACCAATTTTTTTCTCAGGTAAATATGAAAGTGAGGTTGCAAAACCAAATACTGCTCCACCATGCCCAACTTTTTTAAATCCATCTAATTGATTAATTGCAAAACCAATTCCGAATCCAGATTTATCTTTTGAAAATTGAACTTTGTACATTTCATTCAAAGTTGAAGATGAAATAATTTTATTATTACCAACCATTCCTTCAGAAGCGAGCATTTTAATAAATTTTGCAGCTTCATTTACCGAGCAATATAAATTACCGGCAGCAGCAATTCCCAATCTAAAAGTTGGTGCAGGAGTCTCCCTTCCATCATAACTCCACATTACAGCATCGGCTAACGATTCTTTAATTTTAGTTGTTGGATGGAAAGAGGAGTTCGTCATTCCAATTTTATTTAATAAATTCTCTGAAATATATTCATCAAAGGGTTGTTGCTTAATTTTTTCTAAAACATATCCAACAGTATTAATTGCTGCATTTGAATATTTAGTTTTCGTTCCTGGCTCATAAACAATTTTTGATTTGTAAATACTTTCAACAGAATTTTTTATTGATGGCGCAGTCGGGTCAAAATAACTTCCCACTGGAGATTCTCTCACCAATCCTGAACGATGAGTCATTAAATGCCGCAAAGTAATATTTTTGTTAAAGGAATTTTCTGGTTTAAAATCGGGCAAATAATTTGAAACTGGTAGATCAATATCAATTTCGTTTTTTTCTACCAATTGCATAATTGCAATATCTGTAAATAATTTAGAAACAGATCCAACTCGATAAATTGTATTCGCAGTTGCAAGTTTTGTTTTTTTTGCATCTTCAAACCCAAAACCGTTTGCATAAATAATTTTATCCGAATCAACAATTGCAATTGAAATTGAAGGAAGATTTTTATCGTTCAATTCATATTTAATATATTCTTCAAGTGGATTAATAAATTGTTGTGAAATAAGCTGCGATGTAGCAAATACAATGAAAACTAATATTTTATTAATGTTTATCATATTGTTGAAAACTATAATTGATATTTATTTTTTGATATTTTAAGATATGTTAATACAAATTTTTGTGATTTTGTTTTTAATTCTTTTAAATGGTGTTTTTGCAATGGCCGAAATGGCAATTGTTTCCGCAAACAAAATACGATTGCAACATCTTTCAAACAAGGGAAATAAGAATGCTAAAATTATTTTAGAATTAATTTCAGTTCCCGAAAGATTTTTATCTACAATTCAAATTGGGATTACAATAATTGGTCTTCTTACAGGAGCAATTGGTTTTACATTTTTATCAGATGATTTAAAATTATTTATTGATAAAATCCCGGTCTTAAATTTATATGCAAATTGGATTTCATATTTTATAATTATTATAACAATTACTTTTGTTTCATTGGTAATTGGTGAACTTGTTCCAAAAAAAATAGCACTTCATTACTCAGAGCGAGTTGCATTATTTTTAGCAAGACCACTTTTAATTGTCGAAAAATTTTTAAAACCGATGGTAAAATTATTAAGTTCAACCACTTGGCTAATTTCAAAATCTTTTAATATTTCATCTCAAAAAGAAAACCCAATGACTCAAGAAGAATTAAATCTATTAATTGAGTTAGGAATTAAAGCAGGAATTTTTAAAAAAACCGAACATGAAATAGTTGAAGGAACTTTGAAATTAAAAAATTATAAAGTCACTTCGTTTATGATTCCACGTTATGATGTAATCGGAATTCGAAAAAATTCAACAAAAGAACAAATCAAAAAAATAATTTTTGAATCTCAGTTTTCAAATTATCCAGTTTTTGAAGAGACTTTTGATAATATAATTTCTGTTTTAAATGCAAATAAATTTTTACTCAATTTTGAGAATTCAGAATTTGATATTGCAGATTATTCTTTGACGCCAATATTTGTTCCTGAAACTTTATCAGTATTAGAAGCAATAAATCATTTTCGAACTAACAAATCTAAAATTTCATTTGTAGTCGATGAATATGGTTCATTTCAAGGATTGATTACTTTAAATATGATAGTAGAAAATATCCTTGGAATTCTACCTGTAGTAGAAGAAATCGAAGAAGAACAAATCATCAAAAGGACTGATGGCTCATTATTAATTGATGGCGCAATTAGCATTCAAAAATTAAAAGAATCTTTAAATTTAAATTTTCAAACTTCAGATGACTCAATTGGTGAATTTAGCACGTTAAGTGGATTTATATTTTCAAAATTGGGAAAGGTTCCAACTTCGGCTGAATTTTTTATTTGGGAAAATTATAAATTTGAAGTTATTTATATGGATGGTAATAGAATAGATAAAGTATTAATCTCAACAGTTTCAAACCAACAACAGAATAATTAGATATTCCACTAATTTTTTGTAATTTGCTAATCTTTAATAAATGGTTCAAGAACAAGAAAAAAATTTTTACAAAAAATTTAAACAATTAGTAATCGGAAGGGCTAGAAATCCTTTTGACGTAAAAATTTTTCACAACATTTCTCTAATCGCATTTTTTGCATGGGTTGGTTTGGGCGCAGATGGACTTTCATCCGCAAGTTACGGTCCCGAAGAAGCTTATTTAGCATTACATGGACACACAAATCTTTCAATTTTAATTGCACTTGCGTCTGTAGTTACAATTTTTGTAATTAGCGCCGGCTACTCACAAATAATAGAATTATTTCCATCTGGCGGTGGTGGATATTTAGTTGCTAGCAAATTATTGAGTCCAACAATTGGAATGATTTCAGGTTGCGCTTTGTTAATTGACTATGTTTTAACAATTACAATTTCAGTTGCAAGTGCTATTGCTGCTATTTATAGCTTCGTCCCTGTTGATTATCATTCAACAAAATTAATTAGTGCGTTTTTTGGAATTACACTTTTAATAATTATAAACTTACGTGGCGTTAAAGAATCAATTATTTTTTTAATGCCGATATTTTTAACTTTTATTTTAACACATGTTTTTGCGATTGGTTATTCAATTTTTATTAATGTAGATAATTTAAGTTCAGTTTTTCAGAATACAGTAACTGATGTTGGCGCAGCGAATCTTGAATTTGGTACTATAGGCCTAATGTTGATTTTATTACGAGCTTATAGTATGGGAGCCGGTACTTTCACTGGTATAGAAGCAGTAAGCAATGGTTTAGAATTTCTTCGCGAGCCGCGTGTCAAAACTGCCAAACGAACAATGAAGTATATGTCAATTTCACTTGCTATAACTGTTTTTGGTTTGATGTTGGCTTATTTACTTTATAAAGTTCAACATGTTCCCGGAAAAACTTTGAATGCAGTTTTGTTCGAATCAATCTCATCATCATGGGGATTTTACGGAACTGTATTTGTAATCTTGACATTAGTTTCCGAAGCCGGAATTTTATTTATCGCAGCGCAAGCAGGTTTTCTCGGTGGTCCAAAAGTTTTATCCAACATGGCCATTGATAGATGGCTTCCATCTCGTTTTTCAATGTTAAGCGATCGGCTAGTAACGCAAAATGGAGTTTTACTTATGGGAGTTGCTGCTTTTGTGATGTTGGTAATTACAAACGGCTCTGTTAAGGCGCTTGTTGTTTTATATAGCATAAATGTTTTTATAACATTTTCTTTTTCGATGATGGGACTTGTTAAACATTGGTGGAAAGAAAAAGAATTAGGAAAACATTGGAAACGTAAAATGGCTGTAGCCGGCACAGGATTAACACTTTGCCTTTCTATTCTTGTTAGTATTACAGTTACAAAATTTTTTGAAGGGGGTTGGTTAACACTTTTAATTACTGGTGGATTAATAATTTTAGTTTTATTTACTCGCAGAAATTATATAAAAACACTTAAACTTTTACGCCGTTTAGATACACTTGTAGTTGGTGCTGTTGAAATTTCTAATTCACTTGTTAAAAAAAGAAAAAAACTAAGTTTTGTTAAAAATTCTCAAACTGCAATTTTTTTGGTAAATGGATTTAATGGTCTTGGGTTACATACTGTTTTAAATGTAATTCGGCTTTTCCCAAATATTTATAAAAATTTTGTTTTTGTCCAAGTTGGTATATTAGATGCCGGAAATTTTAAAGGTGTAAAAGAAGTTGATAATCTACGCGAAAAAGTTAAAGAAGATCTTAAGAATTATGAAAATTTTATTATTCATCATGGGTTTTATGCTTCTTCAGTTTCAAGTTTAGGAACTGATGTAGTTGAAGAAGTTATGAAAATTGTTCCAGATGTTTTATCAAAATATCCTAATGCAGTATTTTTTGGTGGTCAGTTAGTTTTTCCTGAAAATACTTTCCTTTCAAGGTGGTTGCATAATTATACTATTTTTACATTGCAGCGAAAGTTTTATCAGCAGGGTATTCCAGTTGTAATATTACCCATCAGAGTTTCAAACAATTAATTAGCTCTAGTTTGATATTATAAATTAAAAATTTACTTTCAGTTTATTATTTATTTAATTTTCGATTAAAATTATTAAATGAAGATCAATAGAAAAGATTTTTTAAAACAATCTGCTGCCTCATCATTACTTTTAACTTCTCCAATTTCTTTTTTTGAAAAAACAATTCCAAAAGTTGATTCCTCAAAGCGAATGAGGTTTTCATTTAAACCTTACACTCTCGAATTAAAATATGTTTTTACAGTTTCAACATTGTCTAGAACAACAACGCCAGTAATGTTAACAGAAATTGAGTATGATGGAATTGTAGGTTATGGAGAAGCATCAATGCCACCATATTTAGGAGAATCGCACGAAAGTGCTACAAAGTTTTTATCAAAAGTAGATTTATCGAAATATGAAAATCCTTTTGAATTAGAAACTATTTTAAGTGATATCGATTCCATCGAAAAAGGAAATCCTGCTGCAAAAGCATCAGTTGATATTGCTCTTCATGATTTAATTGGAAAATTATTAAATCAGCCATGGTATAATATTTATGGAGTTAATGTAAAAAATACTCCATTCACAGTTTTTACAATTGGTATTGACAAACCTGAAGTCGTTCGTAAAAAAATGTTGGAGTCAACAGATTTTAAAATTATTAAAATCAAACTTGGAAAAGATAATGACAAAGAAATGATTGATACAGTTTGCTCGATGACTGATAAGCCAATTACAGCTGATCCAAATCAAGGTTGGACTGACAGAAATTATGCAATTGATATGATAAATTATTTAAAAGAAAAAGGTGCACTTTATGTTGAGCAACCACTTTCAAAAGATCGATTTGATGATCTCGCTTGGCTGAAAGAAAATAGTCCAATTCCAATTTTAGCTGATGAAGGTGTTCAAAGATTATCCGACATTCCGAAAGCAAAAAATATTTACAGCGGAATAAATATAAAATTAATGAAGTCAACCGGTATGCGTGAAGCTTATAAAATGATTTTACTTGCAAAATCTTTAGGAATGAAAGTTATGCTAGGTTGCATGACAGAAACATCTTGCGCAATTTCGGCAGCGAGCCAGCTTTCTCCACTTGTTGATTGGGCTGATTTAGATGGCGCAACTTTAATTAAAAATGATTTATTTGAAGGAGCTAAAATAATTAATGGCAAAGTTACACCAAGCAACTTGCCGGGTATCGGAATTAAAAAGTTGCAAAAAAGTTGATTTTCTCAAATAGCTTGAATAGATTACGACATGTTATTAACAATAAATCATTTAAAATGAAAAAATATATCTCGGCATTTGTTTTACTATTTACTTTTAGTCTTGTATTAATTACTCTTCCATCTTGTGCCGCTTTAGGTTTATCTACTGCTGAACAAGCTCCCTCGACAGATACAACTTCTCAATCAACAGAAATTTCTCAAACAGAATCTACACCTACGGACACATCCCCAACTCAAGTAGATGAGCCGGTTGATGAAGGAATGGATACTGTTTATACAGATATACCTGAGCCAGAGACTGAAGTTGTTAATGTTGTTTCAGCCGATACACTAATTGAATTACAACCAGAAATACCAACTCAAGATGTTATCGATTTTAATACTGATGCTTTACAACGTGAGAATGAATCTTTGCGAGAAGAAAATGAATTATTAAAAGCTAGAGTTTCAAATTTAGAAAAAGATTTAAATGTTATTGAAGGTGGCCGATCAATTTCAAAAAAAGAACCAATCAGAGGTTTTGAAATTTCAACGCCAATTTCTTCAGAAATAATTACAGAAGTAAATGCAGAAATAAGTAAAATTGCTCCAATAACTAGATCCTCAAGCGGAAGTGGAAAATCAAGTAATGAAGAATTATCTGCATATAAAAATTCGATTGAAATATTAAAGCAAGGTAATTATGCAGCCGCTGGTGAACAACTTCAAAGTTTATTATCTGGTGGATTAAAAGATGACTTGGCTGATAATGCTTATTATTGGATTGGTGAGGCGGCTTTTGGGCAAAAAAAATATGATGAAGCTTTGAACAATTTTAAACAAGTTTCAAATTATAAAGTTTCTGAAAAGAAAGATGATGCTCAATATATGATTGCCCGTTGTTACGAGCGATTAGGAAAAAATCAACAAGCAGTTAAAGAGTATCGTAAATTGATTGATGTTTATCCTACAAGTGAGTTTGTAAAAAGGTCACAAGCTCGGATTAAATAATCAAAGCTCTCGGCCGTCTATAAATTCTTTACAGGTTTTAATATCAAATTTACTTCCTAAAAATAGTGGCGTTTTTTGGTGAAGTGATTCCGGTTTAATTTCTAAAATTCTTTTTTCACCATCAATTGCAACTCCACCAGCTTGCTCTAAAATCATTGCAAGTGGATTTGCTTCGTACATTAAACGGAGTTTCCCTTTTTTATTTCTGATATCTGCCGGATACATAAAAATTCCACCATACAAAAGTGTTCTATGAAAGTCGGAAACAAGCGAACCAATATAACGTAGCGAGTATGGACGCGATTCATTTTTATCTTCTTCTTGTAAATATTTAATATATTTTTTTACACCTTCATCCCAATATTTGTAATTGCCTTCATTAACACTATAAATTTTTCCTTTTTCTGGGATTTTTATATTTTCGTGCGATAATAAAAATTCACCGATACTTGGGTCAAGTGTAAAACCAAAAACTCCCTCGCCAGTTGTATAAACAAGCATCGTGCTAGAACCATAAATAATATAACCGGCAGCAATTTGTTTTAATCCTTGCTGAGTACAATCTGCTTCAGTTCCATTTCCATCAGCAGAAATTCTTTTATAAATAGAAAAAATTGTTCCGATACTTACATTTGCATCAATGTTTGATGAACCATCTAGTGGATCGTAAAGTAAAACATATTTCCCTTTTGGATATTTTTCGGGAAGGTATAAGATTTTCTCATTTTCTTCAGATGCCATAACGCAAAGATGTCCGCCATGATCCATTGCTTTATAAATTGTTTCGTCAGCAAAAACATCCAATTTTTTAACTTGATCTCCATGAATATTTTCTTTTCCAGCGGATCCTAAAAGATTAACAAGTCCAGCTTTACTTGTTTCGCGCCAGATAAGTTTTACTGCAAGGGTCAAATCATGCAACAACCCTGAAAAATCTCCGGTTGCATCGGGGTGCAATCGTTCCTGTTCAATAATATGTCGCTCGATGGTTACTACCTTCGATAAAGTATCTACCATAAATAAAAATTTTTATTGTTGTTGGTTTATTTCGTTTTGAGTTTTACTATCTCCCCAAACTACAGTTTTTTGAACATACATTAAAAACCAGAAAAAATATTTTGTTGTTTCTTCAACGTGATGAATTCTTCTAATTTTTCCGTTTTGAATCGCAGTTTGCAAACTTGCATCGCCCATTGTAATTATACCAAGAAACACTGTTGATGTTGCCTCTCCACGTCTTAACTGCATTGGATCAACTCTGTTATCCCACATCATTGGTGATGTGTTATGGGTTGTCATACATCCTGAAAGTGTTATAAAAATAAACAGAAAAGAAAAAGGAAATAATTTTTTCATAAAATTTTTCTCAATTTATTTGATATTATTTTTCTTTTTAAAAGATAATTTTTCAATTTCTTTAGTTAATTTATCAACTTCTGAATTTGTTTGTCTCAACCTTTCACTCACAAGTTGAGCTAATCTCATTAAAATTTTTGAACCTAAATTTGAATTCTTGTTTAATAATTCTTCAAGATCATGTCTAAAAAAACCAATGATATTAGAATTCATTGTGGTTATAACTGATGCTGAACGAGGTGAATCATCAAGCAAAGATAATTCGCCAAAACATCCTCCGGTTTGAATTGTTGCAATTTCATTTGAAAAATTATTTCCCATCAAAAACACTTTTGCTTCGCCTTGCTCAATAATATACATCCCCAAACCCGGATCATTTTGGTAACAAATATATTCACCTTCGTTATAAAATCTTTTATGAACGATCGATGATATTTCACGGAGTTCGTTTGTATTCAATGTTTGAAAAAGTGGGATTTGAGAAAGTTTTTCTTCTAGAGTAGATATTTTTTTTTTAAAAAGACCAAGCCCTAAAATTCCATTTCCACTTCTACTTATTAAATTTTTGAAAGATTTTTTTTGTTTATGCTTCATAGATTATTTTACAAAAGTTAACCAATTGTATTTATCATTTCCACCTTCAACAACATCAAAAAATAAAGTTTGCAATTTGCGTGTAATTGGCCCTGCTTTTCCATCTCCAATTGTGATTTTATCTACAGATCTAATTGGAGTAATTTCAGAAGCAGTTCCAACAAAAAATAATTCATCAGCAATATAAAGCATTTCTCTGCTAATTACATTTTCTTTTGCTTCATAACCAGCATCTTTTGCAAGTTTAAAAATATTTGAGCGTGTAATTCCCTGTAAAATTGAATCACTTAAAAGTGGAGTGTAAATTACACCATTGCGAACTAAAAATAAATTTTCACCACTTCCTTCGCTAACATATCCTTGCGATGTTAAAGCAATTCCCTCTTTGTAACCATTTGCATAAGCTTCCATTTTGATAAGTTGAGAATTCATATAATTTGCACCAACTTTTGCGAGAGCTGGCATTGTGTTTGGAGCAAATCTTGTCCAACTTGAAACACAAACATCAACTCCTTTTTCCAAAGCGTCTGCGCCTAAATATTTTCCCCATTGCCAAACTATTATCGAAACATTTATCGGACAATCTTCAGCAATTACACCAACACCACCATATCCACGATAAACAACTGGACGAATGTAACACCAAGGTAAATCATTCGCACGGATAGTTTCTAAAATCGCATCGTGCAATTCTTTTTTTGAAAATGGAATTTCGGCTCTGTAAATTTTTGCAGAATTATACAATCTCGAAAGATGATCATCCAAACTTAAAACAGCTCTCCCTTTTTTTGTTGCATAACAGCGAATCCCTTCGAACCAACTTGTTCCATAATGGACTACATGCGACAATATATGGATATTAGCATCTTTCCAATCTACTAATTTTCCATCCATCCAAATTTTACTTACAGGTGTAACTGGCGCCATTTTATTTTTATATTATTGAATTCTAAATTAATTTAATCGTTTAACTTCTTAAATAACGAATATTTTTGTAATAAAGCTATAAAATAAATCACAATTTTTTTATTTTTAATTGTATGATACCTCTCACAATTTTCTATCTACATATATTTGCTGCAATATTTATTTGGGTGTCGCAATACCAAAAGCAAAATTTTTCATCCGGCTTTGTTTCAATTTCATTTTTTATATTAATTTTTTCGGTTGTTTGGAGTATTTGTACTTACTTTTCAATTTTATTTATTGAGCCGCAAGGGTTTGGCTTATATTTTGATAGAAATGTAATTGGGTTAGTTTTAACTACTTTAGTCGAAATAGGGTTTTATATTCTCTTTTTTAAAAAACCTACTTTAAAACAAAATTAAAAGTAACTATACAAGTTTGATCTTTTTGGGGAAATGAACTTTGAAGCGGTTCAAATACCCAAAATTGAAGTGCGTTAATAGAAGTTTGTTCTAAATTAGGATTTCCTTTTTGAACAGGTTTTGCAAATTTTACAGTTCCATCCGGGGCAACAGTTAAAATTATTTTAATTTGTGCTTGTTGACTAACTTTTTCAGGAAATTTTGGAATTACTTTATTGTAAATTGCCCGTTTAATATTTCCGCTCCACTCAATATTATATCCAACTTCGGCAGCATTTTTAGATGAAACTCCCCCTTTATATGGTGTTGAAATAATTCCACTTGTTCCAATATTTTCAGATTCACCTTCGGCTTTAGTTTTACTTTTTGAAATTCCAATTGGTGTAAATTCATCATCAGTAGTGGAAATATCTTTTCGAGATGAGTTAATAGGATTCAACTCTGATGATTCTTTTTTTGAATTCGGAAGAGTTTTTATTTTTTCATCTTCATTAAATGAAAAATTTCTTTTTGGTAAACTAATTATATTGCTTGCTTGAATTTCTTTTTGAGCTTTCCCGCTTTTTCCACTTGATTCTTCCATTAGTGGAATATTTTGATTTATTAAACTTTCATTAACTGGCCCCCAACTTAATTCCATAGTTTCTTGGATATTATAGTTTAAATCAAATGGTGTAATCAACATCAACCAAATTAAAATAATGTGAATTATTAAAGATGAAATCCACCCCGAAGATGTATAAATTTTTTGCGAATACATTTTTTAATTTGAAGATTGCTCTTGCGGTTCGGTTGCAATCATAAATTTTTTTGCACCAACACCTTTTGCAATATCAATTACTTCAACAGCTTGTTGCAAACTTACTTCTTTATCAGAATAAATTATTATTGTTTGATTTCTATCTTTATCAATAATCGGTACAAGAGTTTGTGCCAATTGTTCTTTTGTAACTGGAGTTCTATTTATATACAAGTCACCATTTTTTTGGATAACAATAACCACATGTTGATCTGAAGTAACTTCACCTTGAATTGCTTTTGGTAAACTTATATTTACACCTGGCAATGATACAAAACTTGATGCTAGTAAAAAGAAAATTAAAAGTTGCATTATAATATCTGAAAGTGAGGAATAATTAAAATGTGGATTTATTTTATTTCGGACTTCAAGTTTCATAGAATTAGATCAGTTATTTTCAGTATCATCAAAATAAGTTTTAGATTCTTTTGGAGATTCTTCAACTTCCACTTTTTCTGAACCACTTAAAATTATTTCTATAAACTCTTCAGTTGTTTTTTCCATTTCAAAAACAATTCTATTAACTCTATCTACAAAATGATTATAAAATCCAAGTGCTGGAATTCCAACAATCAAACCAAAAGCAGTTGTTAACATTGCTACCCAAATTCCTGAAGCTAAATCAGAAGGACTTACATTTCCACCCAATTGTTGAATTGTTTGGAAAGCTGCAATCATTCCTGTAACGGTTCCTAAAAAACCCAACATTGGCGCGATGCCAGAAATATTTGCAAGCACACTTAATCTTTTTTCTAATAGAAAAACTTCTTCCCTTCCACCGTTGTGAATTGCTTCCTGAATTGCAGGCAATCCCAATTTATATTTTGAAATTGCTTTTGCCAAAATTCTCGCAATTGGTTTTTTTATACTTGAAGCAGATTTTTCAGCGTCATCAATATCTCCACGCATTAACGCAGATCTAATATTTGCGAGCAAATCACTCGGATTATATCTTGCAAATGAAATCACCAAATACTTTTCAATTATTACTGCCATTGCAATAATAGAGCAAAGTAAAATTGGCCACATTACAAGCCCACCTTTTATAAATAAATCGTATAAATTCATATTCATAGTTTACCTTAAAATTATTTTTTATTTGACTCTTACAACTGCATAACCCGATTCTAAAGTTGGAGCAATTTTTTCGGCATAAAGTCGTGCCTCTTTTTTTGAAGAATATTTTCCAACAAAAACTCTATACCTTCCATCTTTACTTTTTGATCTTTCTAAATATGCGGGGATGCCAGCATTATTAAATAATGCAACTTGATCTGATGCTTTTAATTGTGAACTCCAAGATGAAATTTGAATTGTATAATTTCCCATTCCCATAGAAAGTGATCTTGGTGGTGGGGGTGGTGGAGGTGGAGCTTTTTTTGTTGGTGTATCTGGTGTGGTGGTTCTTGATTTTTCAGAAATTACTGCAGGTTTATTATTTTGTCCAGCTCTAGTTAATTCAACTGCAGGCTCTTGTGGTTTTGCTAATGTGTCAGCTTGCGCGGTTGAATCTGGAAATTGCATTTGTGGAAATTGTTTTTTCTCTTCATCAAAAACTCCAAAGAGATATAAACTTAGTCCAATTATTCCTAATACTAAAACACTTGCAACACTAATTGCAATCGGGAAAGGGAGTCCAAGAATTTTTTTCTTTCCTTGGGCAGGTGGTGCTCCGGGTTTTGCTCCTGGCACAGGTGGTCTTGGAGCAGGTGTTCCTTTTAAATTTAAATTTGGCATAATCTTCTCCTTTAATTATTTTACCAACGATAATTAGCGCCAAGTGAAATAAAAATTCCCGGCTCGCTAAAACCTTTCCAACTATTATATCGTTTATTTAGTAAATTTTCAATTTTCAAAATGGCTGTTAAATTATTTAACACTTTGTAATCGATACTGCTCGATAATTTAAAAATATTTTCACTTTTTCCATCATTATTTTCAAAACCAAAACTACGTGGTGTTGCATAAATTAAATCAATCGAACTATTTAAATTCTCAAATATCGGTATTTGATATTTTCCAATTAATTCAATTACCGAAACATACGGAAGGAGATCATCTGAGTCAACTTGCTGATTATATTTTCCTGTAATATTTAAATTATGTTTAAAATCATTTTGATAATTAAGAGATATTGAAATTATCAAATCCTTGGTATCAACGTAATCTACATTAAACATTTTTGTAGAATCCGATTTAAAAATTGGTCTATTTTCAATACTTCTAAAAATAAAATCAGAACTGAATTGTAATTTATCTGAAAAAGTATAAATCCCACTTAATGAAATTTGATAAGGAATTGCCATTTGATTTAAATCAGATAAAGTTGAAACAAATGGGTTTACTTCTAAATAATCTTGAATGGTTAATTTTTTTACATCACGAACCAAATTAAAACTTAGTTGCAATGGATTTGAATATTGATAAGTTAATTTGATGTTTGTTCCAAATTGGGAATTTGAATTTTCTTTTGAACCACGATAATAAGTTTGATAAAATTGCATTGATGTATTTGTCAAACTGTTCAATCTATAATCAATATTTAATCCTGTTTTAAAATAATAAGATTGATGCCCAGCATTTAATAATACCGATTGATATTGAGTATTAAGTTGATACAAAACGGAATTAATTTCGGTAGTTGAATTTAAATTTATAGAAAATTTATTTTCATCAAGTTTATCGTAATCACTTAAACTTAAAGCATTAAATCCAATTTGAAGCTGATACGAAAGTGGATTCTCGAGCCAACTTGGTGAATATTCTGATTGTAAAAGATTTCCAATCAAATCAAATTTAGTAACTGATCGTTTTTTTGTTGAATCAAGTGATCCATATAATCCATAATTATCGGTTGATATTCCGAGTCTTAATTGCGCGCGTGATTTTTGTAAAAATTGTAAATTATTTTCAAAATCGAGAAGAGAAATATTTCCACCTAATTCAATATTCCCTTTTTGCTTTTCCGCATTTGCTGTGTGACCTTTAGATTGGTACAACAATCCATGAAATAAAATTCCTGATGACTCGTAATTTTTCCCAAACCAACCTTCAAGAACAGGTGTTGAATAATTTCCAAAAGAAAATAAAACTTTTCCACTCATAACTTCATGTTCGCGTTTTAAAAAATAAAGAGATTTTTTTTGCTGTTCGGTATTTGGCAAATTTGTAAACTGTTTTTGTTGAACACTATAAATTTTTTCTTCATCAGTTAATTGACGCTCAAATAATTGCGGAGTTAAATATTCTTCCTTTGTAATTACAAATTCGGGGTTTTCAAGTTTTGGCATTGTCGTGTCTTCGATTGCGACTTCGTTTTCACTTTTATGAGATGGAACTATTTTATCCTGTGCGGAAATAAAATTTATAAAAATTAAAAAGACAAAAATTATTTTTTGCATTATAATTGCTCCAAATCTTTTAATCTTCTTTTTGCTTCAGTTATTAAACCATATTCTGTTGTTTGTTTTAAAACAAAATTATATGCTTCTCGCGCTTTTAATTTTTGCTTAGTTTTTTCGTAGCATTCGCCTAATTGAAAATAAGATCGTGCAATCCAACTTCCCGCTGCAGGATAAACATATCTTACACGCATATATGAAAGTATTGCTTCTTCAAAATTTGGTGGATTTTTTGATTGATGAATAAAGCCAATTGAAAACTGCGCTTCTGCGCCAAGCTCGTCTGTATGAGACTGTGCAACAGTTTTAAATAATTCCAATGCTTTATTAAAATCTTTTTTATCATTAAAAATTTTTGCGAGCGAAAGTCTTGATTTATCAGCAGCAATACTTTTTGGATATTGTGAAATTGTCTGTTCAAATTTTTGCAACGCATCATTTTCTTTTCTCATTAATTGCAAAATAATTGCTTGCTCATAAGAAGATTCTTGAGCTTCAAAAGATTTTGGAAATTCTTTTTCAATTCTACTTAAAGAGTTTTGCGCTTCTGGTTTCATTCCAAGTTGAATTTGCGCTAAACCTAATTCCAATAAAATTCTTGGTAAATATTCTTGTGAACGATTTTTTTCTGAAAGTGGTTTTAAAATACCAATTGCATTTTGCTGCTGATTAATTGTTCTATATGATTTTGCTAATTTTAATTGTGCATCGATAATAATTTTGCTTTTTGGATAATTTGTTAAAAGTTGATTTAAAGTTGAAATTGATTCGGTTACTTTGTCATTCGTAAAAAGTAATTCACTTTTTTGTAAAAGCAAGTCGTCTGCAATATCTGATTTTGGATGCTTTGAAATATAAGAATCAATTAAATTTATACTTTCTAAAGGTTTTTCGAGTAAGACGTAACAATAAACAATTCCTCTAAATGCATATGGTATAAATTCATTTTCCGAAAATTTTATAATCACTTCAGAATAAGCTTGAATTGCTTTTTCGTACTCAGCGTTGTTATAATATGCATCGGCAATACTGTAATAAACTCGTGGGAGAAGTGTGCTTTGCGGAAAAGTTTCAATTAATTTAGTGAAAGTAGAAATTGCATTATTATATTTTTTTTCGCGGAAGTAAATCCAACCTTTGGTATAAATTGCATCATCAGCATATTCTGATTTTGAAAAACTTTCAGACAAATTATCAAACACTTGTATTGCTTTATTCATATTCCCGACTTTGTAATATGATTGTGCAAGTTGATGAGTTGCATAATCATTTTCTTTTTCACGAGGATATTTTTTTAATAAATCATTGAAAGTTGTAACCGATTCGGAATATTTTTTTGAATAATAAAACGCATCACCCAATCGCAATTGTGAATCGTAAGCAAGTTCATGATTTGGAAATTTTGCTAAAAATTCTCTAAAAATTTGTGCGCTATTTAAATATTGTTTTTGATTATACTGCGCCCATCCAAGTCCGTGAATTGCATTTGGCAATCTTGCGTTGTTTGATGTGTTATTAATAAATTCTTTATAATTTTTTTCAGCATTTGAATATTTTTCGAGCGCAAAATAAGTTTCGCTAATCCAGAATATTGATTCGCTATAATATTTAAATGATTTATACAATATCAAGTAATCTGAAAAATAATTTAATGCCTCATTGTACATTTTAGCTTTGTAACAACTCCATCCTCGCTGGAATAAAGCTTCAGATTTTAAAGTATCATTTAAGTTTGGTTCGGTTAAAACTTTTCCAAATAATTTTTCAGCTTCATTATATTTTTTTTCAACTAGCTTAATTTCGCCCATCATCTTAAATGCGTATGGTTTTAATTTTGTGGATTGATATTTTGTTACAACCAAGTTAAATGCATTATATGATTCAGTGTAATTTTTTAATTCAAATAATAATTCTCCTGAATCAAATAAAGCATCATCCGCAAATTCATGATTTGGATTACTTTGAACTAATTTTTGTAAAACTGAAATTGCTTCAGCTTTTTTATCAATAGTCCGATATGTGTATGCCATTCGATACATTGATTCAACTGAATACTGAGAATTTTGTCTTGAAATTATTTCCAAATGCTTTATCGCTTCATCATATTCTTTTGTTTGTATAAAACTTGCAGCATAAGTGTATCTTGCTTTATTTGTAAATTCATGATTTGGATATTTTTTTTCTAAAATTAAAAAATAATTTCGAGCTTCATTATAATTACCCAACACAAGTTGTGAGCTTGCTTGTAAAAATAAAATACTTCCCGCCAGTGATGAATTATTTGTTGTATCTATTTCTGTTTTATTAAAATGATTTAGGACATCTTGATATTTATGTAACGAATATAAATTTTCGCCAATATGAAGCTGGACTTTTTGTGTTAATTCTTTTTTAGATTGATCGTTTTTAAATTCAGTTAAATATAAATTAAATCGATTTATTGATGCCTCGAACGAACCCTCTTTTTCCAACAACCATCCAATTGAATAAAACGCGTAGTGCGAAAGTGAATGTCTTTTAATACTATCTGCGCTTATAAAATAATTTTTAAGAGCATTTGTAAAATCATTATTTTGATAAAAACTTTCTGCTCCCCAATATGAAGCAGACCCAATTAATTTACTTTGAGGATATTCATTTAAAACTCTTGTAAAATATTTTGCAGCATTTTGAAATTTATTTAAACTATAATTTATTTCTCCAAGCTTAAATAACGAATGCGAATGAACTTCTCTATTCGGAAACTTTGCATCAATCGACTCAAATCTTCTTATTGCTTGAGTTGTATCAAATGTATTTAAATAAGATTCGCCAAGTAAAAATAATGCATCAGCTTGTTTTAATGATGATGGATATTTTTCTACAAAATATTTTAATTGATCAACCGCAAGTTGATAAAGTTTATCCTGATGCAATCCATATGCAAATGCGTAATCCTGTTCCTCTTGAATTGAATTGTCGGAAATTTGCGAGTGGCTAAAATTCCAAAATAATAATACTAATATTATTTGATAAATCAGTTTTTTCAAAATATGTACTAATCCTATTCCATTTAAAGTAAATGTCTAACTATACGCTATAAGTCCACTAATTTACGACATGGAATAGAATAATGCAATAATTCAAATATCAAAATTTAATTTAAATATTCTTGCAAACTTTTGATTGAAAACTTACGATTTAAAATATGTTCAATCCCTTTAACAGCACTTGCGGCAGCAGAAATTGTTGTTATAAATCCAATTTTATTTTGGACTGCTGCCCAACCAATTGCATATTCATCATAACGTGATGCTTCTCCCAAAGGAGTATTGATTACTAATTTAACTTCCCCATTTTTTATTCTATCTACAATATTTGGTCGGCCCTCATTTACACGATAAATAAATTCGCAAGGGATATTATTTTCCTTAAAAAATTTAGATGTGCCGAGAGTTGCGATAATTGAAAATCCCAATTTCAAAAAATTATTTGCGATTTCTAAAATTTTTTGATTTTTATCATTATCATTTACACTGATAAAAACTATTCCTGATTTTGGTAACGGATTACCTGCACTTAAATTTCCTTTTGCAATTGATTCTCCAAATGAATTTGAAATTCCCATAACTTCTCCAGTTGATCTCATTTCGGGACCGAGAAACATTTTAACTTTTGGAAATTTTGAAAATGGAAACACTGCTTCTTTAATTGCAATGTGTTTTATTTTTCTGAAATCAAAATCTGCAACACCAAGAGATTTTAAACTTTTTCCGACCATTACTTTTGCAGCAATTTTAGCAAGTGGGATTCCAGTTGTTTTACTTACAAATGGAACAGTTCGTGAAGCGCGTGGATTAACTTCCAATACATAAAAAATATTATCTTTAAGGGCAAACTGGATATTTAATAAACCAATTACATTAATTGCTTTTGCAAGTTTTTTAGTTATCTCAATTAATTCTTCAATTTTTTTATTCCCAATAATATATGGTGGTAGCGCACATGAACTATCTCCCGAGTGAATTCCTGCTTCCTCAATATGTTCCATCACTCCACCAATTAAAACATCAGTTCCATCACAAACAGCATCAACATCAAATTCACTTGCGTTTTCCAAAAATTTATCTATCAAAACTGGTTTTTTATTTGAGACATCAACTGCTTTAATCATGTATTCTTTTACAGATTTACTACTATAACAAATTTGCATTGCCCTTCCGCCCAGAACATAAGATGGCCTTAGTAAAACAGGATATCCAATATTTTCTGCAATATTTACTGCATCATTTACATTTGAAGCTGAACCGAATGGAGGATGATTTATTTTTTCTTTTTTAAGAAGTGCTCCAAATCTTTCGCGATCTTCTGCTAAATCAATTCCATCGGTGGACGTTCCTAAAATTTTTATTCCTGATTCTTCAAGAGCATGTGCAAGTTTTAATGGAGTTTGCCCACCAAAAGAAACAATTACACCATCAGGTTTTTCGTGCTCGCAAATATTTAAAACATCTTCAAAAGTTAAAGGTTCAAAATATAATTTATCAGTTGTATCATAATCGGTTGAAACTGTTTCGGGATTGCAATTAATCATAATTGTTTCGTACCCCTCTTCGCGCAAGGCATAAACTCCGTGAACGCAGCAATAATCAAATTCAATTCCCTGTCCAATTCTGTTTGGCCCACCACCAAGTATAATTACTTTTTTATTTTTTGATACAATAGATTCATTTTCAGTTTCATAAGTTGAATAATGATATGGCGTTGTTGCTAAAAATTCTGCCGCGCAAGTATCAACAGTTTTATAAACAGGAATTATTTTTTTTTGTATCCTCGCTTTGCGAACTTCTTTTTCAGTTTTATTCCATAAATATGAAAGTTGTTTATCCGAAAATCCAAATTGTTTGGATTTATAAAATATATCAATTGGTATTTTTGATAAATCTGAATTTTTAAATTTTCTTAATTCTAATTCAAGATCAACAATTTGTTTTATATTAAATAAAAACCATCTGTCAATTTTTGTTAATTGAAATAATTCTTCAATATCAATTTCTAGTAAAAAAGCTAATCTTAAATAAAATATATTTTTAGATTTTGGTTGACTAAGTAATTTTCGGATTTTTAAAATCCAATCTTTTTTTTCTTCTTCAGATAATTTATCAATTTCAAAAATATCTTTTCCATCAGCACCAATTCCAAATCGACCTTGCTCCATCGAACGAAGTGCTTTTTGCAATGCTTCTTTAAAAGTTCTCCCAAAAGACATTGCTTCTCCAACTGACTTCATTTGAATCCCAAGAGTTTCATCAACACCTTTAAATTTTTCAAAATCCCAACGTGGAATTTTTACCACCGTGTAATCAATTGTTGGCTCGAAAGATGCTGGAGTTAATTTTGTAATATCATTTGGGATTTCATCAAGTGTAAATCCAACAGCAAGTTTTGCGGCAATTTTTGCAATTGGGAATCCAGTTGCTTTTGAAGCAAGCGCAGAACTTCTTGATACTCTTGGATT
This sequence comes from Bacteroidota bacterium, assembly GCA_027622375.1. Taxonomy (GTDB): domain Bacteria; phylum Bacteroidota; class Ignavibacteria; order UBA10030; family UBA8401; genus SXSI01. The sequence continues at coordinate 30,745 of JAQCAB010000001.1, forward strand.
CATTTCAATCACAAACATTTTCCCATTTTCAGGATTTATTGCAAATTGAACATTCGATCCACCTGTATCAACACCAATTGCACGAATAACTTTTATTGCAGCATCTCGCATAAATTGATATTCTTTATCAGTCAAAGTTTGCGCAGGTGCAACTGTGATTGAGTCGCCAGTGTGAACTCCCATCGGATCAAAATTTTCAATCGAGCAGATAATTACAACATTATCTTTTTTATCTCGCATTACTTCAAGTTCAAATTCCTTCCAACCAATAATTGATTGCTCAACCAAAACTTCATGAATGGGACTATTGTTTAATCCATGCTCAACTATATTTTTAAATTCTTCAATATTGTATGCAATTCCGCCACCAGTTCCACCGAGAGTAAAAGAGGGACGAATAATAATTGGGAATCCGATTGCATCAACAATTTTTAGCGCTTCATCAACATTATGAACAAAACCGCCACGTGGCATTTCGAGTCCGATTTTGCGCATTGTTTTTTGGAATAATTCTCGATCCTCCGCTTTTTTAATTGCTTTTAAATCAGCGCCGATTAATTCAACATTATATTTTTTTAAAATTCCTTTTTCGGCTAATTCAACTGCAACATTTAAAGCAACTTGACCTCCCATTGTTGGTAAAATTGCATTTGGTTTCTCTTTTTGGATTATTAGTTCAACAAATTCAGATGTGATTGGTTCAATATAAGTTGCGTCTGCAAGTTCGGGATCTGTCATTATTGTTGCCGGATTACTATTGATTAAAATTACACGATAACCCTCTTCCCTTAAAACTTTGCAAGCTTGAGTTCCCGAATAATCAAATTCGCATCCCTGGCCAATTACAATTGGCCCACTTCCTATTATTAAAATCGACTCAAGATCTGTTCTTTTTGGCACTGAATAACTTTTTTATATATAGAAAATCCCGACAACAAGATTGTCAGGATTATGTTTTATTAAAATACAAAATGGTTATTGTTTTTCAAACTTTTAGTGTTACTAATTTTTTTTTACTAACTTTCAAAATGTCTTCAGATTTATTAAAAAGTGAAAACAAAATAATTGTGATTAAAAAATTAATTAACTTCAGATCAAATAAATAAAATATGAAAAAATATTTAGCAGAATTAATCGGAACATTTGCGCTTGTTTTTTGCGGAACAGGGGCAATAATTATTAACGAACAAACAAATGGCGCAATTGGTAATTTAGGAATTGCATTAAGTTTTGGATTGGTTATTCTCGTAATGGTCTTTACGTTTGGAAATATTTCGGGTGCTCATTTTAACCCGGCAGTTACAATTACTTTATGGTTAACAAAACTTTTAAATTTTAAAGAAGTAATTCCATATTTAACTTCTCAACTTTTGGGTGCGTTTATGGCCACTTTTATTTTAAAATTTCTCTTTCCCGAAAATATAAATCTCGGTGCAACTTTACCAACAGGAAGTTTATTACAATCTTTTATATTTGAATTTATTTTGACATTTTTTTTACTGACTGTAATTTTAAATGTTACTCAAAGTTCAAAAGAAATCAGCATGTTTGCAGCAATTGCAATTGGTTCAACAATTTGTTTGGAAGCAATTTTTGGTGGACCAATTAGTGGCGCTTCAATGAATCCCGCAAGATCAATTTCACCGGCAATTTTTACGGGCAACACAAATCAACTTTGGATTTATATTTTTGCTCCAATTTCTGGCGCAATTTTTGCCGGATATATTTGGAAGAGTATGAAAACGGAGAGAAAATAAATATCCGTTTGATTGAGTTATAGCATTAACAGAACAAGAAATTAAGAATGGAATGTATTAATTATTTATTTTATCTCGTCTAATTTTGCAGCTAAAATAAAATCATTTTCGCTTAAGCCACCAATTGCGTGTGTCCAAATAATTATTTTAACTTTATTCCAGGAGTAAATTAAAATATCTGGATGATGCCCTTCTGTTTCAGCCACTTGTGCAGATTTATTTACAAATTCAATTGCGCTTAAAAAATCTTTAAAGATAAATTCCTTTTCAATTTTTACGCCAACCAAATTCCATCCACTAACAAATTTGATATAATTATTTGCTTCATCAATTGAAAATGGTTTTACTCCTCCTTCGCAAGGAAGGCATTTTTTTTCTTTTAGATTCATTTTTTATTCCAAACTCTTATTGCGTCAATAATTATTATAACTGCGCAAATCATAATTATTCCTGTTAAAGTTGAATTTAGATAACCTTGAAATGCTTTTTCAGGAATCTCTGTTAAAGGTAAAAAATTATCAGCAATATTTAAATAACCGGCAATTAAAGTTGTAACCGAAACAAATAAAAATGGAATTCCAGTAACCCAAATATATCTTGTTTTGCCTCTATTTTTTAAAGCAACGGTTGCAACACAAAGCGCAACGCTAGCTAGTAATTGATTTGCAACTCCAAACATTGGCCAAATTGTTGAAATACTTCCAGTCCAAATAAAATATCCCCAAGCAAGAACAATTAATAAAGTTGAAATAATTGTTCCGGGCATCCAATCAGTTTTTTCAAATGGCTTATAAATTTTCCCGATAAATTCTTGTAATAAAAATCTTGCAACTCTTGTTCCGGTATCAATTGTGGTTAAAATAAAAAGTGCCTCAAACATAATTGCAAAGTGATACCAATAAGCAAGTAAACTTTGAAGACCTGGAACTCCTGCAAAAATTTGCGCGAAACCAACTGCTAAAGAAACTGCACCACCTGTTCGGCCAGCTAAATCTTCTCCAACTTGTTGAGATAATTGTTCGAGCATGACGGTATTCATTCCGAGAGATGCAAATTTTTCTGGCGAAACATTTATTGCAAAATAATCTGCCGGGAAAAGTGAGCCGGCTGCAATTAGCGCAATTATTCCAACTAATCCTTCCATCAGCATTGCGCCGTAACCAATAAATCTTGCATCAGATTCTTTATTAATCATTTTTGGAGTTGTGCCGCTCGAAACAAGCGAGTGGAAACCAGAAATTGCACCGCATGCAATTGTGATAAAAACAAATGGATAAATTTTTCCGGGAATTATTGGGCCACCTCCATTTACAAAATCAGTAACCATTTCAATTTTCAATTCTGGCATTACAATAAAAACTGCAAAAACTAAAAATGCAATTGTTCCGATTTTCATGTACGAACTTAAATAATCTCTTGGACACAAAAGTAACCACACAGGTAAAACTGAAGCTACAAAACCATAAATCGCCATTAAAATAATTATTCCATTTTTTGAGAAGGTAAAATATTGGGCCCAACTTGATTCAGCAATCATCCCACCAAAATAAACTGAAAGAAAAACTCCAATTACACCAATTATGCTTGCTTCGGTAATTTTTCCTTTTCGGATTTTGTACATATAAAGTCCGACAAAAAGAGCAAGTGGGATTGTCATTGCAATTGTAAAAGTTCCCCAAGCGCTTTCGTACAAGGCATTAACAACAGCAAATCCGAGTCCAGCAAGAGCAACAATTACAATTATTATAACTGCAATCGATCCAACAATTCCGGAAATTGGACTAATTTCTCGTCTTGCAATTTCGGCTAAAGATTTTCCATCATGACGAATTGAAAAACCGAGTGTGATAAAATCGTGAACTGCTCCACCAATTACCACGCCAATTAAAAGCCATAAAAATCCCGGTAAAAAACCAAATTGAATCGCGAGAACTGGTCCGATTAATGGGCCTGCTCCTGAAATTGCTGCAAAATGATGGCCGAATAAAACCCATTTATTTGTTGGATGATAATTTGTTCCGTCATTTAAACGATGTGCGGGAGTTTGAATTGAATCGTCAAGTGCTAAAACTTTTGCGGCAATAAATGCGCTGTAATAACGATAGGCGATTGCCATAACCAGTAACGCTAAAAGTAAAAATGGAAAAGCGTTCATAATTTATTTTTAAAATGCATTTTTAAAATAATGAAGTGTGGATTTATTTTTATTTTCTAAAATTGAAACAACATCAAATCTGCAAGCAACATCGGTTAAATTTTTTTTATATAAATATCCTTCGGCAGTTCGGCGTAATATAGTTTGTTTTTTTTCAGTAATAGATTCTTCGGGTGATCCAAAATTTTTTTGTTTTCTATATTTTACTTCAACAAAAACTAATTCATTTTTATCACGAGCAACAATATCAATTTCGCCATGTTGAAAATAAAAATGCTCATCTAAAATTGAAAACCCTTTTTGTTTTAAAAAATGAATTGCTTTTTTTTCGCCAAGATCTCCCTTTTGAAAATTTAATTTTTTATTGGCAGATTTCTTTAAATCCATCTTTGGTAGCGCATATACAACAAAGTTGCAATAATTAATCCCAATATTAAAAAGAGCATAAATTTATTTGTCTCTTTTTTAGCTTCGTATGGAGAATTGTCTTTTGATTTGTGACTTAATTCATTTGGAATTCGTCCTAATGATTTTGAAAGATTAATTTCAATTGTTTCCCAATCAACTTTATATACTTCTTTTGAAATTTTTGTTGAAGTTAATTCTTTTAAACCAAGTGGCTTCATTGTAACTAAAAGTCTGATTCTTGTTCTATTAAAAACTTCTTTTGAAACGTAAATATTTTTTATCGGAGTAATTGTTGAAATATCATCTGCAATATCTACAACTTCACCCTGAAGAATATTATTTGAAATAAAAATTTCGCCGTAATGAATTCCGATTTGAAGATTAATTTGTTTATCACTTTTTATATTTAGATTATAACTTAAGAGCGTTTCTTGAATATTAATTGCGCAATTTACAGATGAAGCAGCTTCATTAAAATAAACTAAATATTTATTTGATTCGTTTAATTGAAGATTGCCATTATGTTTTTCAACTCTTGATTTTAAAGTTGCAATTAAAAATTGAAGGGATTCATCTTTAATCTCGCCCGATATTTTGCAAACTAAAACCGAGCAATTTGGTATTAAAATTGGCGCAGTATTAACTTCAGACATTTAACTCCCGAATTTTAAAACTTTTTCTATGAAGTGGAGATAAACCATAGTTTTTAATTGCATTTATATGATTAGCAGTTCCATATCCTTTATGTTTTTGAAAGCCAAAAACTGGAAATTTTTTATCGTTCTCGATCATAATTTTATCTCGAGTAACTTTTGCAATAATTGATGCGCATGCAATAATATAAGAACGAGCATCTCCTTTTACAACATTCATAACTTTATATTTTGGATGCGAATAAAAGTTTCCATCAACTAAAACAATTTCAGGTTCAATTTTTAATTTTTGAAGGGCATTTTTAATTGCAAGTTTGGTTGCTTCTAAAATATTTATTTTATCAATAATTTTTTGATCAACAATGCCAACTCCAACTGAATCTGCTGAATTCATAATATGTTCAAATAATATTAATCTATTTTTTTCTGAAACTTTTTTTGAATCATTAACGCTTTTGTTGAAAGAAGAAGTCAAACTTTTTTTATTGTACAAAACAGCTGCGGCAACAACTGGTCCTGCAAGTGGTCCCCGCCCAGCTTCATCAACACCGCAAATATTTATATATCCAGATTTCCAAAATTTCTTTTCGAAATTTAAATTCATAACATAAATATTATTACTAATCCGGCAATCATTGTAAATTTTAATATTAAACTTGTTATCCTCAAATTATTTTTAATTTTAGAATTCCACATAAAATAAATTGATACAATTACAGGGAGATAAATCAAAAAAGAAATGTAAATTATTGAGGACTCATTTTTTATTAGTTTCAAAGTTGAATAAAAAAGTAGAAATAAAATTATAGTTGCTAATATTTGAGTTGCTCGCATTCCATAAACAATTGGGAAAGTTTTTGCATTTTCTTTTTTATCTCCTTCAACATCCTCTAAGTCTTTTACAACTTCTCGCGCAAAATTAATTAAGAAAGCAAAAATTGCTGGCAAAAATATTTTATCATAATTACCAACAACTGATCCACTAAAAATAAATGCAAGTCCAGCTGAACCTGCAACTGTAATATTACCAAGCAGAACAGTTTTTTTTAAATTCACACTATAGAAATAAATCAAAAATATTGCACTAAATACAATTGCTTGAGAATGTAGTGGCAAATTTAAAACTAAAATTAAAGCAAAAATATTTAAACTAATAAACCAAATATTTGCTTTTTTTTCTGTAATCATTCCACTGGGGAGTACTCTTGTTGGCCTATTTATTTTATCAATTGCTTGATCGCAAATATCATTAATAATCATTCCCGCTGCTGCAACTGATGCTCCGCATAAACTTGCAATTAAAATTTTACTCCACTCGATTGTGTTTTCACTCGATAAAATAATTCCAGTAGCAATCACAAAAAAAGTAATTACAATATTTATCGGACGAATTATAATAAAAAATGCTTTGATTGATTTAAAATTCATTTTGAAATCCTATATGTATTTTACCTTCTGAAAAACTATCTTCTTTTCCAAAACCAATTGTAAAACTAATTAGCCAATCTCCTGTTTGCAATCTTACACCAGCTCCGTAACCAAATAAAAGTTCTTTTTCTTTTTTACTTGAAATTAATTTATTTCTCAAATTTTGATTCCAAAACATTCCCAAATCAAAAAATCCATAAAGTTGAGAAGTAATTCCTGTATAATATCTAAATTCCGACTGAAGAAAAGTAGTTGTAGTTGCATAAAATTCATTTTCCCTATACCCTCTTAGAGTTGTTGTGCCTCCAAGTGGGGTTTGGTCACTAATTTCAAGTTCACTTCCGTTTACAGAGTTGAATGAAAATAAATTATAAAATCCATTTTCTGTAGATGTTGGATAAACATTTTCAAAACGCAAATTGGTTTTTGATATTTTAACTGTTGAAGATGAATCATTTATTTTATTTTTTTTATTTCCATTTAATATGCTAGTTGTAAGATATGATCCATTTTTAAAATTTCTAATATTATCTCTTGAATCAAAACTTATTATACCTCCAATAAGCGATTCAGTTGAAAATGGAATATTACTTTTTTGAATTTCCTGTGGATTTGTTTGGGAATTGAAATATGATATTCCCAATGAAACATTTTCAGTCAAATTATAATTTCCAGTTAAATCGTATGAAAATAAAGTAAAAATTTCTTCAAACTTCTTTTGTCGCAAACCAATATTTAAATCAAAATTATAATTTAAAAACCATGGTTCAGTATATTTTAGCAGATAATTATGTGAATTAACATTTTCTTTTTCCCAGTCAATAAAAAGCTTGCGACCTGTTCCGGCAATATTTCTAAAATAAATTTTCATAATTCCGGTCAAAGTACCTTTGTTATCACTTGTTGGTGTGTAGCCCGCAATCCCATTAAATGTATTGTAATTTAATTCTTCAACTTGCAAAAATAATACTGTATTTGAATCCTGCAATTTTAATTCAGGCTCACTTACAGATTTGAATAATCCAATTCGTTCAATACGTTTTTTATATTTTTGAACTTCAGATAATTTATAAGTTTGATGTAATATATTTTCAGCTTCACGTAAAATAATTTTGTTCGATGTGGTTTTATTTCCTCTTATTAAAATATTATTTATTGTAGTCACGTTGCCTTCAATAATTTTTAACGATAAGTTTATTAATTTTTTTGATGAGTCAATTTCAAGATTTTCTATTTCTATTTCGGCATAAGGAAAACCATTTTCATCGTACCAGTTTAATATATTTTCAATCCCTCTTTCAACTTCGTTTTGATTTATTTTATCGTTTTGCTTTACTAATATTAGCTCATTAGCTTTTTGTGAATCTAGAATTTTGTTCCCTGATATTGTAATATTTTTTAAAGTGTAGTTTAAGTTACTTTGAGATAAAAATATATCTGGTAATAATAAAAAAAAAATTATTACAATAAATCGCACAATTATTTATTTAATAATTCGATGTATTAAATCCCAAATCGGAGTTGTAAGTCTATAATCTCCGAATCCGCTATCATCAGTAAATATTAATTGCCGATTGTAAATATAATATTGCCAAACTTCATATGGTTTTGTATTTAATTCAAAAGGATGCCTCTCAATATTATTTGGAGGACCTAAAATTATAAAAACCATTCCCATATCAGTTTTCCAGCCATCGATAAAATGCGAAAATCTTTTATTTGAATATTCTACTCTTTTATAATATTCCGCAAAATATTCATTCATATCAGAGTCGGGCGTCTCGTCCCGCTTTTTCCAAAATTTATTAAACAATTCCTTTTTATCTTCAATTGATTTTGCTTCTGTCAGTTCTTTAAATTCTTTTTCTTTTGCGATATATTTTGTTTGCTGAATTGCAATATCCAAATCTTTAATTTCAATTAATTCATTTCCAATTCTTGAATTAACTTCCAAAGTTGTTGAGCTAAAATTATTTTTATCAGATGTTGGAGTTGCAATTATTAATAATTTTGAATTCCCCAACATTATTTTTTTAACATAAAGTTCTTCAATAATTTGATTTGATTTTTTTGCTTCAATCATTTTATTTTTAATTATAAATGTATCGCTCACTGGAGTTACAAATAAATATTTTAAATTTATTGAATCATTTAAAAGTTTTTTATAATTGTAAAGCTCATAAAATATTTTTAAAGTATCTCTTCCTTCTTCAATTATATTTGTAAGGTTTGGGATTAAGGATGATCCAGTTTTTAAGTTAGAAAAGTTTTTTAACATTAAGACTGAACTAAATTTAAGCTCTTTATATTTGCTTTTATTTAAATCATTAAAAAATATTTCTTCGGATGTAATTTTTTTTGTAGAAAAATATTTAATACTAATTTTGATAAAATAATTTTCTAGTGGTAAGTGGAAAGAGCGTTGTAATAATTTGCCTAAATTTAATTTAAATGTTTCGTTGTAAGAGTTGACAATAAAATTCTCATTCCAAGATTTTTCGAGAAATACTGTTTTATCTTCTTTTTTAATTAAAATATTTATTTCAACTTGAGCAAAATATTTTTCGCTCTGTTTCTCAAAATGTAGTGTGTTTGTAAATAAGTTTAAGTAAATATCTAACTTTCCATAATTTGAGTCGGGTATAAAAAACCCAAGTAAACGCTTCTCAAATTTTGGAGAATCTGTTTCTCCCTTATTGTAATATTCCTGTGCAAAACCAAATTGAAAAACAAAAAAAAGAATTAAATATTTTTTCTGGAAGTTAAAAATCATTTTATAAATTACAATTTAGATTGACTTTATACAACCGATTCTCCAAATAAATCATATTCTAAAGCATCGGTTATTTTAACTTTGGTAAAGTCGCCAATTTTTAAATTTTTATTTTTTGTAAAAATAATTTCATTATCAATTTCAGGCGCATCCCATTCTGTTCGCCCAATTAAATTTTGGCCATCTTCTTTTTCAATTAAAACTTTTTTGGTTTTTCCAATTCTAGAAATATTTCTTTTAAATGAAATTTCTCTTTGTAAATCCATTATTATTTGCTGGCGCTCTTCTTTTATTTTTTGCGGTATTGGATCTCCAAGTTCATAAGCAAAAGTATTTTCTTCTTGCGAATATGTAAATATTCCAAGTCTGTCAAATTCAATTTCTTTTACAAAGTTGATTAACTCTTCAAAGTCTTTTTCAGTTTCATTTGGATAACCTACAATTAAAGTTGTTCGTAATGCAATTTCTGGAATTTTATTTCTGATTTTATGAAGCAGTTCAGTTAATGCGCGCCGTGTAATTCCTCGTCTCATTGATTTTAAAACATTATCAGATGCGTGTTGAACGGGAATATCAATATATTTACAAATTTTTTCGGAATCCGAAATCACATCCAAAACTTCAATTGGGAATTTTGAAGGAAATGCGTACATCAACCTTATCCATTCAATCCCATCAACAACCGAAAGTGATTTTAAAAGAGATGCCAATTCTCGTTTTCCGTATAAATCCAAGCCGTAATAAGTTGTGTCTTGTGCAATCACAATTAATTCTTTAATGTTTTTTTTAGAAAGATTTATAACTTCATTCATCACTTGCTCAATTGGTTTTGATTTATGAAGACCTCTCATAATCGGGATTGCGCAAAATGAACATGGATTATCACATCCTTCAGATATTTTTAAATAAGCAAAATTATTTGGAGTTGATATTTGACGCTCTCCAATAAGATTATGTTTAAATTCCCCACCAATTTTTTTTAGAATTTGAGGAATATTATTTGAGCCAAAATATTCATCCACTTCAGGAATATTTTTTTTCAATTCTGGCAAATATCTTTCGGATAAACATCCCATTACAAAAAGTTCTTTTAGTTTTCCCCTTTTTTTTTTGTTGAATAGTTTCCAAAATTGTATTTATCGATTGCTCTTTTGCAGATTCAATAAAACCGCATGTGTTAATTATGCAAAGGTCGGCGCCAATTATATTTTCGGTAACTGTAAATTGATTTGCTCTTAATTGTGCATCTAAAAATTCTGAATCAACAGTATTTTTTGCGCAACCGAGAGTTAAGATGTGTATTTTTTTTAGTTTAGATTTCACTGTGTTAAAACTGGTACTTCTTGTTCTTTATATTGTAGTTTATAAAGTTTGTAATAAATTCCTTCATTTAAAATTAATTCTTTATGAGTTCCTGATTCTCTAATTTCTCCTTTGTGCATCACAATTATTTTATCAGCCCTTTGAATTGTTGAAAGTCGATGAGCAATTACTAGTGAAGTTCTATTTTGTAATAATTTTAAAATTGCTTTTTGAATTAAACTTTCTGTTTCGGTATCAACACTTGAAGTTGCTTCATCTAAAACTAAAATTTGTGGATTAAAAGCAAGTGTTCGCGCAAATGAAATTAATTGTTTTTGTCCAACCGAAAAAGTTGCACCACGCTCTTTAACTTCTCCGTAAAATCCACCATTTAAAGAATCAATAAATTTTTTTACCCCAACCATTTCAGCAGATTTTTTAACAACTTCTTCTGAAATATTTTCGTTTCCCAAATTAATATTTGATTTTACATCTCCCGAAAATAAAAATACATCTTGCATTACAATGCCAATATTATTTCTCAAATTATCTAGCGATATATTTTTAATATTTACATCGTCAATTAAAATTTCTCCCTTTTGAATTTCATACATCCGGTTTAAAAGATTTATTATTGTTGTTTTGCCTGCTCCAGTGTGGCCAACAATTGCAATTGCTTTGCCGGGATTAATTGTGAAAGAAACATTTTTTAAAATCCAATCTTCATCATTATATGCAAACCAAACATTTCTAAATTCAACTTTGCCTTTTGATTTTCCGATATCAATCGGATTTTTGGATTCATGTATAATTGTTTTATCATCCAACAATTTAAAAATTCTCTCGGATGATGCCATTGCAGTCTGCATTATGTTATATTTTTCAGAAAGATCACGAATGGGGCGCCAAAACATTTCGTTAAATTGCAAGAATGCCATTAAGGTTCCAATTGTAACTGTTCCTGCTAAAATTCCACCGGCTGAATACCAAATAATTAATCCAATAACAACTGAACCAATAATATCAACTGCGGGATAAAAAAGTGCGTAATAAAAAATAGATTTTATATTAGCATCTCTATGTGCGCCATTTATATCAATAAATTTTTTATATGATTTTTTTTCTCTATTAAAAATTTGGTCAACTAACATCCCACTAATATGCTCTTGAATAAAAGTATTAATTCGCGCAACTTGTAAACGAACTTGACGATATGCTTCTCTTGCTTTTTTTCGGAATACAAAAGTACCGTAAAATAAAAGTGGGAGAACTGATAAAGTAATTAATGCCATATTCCAATTCATCGAAAACATCAACCACACAATTCCAATAATCATGAAAACATCACTAAACACCATTACAATCCCGGATGAGAACATATCGTTCAAAACTTCAATATCATTTGTAACTCTTGTAACTAATCTACCGATTGGATTTTTATCAAAAAATTTTAAACCGCGATATTGTAGATGACGATAAATTTCAATTCTAATATCAAGAATAGTTTTTTGACCAATCCAAAGTGTCAAGTATGCAACAAAAAATTGAACTAATCCTCTGATAATTAAAACTGATCCAAAAAGTAAAGTTGTGTTAAGTAATCCTTCTGAATCACCTTTTGCAATATTTTCATCAACGGCAATTTTTGTAAAAAAAGGACGAACTGATTCTAAGAGAGCAACAATCATACTAAGGAAAACTGCAACTATAACATACCACTTATACGGCTTTAAATATTTTATAAGCCGCACCATTAATTTGCCGTCGTAAGCTTTGCCTAATATTTCATCATCTTGCATTGTCATTTTAATTCTTCCAACTCTTGTTCTAATAATTGTTTTCCATAGAGATCTGAATAAATTCCTTTTATAATTAATAATTCATCATGAGTTCCCTTTTCAGCAATTGCACCATTTTCTAAAACAATTATATAGTCAGCATCTTTTACTGTTGAAATTCTATGGCTGATAATTATACTTGTTCGCCCTTTCATCACTGCGCGAAGTTGATGCAAAATTTTATCTTCAGTATCAGTATCAACTGCAGAAAGAGCGTCATCAATTATTAATATTTTTGGAGTTTTGATAATTGCGCGTGCAATACTTGTTCTTTGTTTCTGTCCGCCAGAAAGTGTGATTCCTCTTTCGCCAATTACAGTTTCAAATTTTTTTGGAAATTCTTCAACATCAACAGAAATTTGTGAAATTTTTGCAGATTCAATTAAATCATCCTCTTTTTTTTCTTCAACCCCGTAGAAAATATTTTCTGAAATAGTTTCTGAAAATAAAAATGTCTCTTGCGGAACAAATCCGATTTGGGTTCGTAAAACTTCTAAAGGAAGTTGTTTTACATTTTTACCATCTATTAATAATTCGCCATCTGTAATATCATAAAGCCGTGGAATTAAATTTACTAAAGTGCTTTTCCCAGATCCTGTTTTACCAACAATTGCCAAGGTTGATCCTTTTGGGATTTTTAAATTAATATTTTTTATTGTATCAAAGTTGCTACCATCATGTTTAAAAGAAACATTTTTAAATTCAATTTCACCTTCAACTTCTTTGATGGTATAATTTGTTAAATCATTATTACTAATTTCAGATTTGCGATCAATAATTTTTTGCAATCTACTCATTGAAGCAGCACCTTGTTGAAGAATATTTATCACCCAACCTAAAGCAATCATCGGCCAAATTAACATTACAAGATATGAGAGAAACGCGGTCAAAGTTCCAATTGTTAATTCTTTATTAATTACACTTAATCCACCAAAATAAATTGTAAGTAAAATTGACGAGCCAACAAGCATGAACATTAATGGCCACATTAAAGATTGAATTTTTGCTAATTGCATATTTTTTTTAAAATATGTTTGACTCAATTTTTCGAACAAATCAATTTCATATTTTTCTCGCACATAAGATTTTACAATTCTTATACCGGATAAATTTTCTTGCGCGCGAGTTGTTAATTTGCTGTAACTTTCCTGCTTCTCTATTGATTTTGTGTGGATTGATCTTCCAACTCTGTAAACTACATACGAAACTAGTGGTAGTGGAATTAATGCAATTAAAGTCAATGACCAACTTTTTGCAAACATAAACGAGAGTGAAAATATCAACCCCATTAATGAATCGATTGGATACATTATTCCGGGACCAAGCACATTACGAACTGCATTTATATCATTTGTTGCATGCGCCATTAAATCGCCAGTTGGCGTTTTTTGAAAATATGAATATGGTTGTTTTTGTAGATGTTCTAAAAAATCATTTCGCAAATCAAATTCAATATGCCGCGAAGTTACAATTATTGTTTGACGTGTATAATAAAGTAAAACTCCCGCAATAAAAGTAAATGAAATTATAAGTACCGCATACCAAAACATTTCATTTAAAACTTCCTGATTATTTTGAGAAATTGTATTCATCTTGTCAACTGCTTTCCCAATAAAATGTGGAAGCACAACTGAAAAAATATTTGCTAAAATAATTGAACCAATTCCCCACAATAATTGCGAACGATACTTTTTCAAGTATGGGATTAAATAACTTAAAGATTTCACAACTTACCCTATTATGTTAAATGGAAGATATTTTTGAATTACATCCGGTATTTTTATTTTTCCATCTTCAGTTTGATATTGTTCAATTACTGCTGCCATTACTCGCGGCAATGCAAGTGCAGAACCATTTAATGTGTGAACAAATTCCATTTTTTGTGTTATTGAATTTCTAAAACGAATATTCATTCTTCTTGATTGAAAATTTTCAAAATTACTGCAACTCGAAACTTCAAGCCATTTTTGTTGACCTTGAGACCAAACTTCTAAATCATATTTTTTTGTTTGAGTAAAGCCCATATCTCCAGTACACATTAATAAAACTCTATATTTTAATCTGAGTTTGTTTAATAAATCTTCGGCATCACTTCGTAATGTTTCTAATTCTTCGTAAGATTTTTCGGGCAAAGTAAATTTTACTAATTCAACTTTATCAAACTGATGTAATCTATTTAATCCTCGAACATCTTTTCCGTATGAACCAGCTTCTCTTCTAAAGCATGGCGTGTAGGCAGAAAATTTTATTGGTAGTTTTTTTTCGTCAATTATTTCATCACGATAAAAATTTGAAACAGGAACCTCTGCAGTCGGAATTAAATATAATTCATCTCTTTCAACTGTGTACATTAAATCTTCTTTATCTGGGATTTGCCCAGTTCCTCTTGCGCTTGCTTCATTAACAACTATTGGCGGAAGAATTTCTTGATAACCTTTTAAATTTGCTGAATCGAGAAAAAAATTAATTAGCGCACGTTGCAACATTGCAAGTTTAGAAAGATAAAATGGAAATCCTGCGCCAGTTACTTTTGAGCCACGCTCAAAGTCAATTAAATTTAATTTTTCTGCAATTTCCCAATGTGGTTTTAGTGTAAATTTTGATTCGAGATTTATTTTTGATTCAAAAACAATTTTATTTTCTTCTGGGGAATTACCAATTGGTACACTTTCGTGCGGAATATTAGGAACGGTTAATAATAATTCTTCAAGTTTTTTATCAATGACTCTTAATTCGCCATCAAACTCTTGAATTGATATTTTAACATTATTCATTTTGCTGATAATATCATCAGCACTCTCCCCACTTTGTTTTAACTTCGCAACTTGTGCAGATGCGCTATTTCGTTCCGATTTTAATTTTTCAACTTGTTGAATAATTTTACGCCTTGTTTCATCTAACTCTAAAATTTCGTTTAAATTATCAACTTCATTTTTAGCTTTAATTCCAGCTCGAACTTTTACTGTTTCTTCACGAATTGTTTTTATATCTAACATTGTGCAAATATACTAAATCATTGCTGAATGACCTTAATTGTAATCAAATTACATCCATTAAAAACTTCTTTAATTGATAAAACTTCAACTCCATTTGGAGTTATAAAATTACAATTTGTTGAATTTATTTCATTACCAATATTATTTAATGATATATTTTTCAACAAATTTCTCTCAATAATTTTATTTTCTTTGTCATGAAAATCTCCAGAAATAAAAATTGGATAAGCATTATTTTTTAAAATAAAATTATCAAGTTCACGAAGTTGAATATTTTTTGATTCATCAATTGAGTTTATCAACTCTGTACTAATTACACCAAGCGAACGGACTCCAACATCTATTACCCCAAATGATGCAGAGTGTTGAATTCTTTTTTTTGAATTAGTGAGTTTGAGATTCGATGTTTGCATGATTGGATAAATACTTAAAATAGCATTTCCCAAATCGTAACCTAAATCATCACGAGCAACAGTAAAATGTTGCCTCATTTCTAATTGTTTTGATAATTCTTTTACAGCATCAAAAGCTGTACCAAAACCTGGACGAGATATTTGTTGAACAAGTAAAATTTCAGGTTCAAGAAATTTTATCTTTGCAACAAATTTTCTGACTTCTGTTTTGGAGTTTAATTTATTATTTAGATTTACAGATATTATTTTTAATGTGGAAGAAATTTTTGAATCTTTTATAATTTCTTTTTTTGGCGAACAACCACTTAAAAAAATAAAACTTATAAAAAGTATAAAAGTGTAAAAGTTTTTACAACTCATTAATTTGTTAACAAAAATTCTTTCTTCATTTCTTTTAAACTATCTAAAAGTGGGGTTGGCGAGTAATTCAAAATTTTTTTAGCTTTTTCTAAAACAAATCCAGATTTTTTTGGTCTATTTGCAACTTGTTGCAAATCTTTAGTCCAAATACATTCAATTAAATTTTTATCTAAATCAAAAGCATCTGCTAAACTACAAGCAAACTCATATCTACTTAATAAATTTGGACCTGCAATATGGAATACTCCATTTTGATTATTATCAATTGAAAGCAAGCAGGCATTTGCTAAATCTGTTACAAAAGTTGGATTACTAATTTGATCTTGCACGCATTTTATTTTAATACTTTGAATTAAATTTTTTACAACCCAAAGTGCAAAATTATATTTTATATTATTCCCAGTTCCATAAAGCACAATTGTTCTTAAGATTGAATAATTAATATCACTGCTTAAAATTGCATTTTCGCCAGCAAGTTTTGTTCGGCCGTAATAATTTATCGGATTTGGTCTTGAGGTTTCAGAATATGGACCATCATTTCCATCAAAAACATAATCAGTTGAAATGTGAATTAATTTTGCATTTAACGCTCTTGAAACATCAACTAAATTTTGCACACCGTTAACATTTACTCGCCAAGCATGTTCACGTTCTTTTTCGCACAAGTCAACATTTGTAACTCCCGAAGCGTTTATAATTACATCTGGATGAAAACTTGAACTTAAACTTTTTAAATCACTTCGTGAAGTAATATCAAGTTGAGTATAATCGTATAAAGCACTGTTTAAAAAAAAAGTTCGATGATACGAAGTATTTAAAACTTCAAAATTTGTATCTGATAAAAATAATTTTGCGAGTCGTTGTCCTAATAATCCATTACTTCCGCAAATTAAAATTCTTTTCATTGATAAATTTTGATTTAAATTTTAGATCCACTTTTTCGGAATTCAACTAATTTTAATTTTAAATCTTTATCATTAAGCGCTAAAATTTGAGCAGCAAGAACTGCAGCATTTTTTGATCCACCAATTGCGACTGTTGCAACAGGAATCCCTGAAGGCATTTGCACAATTGAATAAAGTGCATCAATTCCTTTTAATTCCGAACCCGAAAGTGGCACGCCAATTACAGGCAAAGTTGTATTTGCGGCAACAACACCAGGTAAATGAGCAGCCATTCCTGCGGCAGCAATAATTATTTTGTAACCATTTTCTTCTGCCTCTTTTGAAAATTTAATACACTCTTCAGAATTCCTGTGTGCAGATAAAACTTGATAATTATATTCAATTCCAAAATAATCGAGATACTTTTTGCAACCTAACATTGCTTCATCATCAGTTGAGCTACCTACTAAAATTGCAACTTGTGGCATAATTAATTTCTCCTATAATCTTCTTGTTGGACCTAAATCATTTAAATATTTTTCGTTTATTCGCCATAATGCTTGGCAAGGAAAACGATTTTCGTACAAAGCTCTTCCTATAATAACTGAATCAACACCATATTTTTCAAATTCTTGAATTTGTTTTAGATGTTCGTATGAATTAATTCCACCCATTATTGTAATTTTTAAATCGGTTTCAATAGCTAACTTTTTTATAAAATCAAATCTGGGGATTGGTGCTTCTATTGAATTTTCAAAATCGCTGTAAATAATTCTTTGTGTGCCATTGTAATGTAATCGTTTTGCGTATGGAATTGCTTCTTCATTATTTGGCAACAAACCATTTTCTGATTTTAAATATGGAACAATTTTATTTGATGAAAATCTTGATGACGCATGTTGTACAAAATTAAAATCTAAAGATGCTATTGGAGATAATACTACTCGATAAACATTTAATTGAAAAAGTAATTCAATGTGTTCTAAGGATTCAATGTTGCCACCAACCTCAATTGGAATGTCAAGTTTATTTGCAATTTTTTTTATGATTTCGTTATTTGGATAATTCCCTTCACAATATCCTTCTGCATCTGTTATGTGTAAAGATTTTGCATTCTCACCTCTCCACATTATTGCCATTTCAAGTGGATCAATTGAATACTCGCGACTTTCTATTGAAAATGGCTTTACATCTTTAACACAAAGTTGATTATGAATTTCTATCGCTGGAATTACTAAAATCATTTTAAATTATTTTATTAAAAATCTTTAAAAAAAAATTTACAAACAACATCAAATAAAAATAAAAACGCCAGCATTAAACTGGCGTTTATTTTTGAGTTTTGTAAAAATTAATTAAGAACAACCACTTGTTGAACCACACTGCAAACACTTATAACAACTTCCTGAACGAACCATAATTGAACCGCACTCATGGCACGGTGGAGAATCAGCTTGTGTTTGAAAAATTACTTTTTCTGAAAAATCTTGTTTTTTAAGTTTTTCTTTTTCAGTTAATAAAACAGGTTCTAAAATTGTTATTTCCGCAATTTGTGTTTGCGCTCCTACATTTTGTAAAAATTTTATCATCAACCATCTAAAAATATAATCGCACAAAGATTTTGCAATCGGGATTTCTGAATTATTTGTAAAACCTGATGGTTCAAATCTCATGTGAGTATATTTATCAACTAAAATTTTTAATGGAACACCATATTGTAAAGCCATAGAAATTGAAGTTGCAAATGCATCCATCAAACCAGAAATTGTTGATCCCTCTTTTGAC
Source organism: Bacteroidota bacterium (assembly GCA_027622375.1). GTDB lineage: Bacteria > Bacteroidota > Ignavibacteria > UBA10030 > UBA8401 > SXSI01. Next base: position 49,497 of record JAQCAB010000001.1, read on the forward strand.
ATTGTAATAAAAACTTCTCCCGGATATCCATCTTCATACATTCCAACTGTGATATAACCTTCATGTCCAGCGATACTAAATTTATGCGTGATAGATCTTCTTTCATCTGGCAAACGCCTTCTCCTTGGATTATTGGCTGATCCTTTAGTTTCTTTTTTTTCTTTTTCTAAAGATGTACTTAGTGGTTGTGTTCTTTTACAGCCATCACGATAAACTGCGATTGATTTCAATCCTAATTTCCATGCTTCAATATATGCTTGCATAATTTCATCTGGAGTAACTTCGGTTGGCATATTTACAGTTTTCGAAATTGCACCTGAAAGAAATGGTTGTGTTGCAGCCATCATCTTAATATGTCCCATGTAATGAATTGATCTTTTTCCTTTTGCAGGTTTGAATGCGCAATCAAATACTTCAAGATCATTTTCTTTTAAATATGGCGCTCCTTCAATTGTATCATTTTTTTCGATGTAACTTAAAATGTGTTCAATTTGCTCACTGTCATACCCAAGTTTTTTTAAAGCATCACTCACAGTGTTGTTCACAAGTTTCATCATTCCACCACCAACAAGCCGTTTGTATTTTACAAGTGCAATATCAGGTTCAACACCAGTTGTATCGCAATCCATCATAAAACCAATTGTACCGGTTGGAGCTAAAACAGTTGCTTGTCCATTTCTGAAACCAAAATCTTTTCCAACAGTGATTGCATCTTTCCAACATTGCTGTGAAGCTGATAATAATTCTTGAGGAACAGTTTGATCACTAATCTTGTCAGCATAAATACTGTGCTTGTTCATAACATTTAGCATTGGCTCACTATTAACTGAGTAACCTTCAAAAGCTCCAATTTCTTTTGCGATAAGAGCAGATTGATGATATGCAACACCACACATTAACGAAGTTATTGCAGCTGCATAATCTCTTCCTTCATCACTGTCGTACGAAAGTCCGCGTGCTATTAATAATGCACCAAGATTTGCGTAACCAAGTCCGAGAGGACGGAACTTGTGGCTATTTGCTGCAATTCCCGGAGTTGGATAACTTGCATTATCAACAAAAATTTCTTGCGCAGTAATTGTAACACGAACTGCGTGATCAAAAGATTGAACATTAAATTCACCATCAGCTTTTCTGAACTTCATTAAATTTAAAGATGCAAGATTACATGCAGAGTCATCTAAATACATATACTCGCTGCAAGGATTGGAAGCATTAATCCGAGATGTGTTGGAAGAAGTGTGCCAATTATTTATTGTAGTATCAAATTGCATTCCAGGATCTCCACATAACCAAGCAGCTTCTGAAATTTGTCTCAAGATATCGCGGGCTCTAAATGTATCCATCGGTTTTTTATTTTTGACAGATTTTGTAACCCATTCTTTATCTTCAAGTGAAGCTGCCATAAATTCATCACTTACACGAACTGAATGATTTGCATTTTGATACAAAATTGAATCGTATGCTCCACCATGAACATTAAATCCACCATCATAACCTGCATCAATTAAAGACCATGCTTTCTTTTCTTCTTCAGCTTTACAATTGATAAAATCAACAATATCAGGATGATCGGCATTTAAAATTACCATTTTGGCAGCTCGTCTTGTTTTGCCACCACTTTTAATAACACCTGCAAATGCATCATATCCACGCATAAATGAAACTGGTCCAGAAGCAGTTCCTCCACTTGTTAAATTTTCTCTTGATGATCTCAAAGTAGATAAATTTGAACCAGTACCAGATCCCCATTTAAAAAGCATTCCTTCAGTTTTAACTAAATTCAAAATCGAATCCATTGAATCTTCAACAGAATTTATAAAGCAAGCCGAAACTTGTGGCTTTGCTTCAATTCCTAAATTAAACCAGACGGGACTATTAAATGCCATATTTTGATTTACAAGTATATAACAAAGTTCATTATAAAATATTTCTGCATCTTCATCGGTTGCAAAATATCCACCACGTTTGCCCCACTCATAACTTGTTTTTGCAACTCTTTCAACTAATTGTTTTACACTTGATTCTCTATCTGGTGTTCCAATTAATCCATGAAAATATTTTGAGACAACAACATTTGTTGCAGTCATTGACCATGATTTTGGAATTTCTACATTTTTTTGTTCAAATATTTTTTCACCTTTTTCGTTTGTAATTGTAGCAACTCGCAATTCCCATTCAATTTCGTCAAAAGGATGTAAGCCTTTTTTTGTAAAATATCTTTTGAAGGTTAATCCCTTAGCTTGAAGTATTTCATTCAAACCGTCAAGTGTTTGTTTTGGTTTCGTTTGAGTATCAAACTGATTCATGATGAGTCCTTATAGTTAGCACAAAATTTGTTAATAATATTTTTTCTGAAAATAAACTTCCTGCTCATACTTACTTTTTAAACATCCTAAGTATTTACAAATCAACATCTTGACAAGACCAAGTCAAGTTACTTGTTAGATAGTCGAAAATTTTTTCAAAGAAATTAAAAATGATTAAAAATAAAATTCTGAAGTCACAAACAACCGTTATTAAATCTTTCCTTTTTAGCTTTAATCATTTTATATTTAAGATGTTCAATGGTAAGAAACTTTTTATATTGTAGTCAAGTTAAATTTTAATAATTATTTTTTTGAAAGGAGTCAAAATGGCACTTCAAGTACAATGTTCTACAATTCCAGAAATGTTCCAAAAAGTTTCGCAAAAATATTTAAATGAAATCCGCCCCGTTTTAATGTATAAACAAACAGGTATTTACAAATCTATCTCATATAAAGAGCTGTATAATAGTGTCCGATCTTTTGCAAATGGATTAATTTCGATGGGAATTTCAAATAGTGACAAAGTTGGAATTATTTCTGAAAATCGCCCTGAATGGTTTGTCTCGGATATGGCAACTGTTTCGATTGGTGCAATTGATGTACCGATCTATCCAACTCTAACTCCAAAACAAATTGAATTTATTTTGAATGATGCTGGAATTTCGGTTGTGATAGTTTCTAATCAAACTCAGTTAAATAAAATTTTAAAAATTATTGCTGATGTTAAAAATTTAAAAACAATTATTGTGATGAATGAAACATTTGAGTCTACATTTTCAAATACAATTCAATTCAATAAAATAATTGAATTGGGAAATGAATTTGAAAAAACAAATTCAGATAAATTAGATAATTTAATTTCACATGTAAAACCGGAAGATCTAATTACAATTATATATACTTCAGGCACAACTGGAAATCCAAAAGGAGTAATGCTGACTCACAATAATTTAATGGCAAATATAACAGCAACTGCAAAAGAAATTTCGATCGACGATACCGATAGAACAGTTTCATTTTTACCACTTTGCCATATTTTTGAGAGAATGGGTGGCTATTATACAGTTTTTGGTTGCGGTAGTACAATTGCATATGCTGAAAGTGTTGAAACTGTTCGTGATAATTTGTTAGAAGTTAATCCAACTATAATGACTGCTGTTCCGAGATTTTTTGAAAAAGTTCAATCTCGTTTATTAAAACAGGTTGATAGTGGATCTCCATTAAAGAAAAAAATTTTTTATTGGGCAATGGAGGTTGGTAAAGAATTTTTAAGTGCTTCAAAAACAGGAAAAGTTTCGGGTGGTTTATCATTTAAACATAAAATTGCTAATGCGCTTGTTTATAAAAAACTAAAACATAGAATGGGTGGCAAATTAAAATTTTTTATTTCTGGTGGAGCAGCATTGCCAAAACCACTCGGAGAATTTTTTGCATCAATTGGAATTACTATTATTGAGGGTTACGGTTTAACTGAAACTTCACCCGTTTTAACTTTAAATAGATTAAATGATTACAATTTTGGAACTGTCGGCAAACCACTTCCAGATGTTCAAATTAAAATTGCAGATGATGGAGAAATTCTTGCAAAAGGACCAAACCTAATGAAAGGCTATTACAATAATATTGCTGCAACCAATGAAGTAATTGATAGTGATGGTTGGTTTCATACTGGCGACATTGGAATGTTTGATGAAAATAAAAATCTTGTTATAACAGATAGAAAAAAACATTTGTTCGTTAGTTCTGGTGGAAAAAATATAGCGCCACAAATTGTTGAAAATAAAATTATACAAAGTAAATATATTGACCAAATTTTACTGATTGGCGATAAAAAAATGTTTTGTTCAGCTTTGATTGTTCCCGAGTTTGAGAATTTAAAAGATTTTGCAAAAAACGAAAATATAAATTTCTTAACTCATCAGGAATTAATAAAAGATGAAAAAATAGTTTCATTGTTTTCTAACGAAATTGACCGGTTTCAAAAAGATTTAGCAAACTTTGAACGTGTTCGTAGATTTCGATTACTTGCAGATCCATTTACAATTGAAAATAACGAACTGACCCCAACTCAAAAAGTTAAACGTAAAGTTGTTGAGGAAAAATATTCTCAATTGATTGAAGAAATGTATAAAGTTGGTTAAATAATTTAAAAAGTAAATTGATTAAGTCGCTAATTTCAAGTAAATTTGTTTTATCTTTTGCAAATAATGGAACCATATATACCAATATTTTTGATGTTAGTGATAAGCACCGCTTTAGCAATTATTTTATTAAAGTTGCAACAATCACTCGGTCCAAAAAATCCGAATAAAGAAAAACTTTCAACATACGAAAGTGGAATGGAACCAATTCGAAGCGCGCACGAACGCTTTTCTATAAAATATTATATGGTCGCAGTCCTTTTTATTTTGTTTGATATTGAAGTAATATTTTTTTATCCATGGGCTGTAAATTTTAAAATGCTCGGACTTTTTGGATTTGTTGAAATGTTAGTTTTTATCGGAATTTTATTTATCGGATATTTTTACGTTTTACACAAAGGGGCATTGAAGTGGGATTAGAACATTCTTTTGGCGATAGTATCATAACAACAAAAATTGATGCTGCAATAAATTGGTGCCGTAAAAATTCTATTTGGCCGATGCCGATGGGAATTTCTTGTTGCGCTATAGAGCTAATGGCATCGGCCGCTCCAAGATTTGATATTGCTAGATTTGGTTCTGAGGTGATGCGGTTTTCTCCACGTCAATGCGATTTATTAGTTGTTGCAGGAACAACAACTTACAAAATGGCTCCCGTTGTCCGAAAAATTTATGATCAAATGCCTGATCCAAAATGGGTAATTGCAATGGGTGCTTGTACTTCTTCGGGAGGAATGTACAGAACCTATTCCGTTGTGCAAGGAATTGACCAATTTTTACCTGTTGATGTTTATTTGGCTGGCTGCCCTCCAAGACCAGATAATTTATTACAAGCTCTAATGGTGATTCAAGATAAAATTCAAAAAGGGGAAAGCAAAGGTTCACCGATGACAGTTTCTGATGAAAAAAAATTGTTGGAAATAAATATTCAGGAAAATTAATTAATGAGCAAAGTAGTTGTTGATGTTTTAAAAGAGGCATTCCCTTCTTCTATAATAGATGTAATTATTTTTCGTAATGAAACTACAATTATTTTAAAAAAAGATGATATTTTAAAAGTTTGTAAGTTTTTAAGAGATCATCAAAAATGTCAATTTAATTATTTATCTGATTTATGTGGCGCAGATAAGTTTACTCCTGAAAATAGATTTGAAGTAATTTATAATTTACTTTCAATCCCACTTAAACATCGTATCAGATTAAAAATTTTTACTGAGGAATTAAATCCAACGGTCCCCACGGTTTGTAATATTTGGGAATCGGCAAATTGGTACGAGCGTGAAGCGTATGATATGTATGGAATAATTTTTGATGGGCACCCCGATTTAAGAAGAATGTATATGCCCGAAGATTTTGAATATTTCCCTTTAAGAAAAAATTTTCCTTTAATGGGTGTCCCAGGTTCTTTACCATTACCGGAAAATAATCCTAAGAATTAAATTAAAATGCCTGCCACTTCAACTTTAGATTATCGGAAAATTAGACAAGAAAAAATTATTAAAACTCTTGTTAATAAAGATTTGAGCATTCAATTCGAAGACCATTTAGAAAACGAAATGATTCTTAATATGGGACCTCAACATCCGGCAACGCATGGGGTTTTAAGATTACTTTTAAAATTAGATGGTGAATCCGTAATGCAATGTGTTCCTGAGTTGGGATATTTGCATCGTGGTTACGAAAAACTTGCCGAGAATTGCTCCTATCATGAATTTATTCCTCATACAGATCGACTTGATTATCTTTCGCCATTAATGAATAACACAGCTTATGTTTTGGCTGTAGAAAAATTATTAGGCATTGATGTGCCAAGAAGAACAAAATTTATTCGAACAATTATTTCGGAGCTTGCAAGAATTTCTTCTCATTGTTTATTTGTTGGCTCGATGGGGATGGATATTGGAGCAGTGACAGTTTTTCTTTGGACATTTCGTGAACGAGAAAAATTATATGATATTTTTGAAAATTTAACTGGCGCAAGATTTACAACAAGCTATACTAGAATTGGCGGACTCTCACAAGATTTAAATCCTGAAGTTTTACAAATGATGAAAGATTTTGTTGAACAATTTCCAGAAAAATTAAATGATTGCGAAAAATTATTAAACTCAAATCGTATTTTTGTTGAACGTACAGATGGTGTTGGTGCAATTTCTCCAGAAGATGCAATTTCAATTGGGATGACTGGACCTAATTTACGAGCGACAGGTATTGAGCATGATATGCGAAGAGTGGAACCATATTTATTGTACAACGAGTTTGATTTTGATATTCCAACTTTTACCGGTGGTGATTGTTTAGCTCGTTACTATGTTCGCATAAATGAGATGAAGCAAAGTATAAAAATTTTACAACAAGCTTTGGAAAAAATTCCTGAAGGTCCAATACATGCATTTGAACCTAAAAAAGTTCTTCCTCGCAAAGAAAGAGTTTATACAAAAATGGAAGAATTAATTCAAGATTTTATGTTAATTAATTATGGAACCGAACCACCAGTTGGTGAAATTTATCATGCAATTGAAGGTTCAAAAGGTGAACTTGGTTTTTATATCCAAAGTAAAGGTGAAGGCCAACCTTGGAGAATGAAAATTAGATCTCCTTCATTTTGTAACTTACAGAGTTTACCAAAGTTAGTTCAAAATTCAATGATTTCAGATGTTGTTGCAATTATTGGAAGTATTGATCCAATTATGGGCGAGGCGGATAAATAATTTATGTTGAACGAAGCAAATCTAAATAAAGTAGATGAATTAATTAAAAGGTATCCTGAACCTCGTGCAGCGCTTTTGCCGGTTTTATGGATTGCACAAGAGCAAGAAGGATTTATTTCCGAAAAAATGATGAAGCATGTCGGAAACTTATTACATCTTTCTTACTCGCATATACTTGGTGTTGTTACATTTTACACAATGTTTTATGATAAGCCACATGGCAAATATCATATTGAAGTTTGTACGAATATAAGTTGCATGCTTCGTGGATCGGATAAAATTCTTTCAACTGTAAAAAATTATTGTGGCGTTAAAGTTGGAGAGACATCACTTGATGGCAAATTTACAATTAGTGAAGTTGAATGTATGGGAGCTTGTAATGGTGCGCCGATGATTGCTATTGGAGAAGATTATTTTGAAAATTTAAATGAAGAAAAAACTTTAGAACTTTTAAATAATCTTTCTAATAACAAAACAGTAAAATTTTCTAAAAATGGAAATGGTGATGATGACGATGATGAAGAATTTGGAGGCGGAGATTAAATTGGAAAAACTTTTATTACCAAATATTCAGGATTATCATTTAATTGATGTCTATGAAAAACATGGTGGTTATCAAGCTTTAAAAAAAACTTTATCTCTTTCAACTGATGATGTAATTAATGAAATAAAAAAATCAAATTTACGTGGTCGCGGTGGCGCATGTTTCCCAACTGGTTTAAAATGGTCCTTTATGCCAAAATCAAATTCAAAACCAAAATATTTAGCAGTTAATGGTGATGAATCTGAACCCGGCACATTTAAAGATCGGTATCTTTTTGAATTCAATCCTCATTTAATAATTGAAGGAATTTTAATTGGTTGTTATGCAATGGGAATCACAACTGCGTATGTTTACATTCGTGGTGAATATGAAAAATGGATAAAGATGTTTCAAAAAGCTGTTGATGATGCTTACTCTAAAAATTATATCGGTAAAAATATTTTAGGAACAAATTTTTCAACTAACATTTTTATACATAAAGGTGCAGGTGCATATATTTGCGGAGAAGAATCTGCACTTATGAATTCTATTGAGGGAGATCGTGGTTATCCAAGAGTAAAACCACCGTTCCCTGCTCAAATTGGATTATGGGGTTGCCCAACAACAGTAAATAATATTGAAACGATGGCAAACATACCATTAATAATAAATAATGGTTCAGAGTGGTATTCAAAAATTGGCGCACAAAAACATCCCGGACCAATTTTAGTTGGAATAAGTGGTCATGTAAATAAACCTGGAGTTTATGAAGTCCCAACAGGAATTTTATTAACTGATTTAATTTATAATTATGCAGGTGGTGTTCTCGGAAATAAAAAAATAAAAGCTCTTATTCCCGGTGGTTTATCAACAATGATTTTGCGAGGTGATTCAATTGAAGGTGTTTCGATGGATGCTGAATCTTTAAAAGCTGCCGGTTCATCGGTCGGAACTGCAGGATTAATTGTTATGGATGAAGAAACAGATTTGATAAAAGTAATTACAAGAATTACAAAATTTTATCATCATGAATCATGCGGACAATGTACACCTTGCCGCGAAGGAACTGGTTGGATGGAAAAAATGTTACATCGTTTTGAAAATTACAATGCTCGCCCCGAAGATATTGATTTACTTTTAGATGTTGCAAATAATATTGAGGGAAATACAATTTGTGCTTTGGGTGATGCTGCTGCATGGCCAGTTCAAAGTATGATAAAAAGATTCCGAGAAGAATTTGAAAAGCGTGTTACAGATAAAGTTGTGGTAAATTAGTTTTCATTTCAAAAATCAAATTATAAAATTTAAAAGTGACAAAATTAAATATCATTAAACCAACTGCTTTACATCGTGGTGATGTAATAGGAATAATTTCTCCAGCAAGCCCAGTTTCTTCAGATGAAAAAATTGAAAAAGGTGTTCAATATTTAGAACAACTTGGCTACCGAGTTAAACTTGGTAAACATGTTCGCGATACGCATGGTTATCTTGCAGGAACAGATTTACATCGCGCGCATGACATTAACTCGATGTTTAACGATAAACAAGTAAAAGCAATTTTTTGCATGCGTGGTGGTTATGGCTCACCCAGATTATTGCCATTTATTAATTATAAATTGATAAAACAGAATCCAAAAATTTTTGTTGGTTATAGTGATATTACTGCTCTTCAACTTGCAATTTTTAAAAAAACAAATTTAGTTACTTTTTCGGGACCGATGGTTGGTGTTGAAATGTGGAATTCATTCGATTCAACTACCGAAGGAATTTTTTGGACAATGTTATTATCAACTAAAAAATTTGGAATTTTAAACCGCGAAGCATTGAATAAAACTTTACCAATACGACGAGGTAGGGAAACCGGAATAATTTTAGGTGGAAATACAAGTTTAATTGCTTCAATCTGTGGCACTCAATTTTTGCCATCATTTAAAGATTCAATTTTGTTTTTAGAAGAAGTTGACGAGCAAAATTATAGATTAGATAGATTATTAAATCAGATTTCATTAAATAATGTTTTTGAAGATTCAAAAGGAATTGTAATCGGTCAATTAACAGATATTATGCAAAAAGATTTAACTCAACCATTTTTAACTGTAGAAGAAATTTTGGATGGATATTTTGGAAAATTAAAGAAACCGGTTTTAACAAATTTTTCTTACGGTCATGTTCCTAAAAAATACACTTTACCATTTGGTATTACTGCAAGAATTGATTCAGGGAAAAACCAAATTGAAATTTTAGAAGGGGCAGTTTCTTAACAAATTTATTTTGAAAAAATTTTTAATATCTAATTAATGTTAAGAGTAGTAGTTTTTGCTTCAGGCAGAGGTAGTAATTTAGAAAACCTTATTAATGCCTCTAAAAAATCAAACACTTACAAAATAGTTGGTGTCATTAGTAATAATAGCAATTCGGGAGCAATTCAAATTGCTAAAAAAAATAATATTTCTAGTTTCCATTTTAGTTTGAAAAATTTTATAAATGAAGAAGAATTTGTAAACAGTTTGATTCAAGAATTGCAAAATTTAAATTGTCAATTAGTTGTTTTAGCTGGGTACATGAAAAAAGTTCCGAAAATGGTGATTAGTAAATTCGAAAATAAAATAATCAATATTCACCCCGCGCTACTTCCAGAATTTGGTGGTGAGGGGATGTATGGCGAAAATGTCCACAAAGCGGTTTTGGAGTCTAAAAATAAATATTCCGGAGCAACAGTCCACTTTGTAAATAAAGATTACGATAAAGGCAATATTTTACTTCAAGAAAAAATTGAAGTTTTTGAAAATGACACGATTGATTCACTAGCAAAAAGAGTTTTAGAAGTTGAACACAAAATTTTGCCGTTAGCAATTGAAGTGTTGGCTAAAAAAATAAATTAATTTTGTAATTTAGAGTTCATGAAAATAAAAAGAGCGTTAATTAGCGTTTCAGATAAAACAGGGATTGTTGATTTTGCGAGAGAATTATCAAAACTTGATATAGAAATAATTTCAACTGGCGGAACTTTTTCTCTTCTTCAAAAAAATAAAATATCTGTGAAGCTGGTTTCTGAATTAACAGGTTCTCCAGAAATTTTAGAGGGCAGAGTAAAAACATTACATCCTAAAATCCATGGTGGAATTTTAGCTTTACGCAATAATACATCTCACATGGATGAGTTGATTGAAAATAAAATTTTGCCAATTGATTTGGTTGTTGTAAATCTTTATCCATTTGTGGAAACAATTTCAAAAGAAAAAGTTACTCACGAAGAAGCGATTGAACAAATTGATATTGGCGGACCAACAATGTTGCGCGCTGCTGCTAAAAATTATCATTTCGTAACTGTAATTGTAAATCCAATTAGATATGATGAAGTTTTAAAAGAAATAAAAAAATCTGGCGGACAGGTTCAACATGAATTAAAATATAAATTGGCTCAAGAAGTATTTGAATATACTTCAAATTATGATATTGCAATTGCTGAATATTTTCAATCAAAAAATAATAAATATGATTTGTTGCCAAATTCAATTTCACTTCAATTAAATAAATTGCGTGATTTGAGATATGGCGAAAATCCACATCAAGTTGCAGCCGTTTACACAAGTTCAACTCAAACAAAAGAAAATATTAAACAACTTCATGGAAAAGAATTATCATACAATAATTTAATTGATGCTGAAGCTGCTATCGAACTTTTATCAGAATTTGATGAGCCAACATCTGTAATAATTAAACATATGAATCCTTGTGGTGTTGGGAGTAATAAAGTTCTTTTGAATGCTTATAAAAAAGCATTTGCAACTGACACAAAATCTCCATTTGGTGGAATAATTGCTTTCAATAAAACTCTTGATATTGAAACTGCAACTTTGGTTGATAAAATTTTTAGCGAAATAATTATTGCACCTTCATTTTCAAAAGAAGCTTTACATCTACTTACAAAGAAAAAAGATAGAAGACTTTTAGAAATTTCAAAATATTTTACATCACCAAAAATTGAAATTAAAACTATTGCTGAAGGTTTTATAATTCAGACAAAAGATTCAAAAACATTTGAGTTTAAAAATGATTCAGTCGTAACAAAACGCAAACCTACAAAAGATGAACTTGCCGGATTAATTTTCGCCTACAAAATTGCAAAACATGTAAAATCAAATGCAATTGTGTACACATCAAAAGATAGAACTTTAGGAATCGGAGCAGGACAAATGTCCAGAGTGGATTCATCAAAAATTGCTGTACAAAAAGCAAACGAATCTGGATTATCACTAAAAGGATCAGTTGTTGCAAGTGATGCATTCTTCCCTTTTGCAGATGGATTAATTGAAGCAATCAAAGCTGGTGCAACTGCTGTGATTCAGCCGGGGGGTTCAATCCGTGATAATGAAGTTATTAAAGCTGCAGATGAAAACAACATTGCTATGGTTTTTACTGGAACAAGACATTTTAAACATTGAATTGTAAATTATTATTATTATTTTTATCATAGAAAAAATAAATGAGGCGCTTTTTTAATTTTATCACAGCCGATTTAGCAATCGACCTAGGAACTGCTTACACTTTAATTTATATGAAGGGTAAAGGCGTTGTTCTAAACGAACCATCAATTGTTGCTTACGATAGAAATACAAGAAAAATTGTTGCTATCGGAAATGAAGCAAAAGAAATGTTGGGAAGGACTCATCGCGATATCAGAACAATCAGACCGATGAAGGATGGTGTAATTGCAGATTTTGAAATTGCAGAAGGAATGTTGCGTGAGTTTATAAAAAAAATTCATGCAAACTGGTTGCCATCTCGCAGAATTGTAATTTGTGTTCCGAGTGGAGTAACTGAAGTTGAAAAAAGGACTGTTCGCGATTCTGCTGAACATGCAGGGGCAAAAGAAGTTTATTTAATTGCTGAACCAATGGCCGCTGCAATTGGTGTTGGAATTGAAGTTGATGCTCCGGTTGGAAATATGATAATTGATATTGGTGGTGGCACAACTGATATTGCTGTAATTGCTCTTTCAGGAATTGTGAATGAAGAATCAATTAGAATTGCGGGAGATGAATTAAATAATTGTATAATTAATTTTTTTAAAAAAAATTACAACATGTTAATTGGCGAGCGAACTGCTGAACAAATAAAATGTGGAATTGGTTCTGTGATGCCATTAAAAGAAGAACTCACAATACAAGTAAAAGGAAGAGATCTTGTTAATGGAATTCCAAAAATAACTATAGCAAATTCTGCTGAAATCCGTGAAGCAATAAATGAACCAATTCAAAATATAATGGAAGCAATTAAATTAACTCTTGAAAGAACTCCTCCAGAAATTGCTGCAGATATTCTTGATCGTGGAATTATGTTGACTGGTGGTGGCGCATTACTACGTGGTTTGGATGAAAGAATTCGACTTGAAACTAATTTGCCAGTATTTGTTGCTGAAGATCCTTTAACGGCTGTCGTAAGAGGGACTGGGAAAGTTTTAGAAAATTTGGAGAAATACTCTAAAGTTTTATTACGCAATAAAAGATTATAAAATTATTATTTCCGCCAATGTTTAAAAGAGCGGTTCTATTATATTTTCAATTCAAGAATTACTTTATTTTATCTTTTTTACTTCTCACTTCATTAATTTTAATTTTCACAAACGATAATACAAATATAAAGTTTGTTCGTTCGGTTGCGGTTGGAAGTATTGCAATGTTACAAGAAAGTTTTTCACTTTTTCCAAATTTTTTTTCAATCCAAAAAGAAAATGAATTATTGCGACAACAAAATATTGAACTCGCACACGAAGTAAATCAATTGCGCGAAGCAAGATTGGAAAATATCCGACTTCGAGAAATTTTAAATATAAAAGATACTACCACAATAAATATTACTTCTGCAAAAGTTGTTGGTCGAAATTTAAATATTTTGCGTAACACAATTACAATTAACAAAGGAAGTTTAAATAATGTTGTTGTCGGGAATCCAATTGTAACTGCAAGCGGGCTTGTCGGTCGAGTTTTATTTGTAACAGATAATTATAGTGTTGTTCAAACTTTGAATAATATTGATTTTAAAGCAAGCGTAAGATTACAGCGCTCGAGAGATGAAGGGATTTTTACATGGAATGGTAAATTTCACGAATTAACAAATGTAATAAAAACAAGTGAAGTTAAATCTGGTGATGTTGTAATTACTTCGGAGTTTAGTGATGCCTTCCCAAATAATATTAAAGTTGGGTTAGTTAAAAATGTTAGTGATGTACCCGGCAAACTTTTTAAAAAAATTGAAATTGCTCCTTTTGTTTCGTTCTCGATTTTAGAGGAAGTTTTTATTTTAGATTATCTTCCCGAAATAGAAAAAATTTCTATCGCAAATCTACAGCAATAATTTATTTTAAATTTCTTAGTTTATTAAGAATGGTGTTGATATCATTTGGAAGTGGGCTAGAAAAAATTAATTCTTTTCCAGTTGTTGGATGTTTTACACCGAGCAAAGTTGCATGTAATGCTTGCCTTTGACAAATTTCTAAAAGATTTTGAACTAATATTTTTTTCTTCCCAGCTAATCCATTCCAACTTGAATTTCTACCACCATATGCAGGATCACCAAAAACAGGATGATGAATTGAATTTAAATGTGATCGAATCTGATGTGTTCTGCCAGTTCTAAGATTTAATTTTATTAAAGATAAAAATCCAAATTCTTCTAAAACTTCATATTCAGTAATTGCAGGTTTTCCACCTTCAACAACAACAATTTTTTTTCTATCACTTTTACTTCTTCCAAGCGGTGCATCAATTAAACCTTTTTTTTGTTTAAAAATTCCCCAAACAATTGCATGATAAGTACGTTTTGAAGTTTTTAATGCAAATTGTTTTGCAAGCTTTTGTAAAGCTGTTTCGTTTTTTGCAACAACTAATAAACCTGAAGTATCTTTATCCAAGCGGTGAACAATCCCCGGTCTTTCATTTACAGATAATTTTTGCAAATTAAAACGGTGCATTAATGCATTTACAAGAGTTCCTGAATAATTTTTATAAGCGGGATGCGTCACCATTCCGGCTGGTTTATTTACAATTATTAAATCTTGATCTTCAAAAAATATTTCTAGTGGTATATTTTCTGCTAAAACTTCTGGGGGTTCTCCTTTATCAATATTTATTATGATAAGATCGCCCGGTAAAATATTGTAACTCGATTTTACAAATTTTCCATTTACAAGGATTTCTTTTTTTTTGATTGCAACCTGAACTTTTGTTCGAGTTGCATTTTCAATTCGGTTGGTCAAGTAACGATCAAGTCGTTCCTTTTTTTGTCCTGCACTAACTAATATTTGCAGGTTGTTTTTCATTTATTAATCTGAAATTGAAAAATTATCTGAAACTTGTGATGGTGGCGTTGGATTCTTTTCATTATTTCGTGGAATAAAATTTGTAACTAAAACTAATATAATTCCGATTGAAACTGACATATCAGCAATATTAAAAATCCACCATCTATTTAACTCGAATCCATAAAATGAAATATCAATAAAATCTAGATCAATAAAATCAACAACACTACCTTTAAATAATTCTCCAGAATTAAATAAAACTCCATAAAATATTCTGTCAATCATATTTCCGATTGCGCCACCTAAAATTAATGCAAGTGGCAATCTTGTTAAAAGTGATTGACTACGAAGTGTAATTAAATAATAAAAAAGCGCCGCGGTAACAAAAATTGTTAAAATTGTAAAAAGCACTTTTGAATTTACTCCGATTCCAAAAGCCATTCCGGGATTTTCTACAAAAGTAATTCGTAAAAAATCTCCAGCAAACGGAATTGATGAACCTAACATCATACCTTTAATATCAATACCAAGTGATTGAATTTGAATCCCCTTAATAAATATTTTTGTTGATTGGTCTAAAACAACAACCAACAATGTTACATAAAGAATGTTCAAAGAGACTTTCTGGAGGAGTTTTTTTTAAGTTTACATTTTACACAAAGTTGTGCATGCGGAACCGCCTCGAGTCTTTTTTTGCTTATTAATTTTAAGCAATCAATACATTGCCCATAGGTTCCCTTTTTAATTCTTTTTAAAGCATCATCTAAATGATTTAAAAATTTTGAATCTCTTGATGCAAACAAAAATGTTTTTTCTCTTTCCATTGCATCCGAGCCTTGTTCTGAGTGCATTGCAAAATTCATTGACTCGTTATTAAAATCATCTTTTTCAGCATCGAGCATCGCCTCTTTTAAACTTGCTAAATTTTCAAAAATTTCTTTTTTCTTTACATCAATAATTTTTGCGAAGTAATTTAAATCTCGCTTACCATAAAATATTTTCTTCTTTTCCATATTTAAATTTGATTTAACTTGGCAATGTTACAACTTTTTCTATAGAAATAGAACAAATTTCTCCATCAATTTCTTCTTCAGTTGTAAAATCATTTTTTATAAAATTATTGTCAATTTTTAATGCTAGGGTTTCTGATTTAATGTAATTTTCCATTGATAATAAAGCGTTATTTAGCGTTTCGCTACATTTAAAAGTTATTAATATTCGATCCGTCACATTAAAACTTGCTTCTTTGCGTAAATTTTGAACACGATTTACAAATTCACGAGCCAATCCTTCTTGTAAAAGCTTTGGGGAAATAGTTGTATCAAGAGCAACCATGACCAAATTATCTGATTCAACTAAGAATCCTTTAATTTCTTCATGAAGGATTTCAATATCATTTATTTCAATTTCATAATTTTCAGAATTCAAGGATATATTTATTTTAGAATTTCTTTGCAATTCTGAAATTTTTTTTGAACTCATTTCACGAATTGCATTAGCAACAACTTGAACTTGCTTACCATATTTTGTGCCGAGCGTCCTAAAGTTTGGTTTTGCTTTTCGTTTTACAATTCCACTTTCTTCAGAGATGAATTCAATTTGTTTTACATTTATTTCATCCAAAATAATTTCTTTAACTTTTTCTATTTTTTGTTTTTGATTTTCATCAATAATCGGAATTAATATTTTTTGAAGTGGTTGACGAATTTTAATATTTGCTTTCATCCTCATTGAACGAACATGTTCGCAAATGGTAATGGCTAAATTCATTTTATCTTCTAAATCAGTTTTAATTAAATTTTTGTCCACTTTTGGAAAATCGGACAAATGAACAGAAGGTGGATTATTATTTTTTAAAACTGATGTTAAATTTTTAAATAACAAATCCGAAACAAATGGAGTAATTGGCGCAGTTAATTTTGAAATTGTTAATAAGCATTCAAATAAAGTTTGATATGCTGCAGTTTTATCTTTCCCTTTTTCGCTTTTCCAAAAACGCCTTCGGTTTCGGCGAACATACCAATTTGATAATTCGTTTATGACAAAATTATTTATTGCCCGAGAAGCTTTTGTAATATCATACTGATCCATTGATTCAGTCACGGTTTGTATCAAACTATTTAATGATGATAAAATCCATTGATCAATTTCTTGTCGTTCAGAAATCGGTAAAGATTTTTCTTCGTAAACAAATCCATCAATATTTGAGTAAAGCACAAAAAATGAATATGTGTTCATCAAAGTATTAAAAAGTTTACGCTGAACTTCTGCAATTCCATTTTCATCAAAAAGAGTTGGTCGCCAAACGGGGCTATTTGAAACTAAATACCAACGTGTTGCATCTGCACCATATTTTTTCATCAGCATAAAAGGATCAATTGTGTTACCTTTTGATTTGGACATTTTTTGTCCATTTTTATCCAAAATCAACTCATTTACTAAAACATTTTTAAAAGTTGGTTTTTTAAATAAAAATGATCCGATCGCATGAAGCGTATAAAACCATCCTCGAGTTTGATCAATACCTTCACAAATATAATCGGCAGGAAAAGTTTTTTCAAAAATTTCTTTGTTCTCAAAAGGATAATGCCATTGTGCAAAAGGCATCGAGCCAGAATCAAACCAAGCATCAATTAATTCTGGGGTTCTGTACATTGTTGAACCACAACTGCATTTAAAAGTAATTTGATCTACAAATGGTTTGTGAAGATCAATTTTTTCTGGAACATTTTCCCCTTTTTGCAATTCTGAAATACTTCCAACAAATTTTTTATTTTTACAATGTTCGCAAATCCAAATTGGGAGAGGTGTGCCCCAATATCTATCACGCGAAAGTGCCCAATCTTTATTTTCTTCCAACCAATTACCAAATCTACCTGAGCCAACTTCTTTTGGCACCCAATTAATTTGATTATTGTTTGATATCATTAACGAAGAATATTTTGTTGTTGATATATACCATGAATTTCGAGCATAATATAAAAGTGGGAATGAACATCGCCAGCAATGAGGATATTCATGTGTGTATTGTAAAAGTTTTACAAAATTATTATTTGATTTTAAATGAGAAATAATTTTTTTCTCAGTCGATTTATCTTTTACATACAAGCCTTCAAAATCTTTAACATCATTTGTAAAATTTCCTGATTTATCAACTGTGTGATGTTGTGGTAATCCAACGCGTTTTCCTAATTGATAATCATCTTCACCATACATTACTGCAGTGTGAACTACACCAGTACCATCAGTTGTTGTAACAAAATCTGCATCATAAATTCTGTAAGAGGCATCTGATTTTAAGGCATCAATATCAAAAAGAGGAATGTATTTTTTACCGATTAAATCTTTCCCTTTTAATTCAGAAATTATTTGAACTTCATCTCCCAAAATTGAAACAAGATCTTTTGCAATTATCCAAATCTCATTTTCAGATTTTACTTTTACATAATTTATTTCATTTCCAACTGCAAGCCCAACATTTCCAGGAAGTGTCCATGGAGTTGTTGTCCAAGAAAGTATAAATGTATTTTCATCATTAACTAATTTAAATTTTACATAAACAGAATTCTCAGAAACAGTTTGATATCCAAGAGAAATTTCGTGAGAAGAAAGTGGTGTTTCGCACCTCGGGCAATAAGGTTGAATTTTAAAGCCTTTATAAATTAATCCTTCATTGTAAAATTGTTCAAGCGCCCACCAAACAGACTCAATATAATTATTTTCAAAAGTGATATATGGGTTTGTCATATCAACCCAATAACCCATTAAGCGAGTCATTTCTTCCCACTCAGCTTTATAAGTCCAAACAGACTTTTTACATTCAGAATTAAATTTTTCGATTCCGTAATTAACTATTTCATCTTTATGCTTGAAGCCAAGTTGTTTTTCAACTTCAATTTCGACTGGCAACCCATGTGTATCCCATCCCCCTTTTCGCGGAACATAAAATCCCTGCATTGCTTTGTAACGACAAAATGCGTCTTTCAAGGTTCGCGACATAATATGATGCAAACCTGGACGACCATTTGCGGTCGGAGGTCCCTCGTAGAAAGAAAATATTTTTTGCTCTTTTCTTATATCAATACTTTTTTGGAAAATTTTTTCTCTTTCCCAAAATTCAAGTATTTCTTCTTCTAAATTAAAATAATCGATTTTATCTTTTAACTTCGGAAACATAATCACGCAAAATAATAATTTTATATTTGTGAAATAAGACTTTTTATTATTTCACGAAGTTTTGGTTCGGTGGAGTTTGCAACATTTACAACATCCTCTAATTTCAAAACCTGCAATTTTTCAGGATCACATTCATCTGTAATAATTGAAAAGCCAACAACATCCATTGACATATGAACTGCAACAATTACTTCAGGAACAGTTGACATTCCAACTGCGTCTGTACCAACAGCTCTTAGAAATTTATATTCGGCTCTTGTTTCTAATGTTGGCCCACTTATTGCTGTAAAAACACCTGTGTGAGTTTTTATTTTTTTATCAAATGCGATTTGTTCTGACAATTTTATTAATTTTTTTGAAAATGGTTCCGACATATCAGGAAATCTTGGACCAAGAGAATCTTCATTGTGGCCAATTAAAGGGTTATCACCTAATAAATTTATATGATCTTTAATGATCATAATATCCCCTTTTTTATATTCGGGATTTAATCCACCTGCTGCATTTGAAATTATTAAAGTTTTGACTCCTAATTTTTTCATTAAACGAATCGGGAAAGTAATTTGTTGCATCGTGTAACCTTCGTAAAAATGAAATCGACCTTGCATTACAATTACATTTTTACTTGCGAGTTTGCCGATGTGAAGTTTTCCTTCGTGCGATTCGACTGTTGAGAGTTGAAAGTGGGGAATATTTTTATATTCTAAAATTACTTTATCAGAAATTTCTTCAACTAAACTACCAAGCCCAGTGCCTAAAACAATCCCAATTTCTGGTTTTATTTTTGTTGAATTTTGAATTACTTGAAGTGCTTCTTCAATTTGATTTAAAAGTGAAAGAATCATTTTAATTTTTTCAATACTTCATCAACATTAAAATATTGTTTGCCAGTTCCGAGAGAAGAATCTTTGGATTCTTTATCGTCAACTTCAATCGCGTTTATTAATTCCAATTCTGAACTAAGTAAAACTTTTAATCTACTTGTTATAGATTCTTTTTTTGATTTAAGAGTTGAAACAACTTCCTGCATTCGTAATATTTCAGTTCTGACTTCATCTAAAATTTTATTGGCTTTTAATTCTGCTTGTTGAATAATTAACTCCCCCTCTTTTTTAGAATTTTCAAGTGATCTTGTACTTGTCTCCTGCGCTTGAATTAAAGTTTGTTGTAAAGTTTTTTCCAGTTGTCTAAACTCTCGCAATTGAATATCCATTTCTATATTTTTTTGCTGCATGTCTTTTATATCTTGCAATAAATCAGAATAATCGCGCGAAACTTTATCTAAAAAAGAATTTACTTCGTTTACATCGTAACCTCTGAATCCTTTTTTAAATTCCTGTTTTTTAATTTCAAGCGGAGTTAATGCCATAAATTTTTCCTTTCGTTATTACAAATTATTTTTAATTCGTTTTCCAAAAATTGCTGTACCAATTCTTAAAATTGTTGCACCTTCATCAATTGCAATTTTATAATCGTGCGTCATTCCCATTGATAAATGTAGCAATTTATTTGGAATGATATTTAATTTGTTTGCCTCGTCTCTAATTTCTTTTAAAATTTTAAAGGCTTTTCTGGATTCATTTTGATTTTCTGTAAAAGGACCGATAGTCATCAATCCACAAATTTCAATAAATTTTAGATGGTTGATTTGTGTAAGAAATTGAATTGTATTTTCAGGATTAACTCCAAATTTAGTTGCTTCTTTTGATGTATTAACTTCAACTAAAATTTTTATTTTTCTATTATTTTGTTGCGCACGTAAATTAATTTCTTCTGCAATATGTTTTGAATCAACAGATTGAATCATTGAAATAAATGGAGCAATAAATTTAACTTTATTAGTTTGTAAATGACCAACAAAATGCCAATTTATATTTAAGTGATTTAATTTTTCTTTTTTTTCTAACAATTCCTGAACATAATTTTCGCCAAAGTTTACAAGTCCTGTGTTAAATGCTTCTTCAACTAAATTGCTTCCAAAAGTTTTGGAAATTGTTATCAAAGTTAAATCCTTTGGATCACGATTTGATTTTAATGCAGATTGCAAAATTTGCTCTTGCAATTCAAGAACAGAATTACTTATCATAAATTATAAGAATACTTGAATTATTATGTTATTAAATTAGCTTCGAATGTTTATATTTAATGAATTTTATGAAAATTTATATTAATATCCATAAACTTTATGAATAGTTTTTCAGAAGAATTAAGAGCTCATCGGATTTCAAAAAATATCCCATTATTTGAAATAGCCGCCCGAACAAAAATAAATATTAAATATTTAGAGTCAATTGAGCAGGGTGTTTTTGATTTTTTACCAATTCCATTTGCAAGAGCAGTGTTGAGGCAATACACTGAATTTATTGAATATCCCACGAATGAAGCACTTAAAAAATTTGATGTTATAGTTGGAAAATCACAAGATGAATACACGCAACCTTTAAATGTTCCGTTATATTCAACAGCAAATATTCCAACTACTGAAGAAAAAAGTTTGGCTGAAAAAATTTCAAGTCATAATAAAGAGGAATCAAAAAAAGATCAAAACATTAGAAGAAATTTTGCAATTGCATCGATTGCTCTTTTATTAATTGTGTTATCGATTTATATTTTTCAATTCGCCTTTGAAGAAGATGTAATTGTAAAAGAAGAAGATTTTACAAAAGTAGTTGAACAAGTTGAAGCTCCAAAAACAACCGAAGAAGTAAAATTACCCACGCCTGTAAATGTTGAAAATGATTCATTGCAATTAATTGTAACATCATTAGATTCTGTTTGGTTTTCAATAAGCTCAGATGAGTTACTTCCAAAAGATTATCTTTTAGGAAAAAATATTACAAAAGTTTTTAGAGCAAAAAAGTATTTTATTGTTTCAGCGGGGGTCGGGATACATGTTAAATTTAAATTAAACGATCGTGATCTTGGGGTCTTAGGAAGCAGAGGAAAAGTTTTAAGAAATGTTAAAATAGATAAAGACTTTTTTGCCCCTTAAAATTCTTCAATTTATTTTATGAAATATCAAAAAAATAAATCTCAAGGTTTAGCACAAGAGATTAAAAAATTACATTCTGAATTGGTTGATAAAATAAACGAACATGATTATAAATATTATGTTTTAGCAGAGCCCTCAATTCCAGATTCTGAATATGATTTATTTATGGGAGAATTAATAAAACTCGAAGAAAAATATCCAGAATTATCAACTCAAGATTCACCAACAAATAGAGTTGGAGGAGAACCGACAAAAGAATTTGTGACTGTAAAACATTCCATTCCGATGTTGAGTATTAGAAATATATTTAATAAAGATGAATTAGTTAGCTTTGATGCATCAAACCGAAAAACATTTTCAAAATTTAATTATGTCTGTGAACTAAAAATTGATGGCGTTGCAATTAGTTTAAAATATGAAAATGGAATTTTAAAACAAGCTGTTACTCGAGGTGATGGTGAAAAGGGTGATAATGTAACTTTGAATGTAAAAACAATTCGCTCGATACCATTAAAAATTCAATTGAATAAAAAATCATTAAAAGAGTTTGAAGTTAGAGGTGAAATTTATATGACTCATAATGATTTTGAAAAATTAAAAGATGAATCATTAATTGAAGGTGAAAAACAATTTATAAATCCAAGAAATTCCACGGCGGGTTCATTAAAATTGCAGGATTCATCAATTGTTGCAAAAAGAAATTTGAGAACATTTATTTATTCGCTACATACCAATACCGAAAAATTAAAATTACATGAAAATAATTTACAAACTTTAAAAGAATTTGGATTTCCTGTAAATCAAAATTGGAAAACTTGCAATACAATAGATGACGTTTTAAAATTTTATAATTATTGGCTTGATAACAGATCAACATTAGGATACGATATTGATGGAATTGTTGTAAAAATAAATTCAATTCCACAACAAGAAGAACTTGGTAATACAGATAAACATTTACGTTGGGCGATTGCATTTAAATTCCCCGCTGAAAAAAAAGAAACGATTTTAAATTCAATTACATTTCAAGTTGGAAGATTAGGAACAATTACACCTGTTGCAGAACTTGAACCAATTTTTTTAGCAGGCTCAACAATTAGCAGAGCTACTTTGCACAATATGGATTTTATAAAGGAAAAAGATATTCGCATTGGAGACTTTGTTATAATTGAAAAAGGGGGAGATGTAATTCCAAAAGTGTTAAATGTAAACTTTGAAAAAAGAAATAAATCCTCTAAAAAATTATTGATAAATAAAAGTTGTCCATCTTGCAAGACATCAATTGTAAAATTGGAAAACGAGGTTGCATATTATTGTCCAAATTATAATTGCCCTGCGCAAATCAGAGGACGCATTGCTCACTTTGCAAGTCGAAATGCAATGAATATTGAGGGATTGGGTGAGGCAGTAATTGATCTATTGGTTACTAATAATTTGATTTTAAATATTGCAGATATTTATAATTTGAAGAAAGAAGAAATTGAAGTTTTAGAGGGAATGGGTGAAAAAAGCGCGCAAAACTTAATTGATAGTATTATTAAAAGTAAATCTGAACCGTTTGTAAAAGTATTATTTGGACTTGGAATAAGATTTGTTGGTTCTGGTGTTGCAAAAGTTTTAGTAAATCATTTTCTAAATTTTGGTGCTCTTAAAAAAGCAACTTTAGATGAACTTATAATTATTGGTGGTGTTGGACCAAGAATTGCAAATAGTATTTACAATTATTTGAGAGATGATTCTGCAAAAAATTTGATTTTGAGACTTCAAAAATATGGATTACAATTTTTTCAAGAAAAACTAAAAATAATTGAATCACAGATTACAGGAAAAACTTTTGTTTTAACGGGTGAGCTCGAGACATTGTATCGTGATTTAGCAAAATCTAAAATTGAATTATTGGGTGGCATTGTTACAAGTTCTGTAAGTGCAAAAACAAATTATGTTTTAGTTGGATTGAATCCGGGCTCAAAATTGGAAAAAGCTAAAAAGTTAAACATTCCAATTTTAAATGAAAATGAATTTTTAAAATTGTTAAATCTTTAAAATGAAAAAACTATTTTATAATATTGGAATATGGTTTTCGCTTTTAACTTTTTTCAAAAAAAAGAAAAACCAAAAACAATTAACAAAGTTTTTTAATTCATCAACAAAAGCAATTGTTATAACTCCAACTTCAAGCGAAGAGAAAAAATTGTCAGTACCGTTTTTGCAATGGATACAAAAAAAATTTTCATATCATCAATTAACAATAATTACTTTTGAAACTTTTAAAGATATTGCCCCATTTGTTGAAATTTGTAACGCTTTAACTATTTTGCCGGAGCATATAAATCTATTTGGATACTTGAAACCTGAAATGAATAATCAATTACAAAATTTGGAGTCAGATATTTTTATCGATTTAACTTTTGAAAATAATTCAATTGCAAATAATCTTTTAAAAAGTTCAAACTTCCAAACCTCAGTCGGATTTAATAAAAAAGGAGCTGATAAACTTTATACAATTATTGTTAAGCCAGGTGCAAATCCATTCGAACAAATGAAAAATACATTATCAATGTTTTAATTTAAAAGGATTATAAAATGGGATTTTCAAATATCGATATTGCAATAATAGTAATTTATTTAGTTGGTGTAACTTTAGCGGGTTCGTGGTATGGAAGAAAAATGAAAACTTCGCGCGATTATTTTCTTGGCGGAAAAGAATTGCATTGGTGGTTAGTTGGATTTTCAATAGTTGCAAGTGAAACAAGCACCTTAACTTTTATCAGCGTCCCAGGATTGGCATACAAGGGAAATATGCATTTTTTACAATTAGCAATTGGTTATTTTATTGGCAGATTACTTGTTAGTTTTTTTATGATCCCCGCTTATTACAAAGGTGAAATTGAAACTGCTTATGATTTTTTAGGAAAAAGATTTGGCACTTCACTCAGAAAATTTACATCATCTGTTTTTATAATCACTCGTGTATTGGCAAGTGGCGTTCGATTATTTGCAACTGCGATTCCTGTTCATTTAATTACCGGACTAGATTATGCTACAAGTATTTTAATAATCGGACTTTTTACACTTGTTTACACATATATTGGTGGATTAAAAGCAGTTGTTTCGATGGATGTTGTTCAGTTGATAATTTATTTGGGAGGAGCTGTTGCATCAATGGCAATAATTATTAACTCATTGCCAAATGGATGGAGTGATGTTATTTATTACGCCACAAAAGATGGAATAAATAAATTTGAAATATTTAATTTAAGTTCACCAAATTCATTTTATGAATTTATAACAAGTCCATACACATTAATTGGTGGATTTATTGGCGGAACATTTTTAACTATGGCTTCTCACGGAACAGATCAATTACTTGTTCAAAGATTACTCGCATGTAAAAGTAAAAAAGAAAGTCAAAAAGCTTTAATGCTCGATGCAAGTTTTATTGTTTTACAGTTTGCATTTT
Organism: Bacteroidota bacterium; assembly: GCA_027622375.1. GTDB lineage: Bacteria > Bacteroidota > Ignavibacteria > UBA10030 > UBA8401 > SXSI01. The sequence continues at coordinate 75,112 of JAQCAB010000001.1, forward strand.
TTTTAATTTTAGGATTATGTCTTTACGCTTTTTATGAAGCAAAACCATTTACAGAACTTGGTTTGACATCCTCCGATGAAATATTTCCGAAATTTATAATTGAAAGTTTACCTGTTGGCGTTTCCGGATTAGTTGTCGCCGGAGTACTTGCATCTGCAATGGGAACACTTTCTTCTTCGATTAGTTCACTTGCCTCTTCTTCATTTTTAGATTTATTCAAACAAACTAATTATGGTAAATCGATAAACGAAAATAAAGAAATTTTTTATTCTAAATTTTTTACACTTTTTTGGGGAATTGTTTTAATTGGTGGGGCAATGTTATTTACAGATAATAAAAATCCTGTTGTCGAAATCGGATTAAAGATTGCATCATTCACTTATGGTGGATTACTTGGAACATTTTTTTTAGGGCTGTTTTTTACAAAAATTAAAGAGCGCGATGCATTTGTTGGTTTTATTTCAGCGTTAATTGTTATGTCAATAATTATCCTTACAACTAAAATTGATTATACTTGGCATACTTTAATTGGTTGTATCAGTACAATTTTAGTAGGTAATATTAGCTCAAAATTAAATAAATAAAAAAATAGTTTAATGAGTGTGGTTATAATCAAAATTTAATAGTTTTAATTAAAGAAAACTAAAAAAGGAGTTAAAATGAAAATTCAAATCACTGCGAGGCACTTCAAAATCCACCCTCAGTTACACGATTCAATTATAGATAAAGTTGGAAACTTAATTCACTTTTACGAAGGTGTAATTAAAGTTGATGTAGTTTTAAGTTTTGAAAGGGTTTATAATTGTTTAAAAACAGTTGAGTTGCTTTTACACATTTATGATAAAACTTTAACAATTGTTGAGAAGTCAGATGATTATTTAAAATCTCTTGATTTTGCTGTAAAAAGAATGGAACGGTTATTAATAAAAATTAAAGAAAAAAAATATCATAAGCATAAAAAACAAAAAGAGGTTATAGGAATTACGGTTTAATATAATTCATATTTATTTTTTTCTTAAAAATAAATTTCAACTTGTTGGATTTTTAATTTAACATCCATATTCTTTTAAATATTATTATGAATAAAAGAATTTTGGAAATTGCTGTATTTAATTATAAATCTGCTGTTTTAGCTGAAGTTGGTGGAGCTGATAGAATTGAACTATCTGAAAATTATAAAGTTGGTGGCGTTACTCCCTCGTTTAAATTAATTGAAAAAGTAAAAAGGAAAATTAAAATTCCCATTTTTGTTTTAATTCGTCCTCGTAGTGGTAATTTTATTTATTCTGATTCTGAATTTAAAATAATGAAAGAGGAAATTTTATTTTGCAAAAAAATAAATATTGAGGGTGTTGTTTTTGGGATTTTAAAAAATAAAAACAAAGTAGATGTTGAAAGAAATAGTGAGCTTGTAAATATTGCAAAACCACTTTCTACTACCTTCCACAAAGCATTTGATGACTGCCCTAATAAATTTGACTCATTGAATAATGTAATTGAGTGTGGTTTTGATAGAGTTTTAACTTCAGGAAATACTAAATCTGGAGAAGATGGATTGATAATTTTGAAGAAACTATTTAATTATTCGAAAAGCAAAATTATCCTAATTCCTGGTGGTGGTGTTCGAAGTTCAAATATTGAACATATAATTAATTTTTGTGATCCTCAAGAAATTCACTCATCAGCAATAACAAATAAAAAGGATATAGCGAATATAAAAGAAATTATAAAAATGAAGAGTTTTTTAAAGTGAGATATTTTCTTTTATTTATTTTCTCATTTGTATCTGTTTTATCTTCTTCCGAAAATATTTATCTCCATTCAAATTGGAAATTCAGAAATATTAAAAATGATAGTTGGTATTCTGCTAAAGTTCCGGGAACAATACATACAGATCTATTTCAAAATAATGTAATTCCTGATCCATTTTATGGTGACAATGAACCAAAATTAAAATGGATTGAAAATGAGGATTGGGAATATGTGACTTTTTTTGATTGCAGTAATATTATGCTTTTGCACCAAGAAATTGAATTAAATTTTGAGGGACTTGATACTTTTGGGAAAGTTTATTTGAACGATTCATTGATTTTAACAACCGAAAATATGTTCCGAGAATATTTTGTAAGTGTTAAAAAGTTTTTAAAAGAAAAAAATAATAAACTTAAAATTGTTTTTTCATCTTCTGTAAATATTGGTAAATCTGAAATGCAAAAATTAAATTATAAACTCCCGGGAGATGAAAAAGTTTTTACGCGTAAAGCACAATATCAATATGGATGGGATTGGGGACCACGATTTGTAACTTGTGGTATATGGAAACCTGTTAAATTAGTTTGCTACAATAATGCAAAATTTGAAAGTATAAATATTATTGAACAGAATTTATCAAATAAATTAGCAAATCTTAAAATTGATTTTGAAATACAAACACTTAAAAGTGGAAAATATGAAATCTATTTAACGCACGAACCACTTGATAAAAACTTTCTATTTGTTTTTACTGATTGGCTTTTAAATTTAATTGGATTTTCAACTTCAAATAAAATTGAAGAGACTAATTTAATTCAAGGGGGAAATTCAGTTTCTATTAATTATCAAATATTAAATCCAAAACTTTGGTGGGCCAATGGAATGGGTGGGCAATTTTTATATCCATTTACCATAAAATTATTTTACGAGGGAGAATTAATTGAGACAAAAACTATTAAAAAAGGTTTGCGTAAAATTGAATTAGTTCAAGAGGATGATGCAAAGGGAAAAAGTTTTTACTTTAAATTAAATGGTGTTCCTCTTTTTATGAAGGGGGCAAATTGGATACCTGCTGATAATTTTGTTCCTAAAATATCAAATCAAAAATATGAGTCATTAATTCAAAAAGCTCGTGATGCAAATTTTAATATGCTTCGTGTTTCGGGAGCAGGGATTTATGAACCAAATATATTTTATGAATTGTGTGATAAATATGGAATTCTTGTTTGGCAAGATTTTATGTTTTCAATTTCACTTTATCCCGCTGATAATAATTTTATTGAAAATGTTAAATCTGAAATAATTGATAATGTAAAACGATTAAGAAATTTTTCGTCCATCGCTCTTTGGTGCGGAAATAATGAAATTAATGAAGGCTGGCACAATTGGGGTTGGCAAAAACAATTCAATTATACCTACAAAGATTCTGTAAAAATTTGGGAGGATTACAAAATAATTTTTCATTCAACAATTAAAAATGTTGTTGATTCACTTGATAAAACAAGAAGTTATTGGCCAAGCTCTCCTCTTTTTGGTTGGGGGCGAAAAGAAAGTTTGACCGAGGGCGATATGCATTATTGGGGTGTTTGGTGGGGCGAATTGCCTTTTGATTTTTACAATAAAAAAGTTGGCAGATTTATGAGTGAATTTGGTTTTCAAGGGATGCCCTCTTTTAATTCATTGCAAAAATATATTCCGAAAAAGGAATTGAAATTATATTCGAATGCAATGAAGGTTCATCAAAAACATCCGACTGGAGATGAGTTTATAAAAAAATATATGGAGCGTGATTATATAATTCCTAATGATTTAGAAAATTATTCATATGTATCACAAATTCTTCAAGCTGATGGAATTAAAACTGCAATTTTTGCACACAGAAAAGCAAAACCATATTGTATGGGAACTTTATTTTGGCAATTTAATGATTGTTGGCCTGTTACAAGTTGGAGTGCAATTGATTATTACAATAATAATAAAGCTTTGTATTATGAAACGAAAAGATCTTACACAAATCTATTAGTAAATGTAGCCGAACAAAATAATTATTTACATATTAATATTATCTCTGAATTACTTAGAAGTACTTTTGCAAACCTAGAATTAAAATTACAAGATTTTAATGGAAATATAATTTGGGCTAAAAATATATTGGTTGACATTAAGCCTAATAAATCAAAAATATATTTTACATTACCAGTTCCTAAATTAGATTCAACTAAAAAAAATAAAACTGTACTTGTCTGTAAACTATCAAACGGTAACTATTCAAGTAGATTTATATTTTATTTTAACAAAACAAAATATCTTAAATTTGAAAAACCAAAAATAGAAATAGTTCAAAAAAATTCTACCGTAATAGAACTTAAAACAAATATTTTAGCAAAGAACGTTTATTTATATTCTGAAGAATCTGAATTTGAATTATCAGATAATTATTTTGATATGACGCCTGGAGAAATTAAAATTATTAAAAACAAATTCCCAATTAATAAAGCAAATATCAAAATTAAAACTTTGTTTGATACATATTAAAAATAATTTTATGAAAAAAAATATTTACATCATTTTAATTTTATTTTGTAATCTAAAAATTTTAATTGCTCAAATTGATTATTCACAAATTGTAAATCCATTTATCGGAACTGGTGGCCATGGCCACACTTATCCAGGAGCAACTTTACCTTTTGGGATGGTGCAGCTTAGTCCCGACACCCGAATTGATGGAAGCTGGGATGGTTGCAGCGGTTATCATTTTAGTGATAAAAAATTATATGGATTTTCTCACACACATTTAAGTGGAACTGGTGTTAGCGATTATGGTGATATACTTTTTGCTCCAACTTTAACTAAGCCAAATTTAGCAGGAAGCCAATATTCAATAGGCTTTTCTCACGAAAATGAAAAAGCTTTCGCAGGTTTTTATTCTGTAAAACTTGATGATGGGATTAAAGTCGAGTTAACAACTACAACAAGAGTTGGATTTCATAAATATAATTTTCCGAGTGCTAAAAATAATTGGATCATTTTAGATCTATCTCACAGAGATAAAACAATTGAAACAAAATTAAATATTGTAAACAAAAATGAAATTGAAGGAATGCGCAGAAGTGATAATTGGGCACGCGACCAGCATATTTATTTTGTTGCACAATTTTCAGAACCATTTGTGGAAGAATTTGGTTTTGAGAAAAATGAAATCCAAATTTTAAAAAGACATGCATTTAAATTTAATTCAACAAATATTATTTTTGTAAAAGTTGGAATTTCAACCGTGAGTATTGAAGGGGCTCGAAAAAATTTAAATACCGAACTTCCCCACTGGAATTTTGATAATGTTGTTGAGAAATCAAAAAATATTTGGAATAACGAATTAAGTAAAATTAAAGTTGAATCAAACGATAAAAATAAATTAACAATTTTTTATACTGCTCTTTATCACACAATGATTCAACCAAATGTAAATATGGATGTTGACGGAAATTATAGAGGAATGGATAATAAAATTCACAAAGCAGATGGTTTTACATATTATACAGTTTTTTCTTTATGGGATACTTTTAGAGCAGTTCATCCACTTTATACAATTATAGATAGAAAACGAACTCTTGATTTCATAAAAACATTTCTTGCACATTATGATCAAGGTGGACGATTACCAGTTTGGGAACTTTGTAGCAACGAAACCGATTGCATGATTGGTTATCATAGTGTCTCAGTTATTAACGATGCATTTCAAAAAGGAATTACAAATTTTGATACAAATAAAGCACTCGAAGCAATGAAGAAAAGTGCAACTTGGAATCACTTTGGTTTACCAAATTATATTAAAAGTGGTTTTTTAAGTATTGAAGATGAGAATGAATCAGTTTCAAAAACTCTTGAATATGCATACGATGATTGGTGTATTGCGCAATTTGCAAAATCATTAAATAAAATTGAGGATTACAAAAATTATATTCAAAGAGCTCAATCGTATAAAAATATTTTTGATCAAAAAACTGGATTTATGCGTCCACGTTTAAATGGGGGTTGGCTTACTCCGTTTGATGCAAAAGAAGTGAATAATAATTTTACTGAGGCAAATAGTTGGCAATATAGTTTTTTTGTTCCTCAAGATATTGTTGGATTGATATCAAATTTTGGAGGGAAAGAAAATTTTGAAAATAAACTTGATGAATTATTTTATACTTCTAGTAATACAACTGGTCGCGAACAGGCTGATATTACTGGTCTAATTGGGCAATATGCGCACGGCAACGAGCCAAGTCATCACATGGCGTATCTTTACAATTATATTGGAAATCCGGGCAAAACACAATTTAGAGTAAATCAAATTTTAAAAGATTTTTATAAAAATTCTCCTGATGGTTTAATTGGTAACGAAGATTGCGGGCAGATGAGTGCTTGGTTTGTTTTAAGTTCGATTGGTATTTATCAAGTTTGTCCAGGTAATAATGATTTTACTTTGACCTCCCCATTTTTCAATAAAATTATTATTGAACTTGAAAATGGTAAAAAAACAATTATTAATTCAGATGCAAAAACTGAAAAGGATATTTATATTTCAAAAATTAATAATGAAAATAATTACATTTTAAATTATGATGATATTCAAAAAGGTGTGATTTTAAATTTTGAACTTACAAAATCACCGCCAAAAGTAACTGATAAATTTATTTTTCCAAAAACTGAAATTATAGAGAATAAAATTTTAGTTTCTCCTATTATAGAATCAACGGGAAAGGTTTTTAAAAATTCCAGTTTGATAAAAATTTCGCATCCACAAAATTCTAAAATCTATTTTACTTTGGATGAAACAATCCCGAATGAAAATTCTTTTATATATACTGAACCAATTCATATTTCGAAAAATACAATTATAAAAGCAATTGCATTAAATAAAATCAATTTAAAAAGTAATATTGCATCTGCAAGTTTTCACAAATTCCCAAATAATTGGAAAATTACAATTAACTCAAAATATAGCAATCAATATTCAGCAGGTGGAGATGATGGTATAATTGATGGTTTGCGTGGAGATATTAATTGGAGAAAGGGTTATTGGCAAGGTTATCAAGGAACTGACTTTGAAGCAGTAATTGATTTTAATGAAATTAAAAAAATTTCAAAAATAAATGCAGGGTTTTTACAAGATGTCAGATCTTGGATTTTTATGCCAACTAAAGTTTTATTCGAAATTTCAAAAGATGGAAAATTATTTTCGCCAATTGCAGATATTAATAATACAATTCCAGATACTGAATTAAATAATCAGATTAAAGATTTTGAAATAGAATTTGATAAAAATATATCTGCAAAATATTTAAAAATAAAAGCAAAAAATTACGGGAAACTTCCTTTCTGGCATTTGGGAGCTGGCGGAGATGCCTATATATTTATTGACGAAATAAGTGTTCAATAAATAATTTTTTAATTTTATTAAACGATATTTAAACCTATTTTCAATGGGATAATTAATATTTATGTCAAATAAGAATACTGAAAAAATAAAATCACAAGAGAAAATAATCCAAAAAAATAATTTTACAAATCATTTAATTCCAATTGTAATAATATTGGGAACAATGTTATTATTTTTTAATGAAGTTATTTTTGATGGTAAAGTTTATATTTCTGGCGATTCAATTGCGAGTAAAAGTTTTGAAACTGTTGTAAGTGAGGCGCGCGCTGAAGGGATCCAAACACTTTGGAACCCTTATATTTTTTGCGGAATGCCGGGCTTTGCAAGTATGACTTTTAGCGGTGATAGAATTTATGACATCAGCGAGTTTTTACATTCCAAAGTTAGAACTTACTTTAGTTTAATTTTAGGCAACTCTCCGCTCGGTGGTTATATTTATTATTATGTTATTTTTGCAATTGGTGTTTATTTATTTGCATACTTAAAATTAAATCGTAAATCGGTTGCGCTAATTGTTGCGATTGCAACTTTATACTCCACATATATAATTATTTGGATTTCAGTTGCGCACATGACAAAAATTGCTGTCTTTGCATTCTTCCCTTTTTTATTAATCGTAATTGAAAAACTTCAAAAAAAAATAAATATACTTTGGTGTGGCATTGGTGTAATTGTTGTTCACTTTTTATTAATGCCGGGACACATTCAATTAATATTTTACATTTTGCTCACGGTTTTTTTCTATTATTTATTTTTTATTGTTCGTGCATTAATATTAAAAGAATCATTTAAAGAACTTTTAAAATCAGGTTTTACATTATTAGCAATCGGGCTTTTTGCGTTAGGGATGAGTGGTGATGTATATTTTTCAACGCTTGAATATTCTCCTTATTCAATTCGTGGAGCAGGCCCAACATTAATAGAACAAAATAATCCTCAAAATGTTTCTCAAGCTACAAGTGGCGGACTTGATTATGATTATGCTACAAATTGGTCTTTTTCACCTGGTGAAATGGGAACATTTTTTATTCCCTCTCTTTATGGATTTGGAAATACTGATTACAAAGGGATACTTTCAAACAATCAATCAATTAGACTAAATACATATTTTGGTCCACAGCCATTTACTGATGCACCTCAATATATGGGAATTACAATTTTGGCTCTTGCAATTTTTGGAATTTATTATTTCAGAAAAAATCCATTTGTCCAGTTTTCAAGTTTCATTATTTTATTTTCATTATTAGTTTCATTTGGAAAAGAATTTTCGCTCATTTACGATTTAATGTTTAATTATTTTCCAATGTTCAACAAATTTAGAATCCCTTCAATGATTTTAGTTTTAGTCCAGTTTTTTATTCCACTACTTGCTGGTTTTGGATTAATTGGAATTATTGAATCATCAAGCGAAAAAATTAAAAATGCATTCAAGTATATTTCCGTTGTAAGTGGTGTATTATTTTTAATTGCATTTATTCTGCCTTCTTTATTTGAGTCTATTTATGAAAGCTTTTTCTCACAAACAGAAATTAAAAATTCATTAAGCCAAAATTACGGAACACAACCTGAAGTTTTAACCGAGCTATACAATTTTATTTTAAACCAAGTTGTTTTTGATATTAAAGTTGCAACTATTTTAATTTGCGCTCTTTCAATATCAATTTATTTTTTCATCTTAAAAAAACTTTCGTTTAAAAATTTATCAACAATAATTATAATTTTGGTTTTAATTGATCTTTGGAGAGTTGATAATAAAATGTCAGAACTTCATTCTAAATATGAAGCGCAATCAACTTTTAATACCCCTGGTTATGTAAATTTTCTTTTGCAGGATAAAAGTGAGTATCGTGTTTTAGAATTTGTAAATGGTCAACCTCCATACAATAATTCTTTGGCATATTGGAAAATCCAAAGCGCTTATGGATATCAAGGGGCTAAAATGCGAAACTATCAAGATATAATTGATAACATCGGACTCAACAATCCACTTTTATGGGGATTGATGAATGTAAAATATATTGTAACAGATAAACTTGATTCTAGTCAATTATTATTGCCGGTTTATAAATCTCAAGAAAAAAATATTTTGCTTAATCGCTTTTCACTTCCGCGCGCATTTTTTGTGAACAGAGTTGAAAAATTAAATTCAATAGATATTTTAAAAAATTTAAAAGCTTCAAATTTTAATCCATTTGAAGTAGCATTTACAAGTGATGATATAAAAAGTAAAATCGAACCGCCATCAAGTGAGGTGAATGTAAAATATACTTCATTTAAAATGAATGAAATTGAATTGAGTATAAACGCATCTGGAAACAACTTATTATTTTTAAGCGAAACGTGGTATCCAAAAGGATGGAAGGCGTATTTAGATGAAACTGAAATTCCAATTTATAGATTAAATTATATGTTCCGTGGTGTTGTTGTATCAAAAGGAAATCATATTTTAAAAATGAAGTTTGAACCTGAGAGTTATTATTATGGAAAAAATATCAGCTTTATAATAAATTTAATTGCTCTTGGTTCATTTTTATTTTTTGGAATTAATTATTACAGAAAAAAATAATTTTGAATAATAAATTTTCATTAGCTTTAATTGGTTGTGGAAATTGGGGGATTTATCATTTAAAAACTGCTGCTAAATTATTTGGGAAATTAAACTAAAATTAAATTAATTTAAATAATATCGGAATAGTAATTCGACATAGCTTTAAAACTCTTTCCATTACATATTTTGGGATGCTTTTTGGTCTTGTAAATACGTTATGGCTATATCCATTATTATTAACTGAAACAGAAATTGGGCTTGTTAGAACTTTAATTAACGCTTCCGTTTTATTTACAAGCTTTGCAGCATTAGGCTCAGTACACATTCCTATAAAATTTTTCCCATATTTTAAAGATTTTGAAAACTCTCATAATGGATTTCTAACTTTTATTTTGTTGTTGGCTTTTGTTGGATATTTATTGTTTTTGGTTTTATTTTTTTTCTTTAGATCATCAATTTCAAATATTTATTTACAAATCGCTCCTCAACTAATTGAATATTTAAATTATTTACCAATTCTTACTTTGTTCATTTTATTTTTTTCTGTTTTTGAATCATATGCGATTTGCAATCAAGAGTCAGTTATTGGAAATTTTTTAAAGGAATTTATATTACGATTTTTAATGTTTATAGGGTTAATTCTGATTTTTTTTAAAATTATTTCTTTTTTTGGATTTGTAAATATTGTTTCAATTTCATATGCAATAATTTTATTTATTCTAATTTTTTATATTTCAAATAAAAATTTTCTTTTCATTAAATCTCCTAAAGCAATTTTTAAAAATAAAAGATTGAAAGAGATGTTGACTTTTGGTGGTTTTATATTAATGGCCAATGCTTCTGGATCAATAATGATGAATATTGATGGTTTAATGTTAAGTGCATATGAAGGTTTAAGAAGCACCGGAATTTATACTATCGCATATTTTATTGCAAATATTATTGAAGTTCCAAGAAGATCTCTTTCGCAGGCTGTTATTCCATTTATATCAACAGCAAATAAAGAAAAAGATTTTGGTAAATTAAATTTAATATATAAGTCATCTTCGATAAATCAACTAATTGTTGGAGGATTAATATTTGTTTTAATTTGGTGCAATATTGATAATTTATTTCAACTTATCCCAAATGGAGAAATCTACAAAGAAGGTAAATGGGTAGTTTTTTTACTTGGAATTGGTAAATTATTTGATCTCGCGACTGGTGTTAATGCTGAAATTGTGGGAACATCAAAATATTATAAATTTGATTTGATTTTTGTTGTATTATTAGGAATTATTGGCGTAGGAACTAACCTTTATTTTATTCCAATTTATGGGATTAATGGTGCAGCTATTGCGACAGCTTTATCAATTTTTTTAGTAAATACTTTGCGATTTGCTTTTATTTTTATTTTCTTAAAGCTTCAACCATTTACAAAACATATTTTAACAATTATTTTTATGATTGTAATTACAATTTATATTTCGGGCTCGATTATAAAATTAAATAATTCATTTTTGGATATATTTTTTCGATCTTTTTGTTTATTAATTTTATATTTACTTCCATTATTTTTATTAAAAGTATCGACAGAGATAAATCAAACAATATTTTCAATTTACAATAGATTTATAAAACTAAAATCTGAATGAGTTATAGTTTTATAAAAACACAAATTATTATAGAGCGTTTTTACAAAATTATTATAACAAAAATAAATTTAAAACTAATTAATGGGATATTGGAAAAGTAAATTACCAAATTTTATTTGGTCTCCATTAGAAGATTTAAGAAGGGATTATTTTCCGAATATGCAAAAATCATATTCCGGCGAAGGAGAAGATTTAATTTTAAACAAAATTTTTAATGGAAAACGAAATGGATTTTATATTGACATTGGATGCTACCATCCAAAGATAAACTCCAATACATATTTTTTTTATAAAAAGGGTTGGAGCGGATTAAATATTGATGCAAACCCAGATAGTATTTTTAAATTTAATGATTTTAGAAATAGAGATGTTAATTTAAATTTTGGGATTAGTAACACTGGAGAAACTTTGACTTATTATAAATTTAACGAATCGGCAGTTAATACATTTTCAAAATCGTTATGTGAAGAGAGAAGTAATATCCCGTGGTTGAAGCAAATTGGTGAGGATAAAATAAAAACTCGAAAATTATCGGATATTTTAGATGGACAAAATATTAATTGTGAAATTGATTTTATGGACATCGATGTTGAAGGATTAGATTTGGAGGTTTTAAAATCAAATAATTGGGATAAGTACAAACCGAATGTAGTATTAGTAGAAGACCAAATGAAAATTGAAAAAAGTTTTGAGGAGTTAGAAACTTTTGCTTATTTATCAAAAATAAATTATCAACTTGTAGCAAAAACTTTTAGCACATTAATTTTTGTGAGCAAAGATTTTTTACCTAGTATTAAATGAAATCCATAAAAAGATTAGTTTGGAAATTATTAAATCTGCTTAATCTTGCTGGTTTAATTGAGTTAACTTTAAGCATAAATTATTTAAAAAGTAGTGGCTGGTTTAAGAGTTATAAATTAAAACAATCAATTGATAGTAATTACAAGCCAATTCCGTGGTTTTCGTATCCAATAATTTCATTTTTAGAAAATAGGTTAAATAATAAAATTGATGTTTTTGAGTTTGGTTGCGGAAACTCAACTTTGTGGTTTGCGGAAAAAGTTAAAAGTATAAAGTCAGTTGAACACAATAAAGATTGGTTTGAAAATGTAAAACTAAAATTACCGAAAAATGCAAAACTGGTTTACAAGGATTTAGTTTATGGAGAAAAATATTCCAAGGAAGTTTTATCTGGAAAAAATAAATATCATATTATTATAATTGATGGAAGAGATAGAGTTAATTGTACATTAAATAGCATTAAAGCTCTACAAAAAGATGGCGTAATTATTTTTGATAATTCACAACTCATTGAATACAAAGATGCAATCGATTATTTAATTAAAAATAAATTCAAACGAATTGATTTTTGGGGTCAGATACCGATTGCTGCGCATGAAAATTGTACTACAATATTTTACAAACCAAATAATTGTTTAAATATTTAAAATGAAAATTGTTTTTATTTCTAATTGGTTTTCTGAAAAAATGGGATATAGCGAAAATTTATTTCCGAAAGCTATGGCAAAGCTTGGCCATGAAGTGCATTTAATAACATCAACTGCACAGATATATTACAATAATAAAGAGCGCTACAATAAAATATATTTAAATTATTTGGGACCTTCAATTGTTGAAAAAGTTACGAAAGTAATCGATGGCTTTACTTTGCACAGATTAGATTTTATTGTAGAAAATAAATTCCCTTTTTTCCCTTTTGCATTAAATGGAATTAAATTAATTGGAATCGATGAACTACTTGATTTAGTTAAGCCTGATGTTATTCAATCATTTAATCACGATGACCCGGCAACTCTTCAAGCTGCAAAGTGGGCTTCAAAAAATCAAACTAAATTTTTTACCGAGTCACATGTGCATGCTTCTGTGCTTAGAAAAAATAACAAAAAAAGTTTATTCGAAGTTTCTAAATCAATTTTAAATTATTTCAATCCAAAAATCAATTTTATTAACAGAGTTTCAAAATATAGTTTCCCGATTGCGTTAGATGTTGCAGAAATCATGAATTCTCTTTATCACTTCCCTTCTGATAAATGCATTGTTCAATCTCTCGGAGTCGATATGGAGCTATTTACTCCCTTAAATTCAACTCTTTTAATGGATGAAAGAATTAAACTAAGAAATAAAATTGGTTTTTCTGAGGATGAAATTGTTTGTATTTATACCGGACGATTTTCAAAAGATAAATATCCATATTTATTAGCCGAGGCAATTGAGATATTACAAAATAATGGTGAAAAGTTTCGAGGATTATTTTTAGGAAATGGGACAACTCAAGAAATTGAAAACATAAAATGTAAAAAAGGAAATATTTTACTTGGCTTTATACCTGTAAGAGATTTAGCTAAACATTACCGTGCTTCAGATATCGGAGTTTGGCCACGAGAGGAATCAACAAGTCAGTTAGATGCTGCGGCCTGTGGGTTGCCTTTAGTTTTGAGTGATAAAATTCATGTAAAAGAAAGAATTGATGGAAATGGATTTTTGTATTCTGAGGGTGATGCACAGAGTTTAGCAGATAATATTTTAAAATTGAAAGACAATAGTTTAAGAGAAAGTTTTTCTAAAAAAGGAATCCAAAAAGTACAACAAAATTATAGTTGGGACTCAATTGCAAAAAAAAGAATAGAATATTATAATTTATAGAAAATGACAAACCTAATTGACAACCCAAAGATAAATGATAATCGTAATTATGATTATACAAATTTTAAAAGTTTTGAACGAAGAGAATTTGAAATAATTTCAGATTTTGTTAAACCAAATTCAAAAGTTCTCGATCTTGCATGCGGCAATGGATCACTTTTACTTAAATTAAAAAGAGATAAAAATATTACTGAGTTTGGAATTGATATTTCTAAAAGTGGAATAAATATTTGTAAGCTAAATAATATTAATGCATCTCTCGGAAAGATTGATAATACACTTCCTTTTGAAAATAATTCTTTTGACTACGCGATTTGTAATGTTACAATTCAAATGGTTATGTATCCTGAAATTCTTTTACGAGAAATGAAAAGAGTTTCTAAATATCAAATTATTAGTTTTCCAAATTTTGGATTTTATAAAAATAGATTCGAAATGTTTTTTAAGGGTAGATTTCCACAATATTCACTTTTTGGATTTAAATGGTACAATACTGGACATATTCACCAATTAAGTATAAAAGATTTTGAAAATTTAGTTTGTGAGATTGGGGACTTGAAAATAATAAAACAAGAATTCATTTTAACAAATAATTTTGTAAAAAATAATTTAATAAAAACATTCCCAAATTTGTTTGCGTTGCAACCAATTTACTTGTTAGAAAAAAGTTAATGAAATTGTTTGATAAAATATTTTCAAGAGATGAATTTAGAATTAATCCTCCAGTTTTGTTGGATATTGGTGCATCATCGAAAATAAATCCCAAGTGGAAGAAAATTGCTAAATATTCAATTTGTATTGCATTCGATGCTGACGATAGAGATTTTAATTTACCCACAGATAAAAATAATATTTTCAAGAAAATTCATTTATTAAATTCGGTTGTTACTGTTGGTGATTTAATAGAAACAGATTTTTACTTAACAAAATCACCATATTGTTCAAGTATTCTAAAACCAAATCAAAACGAACTTTCCTCTTGGTCTTTTTCAGATAAATTTGAAATAGAAAAAGTAGTAAAAATCAAAACCACAAATCTTCAAAATGTTCTTTCAAATTTAAATATAGATAATGTTGATTGGTTTAAAACTGACTCACAGGGAATTGATTTGCAATTATTTAGAAGCTTGCCAACACAAATTCTACAAAAAGTTATTGTTGCTGAATTTGAGCCTGGAATTATAAATGCATATTTGGGAGAAGATAAATTTTATGATATTCTTAAATTTATGGAGGAGAAAAATTTTTTAT
Organism: Bacteroidota bacterium; assembly: GCA_027622375.1. Taxonomy (GTDB): domain Bacteria; phylum Bacteroidota; class Ignavibacteria; order UBA10030; family UBA8401; genus SXSI01. The sequence goes on from JAQCAB010000001.1 coordinate 90,386, forward strand.
TAGCGGATGCACGCATAAAAGGATCTCAATTCCTTTCGAACAAATTATTGAGTGAGATCACTTCAAATACTTCCCATATAAAAGTTTTACAATTTTCTCATAAAATAATGCCCGGTTGGGTTGAGGTTTTATTTTTTAATAAATTTTTAAATAATAATTTTTCAATCAGGGAATATTTACTCTGCTGGGTTTTTGCAACTATTCAAAAGCAATATGGCTTTGCATTTCAAGTAGCAAAAGATGGGAAATCAAAATTTGATGACTCCATTTTTAATGAATTAATTTCTAGCTCAATCAATTCAATTAAGTTAAATATTTTTAACTTTAAATTTATTGGTGCAATTTTTGATAAAATGTTAAAATCTTTAAAGTTAAAATGAAGCGAAATAATTTCTGTACACTTTTCGATTCAAATTATTTAACTCGTGGATTGGTTTTATATCATTCTTTAGAAAATGTATGCAATGATTTCCATTTATATATTTTTGCTTTTGATGAGAAATGTTTTTCGATTTTAAATAAATTAAATTTAAAACATGCAACAATAATTTCATTAAGACAGTTTGAAGATGACAAATTGCTCAAAGTTAAACCAACAAGAACTATTGCCGAATATTGCTGGACCTCGACATCTTCTACTATTCTCTATGTTTTAAATAATTTCAAAACCGAAACTTGTACATATTTAGATGCTGATCTATATTTTTATAAATCGCCAGAAATTATTTTTGATGAATTTAAAAACTCTTCTATTCTATTAACCGAACATCGTTATTCTAAAAATTATGATAAATCCCGTAAAGCAGGTAAATATTGTGTTCAGTATATTACATTTAAAAATAATGACGATGGATTGACTGCATTAAAATGGTGGCGTGATAAATGTATTGAATGGTGCTTTAACAGAATTGAAGATGGAAAATTTGGCGACCAGAAATATTTGGATGATTGGCTTGAAAGATTTAAAGGTGTTCATGTATTACAAAATTTGGGCGGAGGTGTTGCTGCCTGGAATGTTCAACAATATAAAGTCCAAAATTCACAACTTGAATTAACAATTATTGATTTTAATAAAAATGAATATCCTGTAATATTTTACCATTTTCATTATTTAAGATTCTTAGAAAATAATTTAATTGAATTAGGTCGAAGAAAACTTTCAGAAGATGTTCTTAGTTTAATTTATGCTCCTTATATTCGTGAATTGGAAAAAACTAAAAATATAATTTCTGAAATTGATAATTCTTTTGATTCAAATGGAACAACAAAAAACAGTTTTACATTGAAAACGCCTTTAATTTATTTTTGGAGAAAATTAAGAGGAACTTATAATATTTTTCCAACTTCAAAATTTATTTAATGGCAAAATTAATTATACTTTCAACTTTTAGCGATCAACGTGGCAATTTAACTGTAATTGAAAAACAATTACCATTCCCAATCAAACGAGTATTTTATATTTATGGAGTTGACAATTCAGTTCGTGGTGGACATCGTCATTACAAAACAATTCAAGCAGCTGTTTGCATTCATGGATCTTGCAGAGTAAATAATTTTGATGGAAAAAATAAAGAATCATTTTTACTTGACAACCCAAATAAATGTTTGATTTTAGAAACTAGCGACTGGCACACGATGAGTAATTTTTCGAAAGAGGCTGTTTTACTTGTTTTTGCTTCAGAACTATTTGATCCAAAAGATTATATTTTTGAACCATATGATGATTGAATACGAAAATTTACATTCTACAAATTCTCCTTTTTTTAAAGAGTTTTCAGAATCCTTTGAACAAGCTTTAAATTCAGGTTGGTTTATTTTGGGAGAAGGTGTTCAAAAATTTGAATCTGAATTCTCAAAATTTTTAGGAAGTAAATTTACAATTGGTGTAAACTCAGGATTAGACGCATTAACATTTTCATTAAAAGCTTTAAATTTGCCTCATAATTCTGAAGTAATAGTTCCATCAAATACTTATATCGCAACAATTTTATCAATCCTGCAATGCCATTTGATTCCAGTTTTAGTTGAACCAAATATTTCTACATACAATATTGATCCAGATAAAATTGAGGAAAAAATAACCTCTAACACAAAAGCAATTATTGTTGTTCATTTATATGGTAAATCTTGTGATATGGATAAAATTGTAAATATTTCAAATAAATATAATTTACCAATTATTGAAGATTGCGCTCAATCGCATGGAGCAAAATTCAAGAAAAAATTGACAGGTACTTTTGGGACTGGAGCATTTAGTTTTTATCCAACTAAAAATTTAGGTGCTCTCGGTGATGGTGGTGCAGTTGTAACCGATAATGAAATATTTGCATCTGCAATTAAAAGATTGCGTAATTATGGATCAGATAAAAAATATTATAATGAAGTAATTGGATATAATTCTCGCTTAGATGATATTCAAGCTCGTTTCTTATCAATTAAATTAAAATATCTTGATAAAATTACAAGTCACAAACGTAAACTTGCAAAACTATATCATGAAAATTTAAAAAGTGATTTTATTAAACCAATTATGCACGAAGATTATTTTGATGTATTTCATATTTATAATATTCGTCATCCTAAAAGAGATCAATTAAAAGAGTTTTTATTAAAAAAAGAAATTAAAACCGAAATCCATTACCCCGTTTCGCCTCATAAGCAAAATGCCCTAAAATATCTTTTTGGATCTCAAAATTTTCCAATCTCAACTGAAATTCATAATACAACTTTAAGTTTACCAATTTCATTCGCTCATACCGAAGATGAAATTTATAAAGTTACCGAAACCTTAAATTCTTTTTAAGAATTTAGAATTTTACTCAACTTTTTTGTCACATTTAATCTTGAGTATTTTTTTATTTCTTGTAAATTTGGTTTTGACTTTTTAACAATTTTAAAAATATCTTTTTTTGAATAGTTGTACGAAAATATTTTTCCACAATTTGCAGATTTTATCATATTCCCCACTTCAATATTATTATCGCCAAAAGCAATAATGGTTTTTCCGGCTCGCAAATATTCATATAATTTACCCGGTACATGTCTTGGCTCGGATGCACAAACCAGTAAATAATCTGCATTTTGCATTTCGCTATGTATTTGATTAAATGGCAAAAACCCAATGTATTCAGTACAATTTGTTAATCCCTCGTTTTCAATTGATTTTTTTATTTCTGGCGCAACTGTTCCAATAAAACGTAGCCTTAAATCATTTCCTTTTTTTCTTTCAAGAGCAATTGCTTTCCAAAAATATTTTGGATTTTGATAGTCAAATATATTCCCAGCGTGTAAAATAATTGAATACTTTTTCTTTTTTAATTTTATTTTTTTAAAATCTTCTTCATTATATCCCCATGGTAAAACTTCAGTTTTATTTTTCAAAAATTTATATTTTTTATGATATTCTGTTTCAGTGGTTTTTGTTACAAAAATCGACTTTGTACTTTCATCTAATATTTTTTCTTCCAGGTAATTATCAATTTTTAAAGTTGGTTTTGATCTTTTAAAATTTTTGTAATATACAATATCAACCCAAGGATCAATCAAAACAGGATAATGTGGAATATTAAATTTATTTGTAACAAAATTACCTATTAGATGCGTGCTATGCGGTGGACCAATTGTTACAACTGCATCAATTTTATTTTTTTTTAGATATTTTGAAATCATTTTTGTAGCAGAAAAATACCATCCAACTCTTGCATCGGGAACAAATAAATTCATTCTTATCCAAATTGATAATTTATGCCGCAATGATTTATTCTCAAGAGAAATTGCCTCGGAAGCTGAAAGCGCATCATCTTTATTTTTTCCAATAAATTTTTTATAAAAATTAAAAGGATCATTTGCTTTTGATTTTAATTCAATTAAATTTTTTGGAATTTCTTTTAACAAACTTAAATCTTTTTCTGAAAAATTATCTTCATCAACTGTTGCAACTATCGGCGCCCAATCAAATTTTGGAAGATGTTTTACAATTGCAAGTGGCCAATGCACAGATGCTTTTCCCGATGGTGGCCAAAAATATGTAACTATCAAAACTTTCTTCATCTTGTTAATATCGACAATTCTTATTATTTAGTATATGATAATATAAAAAAATTCTCAGCAATTTATGGACAAATTCTTAATTCGTGGCGGCAAAAAATTAAAAGGAGAGATTAAAATAAGTGGCGCAAAAAATGCATCACTTGCTTTAATGCCCGCTACTTTACTTGCAAGCGGAAAATACGAACTTTACAATACTCCAAATTTAAAAGATGTAAATACGATGATAAAATTGCTTTCATCAATGGGAGTAACTTTTGAAAGAAATAATACAACTTTAAGTGTAAATACATTTCGAGTAAACAAATTTGAAGCGCCATATGAACATGTTAAAAAAATGAGAGCGTCAATTTATGTTTTGGGTCCACTTATTTCGAGATATGGAAAAGCAAAAGTTTCTTTACCAGGTGGATGTGCATGGGGGCCACGTCCAGTAAATCTACATATTGAAGCTATTAAAAAATTGGGAGCAAAAATTGAAATTGATCGTGGTTACATTATTGCAAAAGCAAAAAAATTAAAAGGCGCTAAAATAGTTTTTGATATCCAAAGTGTTGGCGCAACTGGAAATACTTTAATGGCTGCTGTTCTTGCAAAAGGATCAACGAAAATTGAAAACGCTGCTACTGAACCCGAAATTACAAATTTGATTGAAATGCTGATTTCGATGGGTGCAAAAATAAATGGAATTGGTACAACCATTTTAGAAATTGAAGGTGTTGAGGAACTTCATCCAACTTCTATAAAAACAATTCCTGATAGAATTGAGGCAGGAACAATGTTAATTGCAGGCGCAATGTGTGGTGGTAAAATTACAATTACAAATTGTGAACCTAAACATATTACTTCAGTACTTCTAAAACTTAAAGAAGCGGGAGCAAAAATAAAAATAAGTGGAAGTTCAGTTACAATTTCTGCTCCAAAAATAATTAAGCCTGTTGATGTTACAACTGAAGTTTATCCCGGCTTTCCGACTGATATGCAAGCTCAATGGATAAGTTTAATGAGTTTGGCAAAAGGAAATTCAAAAATTATTGATACAATTTATTATGATAGATTTAGCCATGTGCCAGAATTACAGCGGCTTGGGGCAAATATTAATTTGATAGAAAATATTGCAAGTGTTACAGGATCAAAAAAATTAACAAGCGCAAAAGTAATGTCAACTGATTTAAGAGCATCAGCTGCATTGATACTCGCTGCATTAGCAGCTAAAGGTGTAACTGAAGTTTTTCGCATTTATCATTTAGATAGAGGATATGAGGAAATAGAAAAAAAATTACGATCTGCAGGAGCAGATATATCGCGTGTTGCGAGTGAAGAATATTAATTTCAAAAACAACAAATATGCCTAAAATAATTATTATTTGCACTGGCAATAGTGTTCGGAGTCAAATGGCACATGGTTTTTTTGAAAACCATTTAAATAAATCTGCCGAGATTTACAGTGCTGGTACCAATCCAAGTTTTGTTCATCCAAGAGCAATAATAGTTATGAAAGAAATTGGAATTGATATTTCAAAACACTCAAGTAATTTTGTTGGTGATTACGATAATATTGAATTTGATTTTATTATTACAGTTTGCGATAGCGCAAAAGAAAGTTGCCCATTTTTACCTGGTAAAGGGAAAAGAATTCATCATCCATTTAATGATCCTTCGAGCGTTTGGGGAAGTGAAGATGAAATACTTGATAGTTTCAGAAAAACTAGAGATCAAATAAAAAACTTTTGTCTTAATTTTATTAAAGAAAATAATTTAAAATAAATTTTTTAAACTTGTTCTATCTTATTTATTGATTAAGCTTTAAACAAAGATTATATTTTTTTTATGGATACAAAGGAATTTAAAAATTTCATAATTAAAGCAGTCGATAATAATTTTAAATGGAGTAAGAATTGGGAGAATTTTAAATTTGACGATTCAATTAAAATTTCAAAAACTGAAACAAAAAAAATAATTGCTGATTTACAAAATAAATTAAATAACAGCTATCCGTTTTTTCATCCAAGCTATATGGGGCAGATGATTACGCCCCCTCATCCAATTGCAATTATTTCGTATTTAATGGCGCTTCAAATAAATCCCAATAATCATGCTTTGGATGGTGGCCCAGCTACGACTGAACTTGAAATTGAAGTTATTAAAGAACTTTCAAAAATGTTTGGTTACAAAACTTGGCTTGGTCATTTGACCGCCTCTGGCACAATTGCAAATCTTGAAGCTTTATGGATTGCTCGCGAAATAAATCCAAAGAAAAAAATTGCTTTTTCAACCGAGAGCCATTACTCGCACAAACGAATTTGTCAACTTCTGCGAGTTCCTTTTGTCGAAATAAAATCAAATCAAAATGGAAAAATTGATTTAGAAGATTTAAAAACTAAACTGAAATATAATTCTATTGGAACATTAGTAATAAATATTGGAACAACTGGTTTTGGTGCGCTTGATAATTTAAAAGAAATAATTCCACTTGCAAAAATATATAATGTTCGCTTACATGCTGATGCAGCATATGGCGGTTTTTTTAAATTGCTTTCAAAAATAAATCCACCAGAAGTTGATTCAAATATTTTTGATTTATTAAATAAATGTGATAGCGTTGTAATTGATCCTCACAAAAGAGGTTTACAACCTTATGGTTGCGGTTGTGTAATTTATCGGGATAATAAAGTTGGAAAATTTTTTAAGCACGATTCTCCATATACATATTTTACTTCTCAAGATGTTCATCTCGGCGAATTAACTTTTGAATGTTCCAGATCGGGTGCTGCTGCAGCAAGTTTGTGGGCTACATTAAAAGCATTTCCACTTGAACCAAATTTTGGACTGGGAAAGATTCTTTCGCAAACCAGAAGTTGTGCTCTTAAGTGGGATAAATTGATAAACAAAAGTGATGTATTGAATTCATTAGTAAAACCTGAACTTGATATTGTTACTTACTACGCGAGAACAAAATATTTTGCCACTTCTCAAATTTCAAATTCTTCTGAAAATATTTTTAATGAATTAATGAATCGACCAAAAAATAAAATCTATTTAGCTAAATATAAAATTGATCCACGAAAATTTAAATTACTAAATCCAAAAGCCAAAATTGATTCTAAAGAAGTTACAATTTTAAGAAGTGTATTTATGAAGCCTGAACATAATATCTATGTTCAGGGATTATTTAACCAAATTGAGGCTGTTGCTCAAAAATATATTTAATAAATTTATTTTGAGAGAATCATCCTTTTTGTTAAACTTTGATTGCCCGCATTCAAAATGTAATAATAAACTCCACTTGGTAAATTGTTAGATTTAAATTCAACTGAATGGCTTCCTGCGTAAATTTGAGAATTTACAAGTGTAGAAATTTCTTTTCCCAAAATGTCATAAACTTTTAAAGTAACAAATTCACTTGTTGACAAATAATAATTAATTGTTGTTGATGGATTAAATGGATTTGGATAATTTTGCGCTAAAAAGTGAGTAGTAGCAATAACTTTTTCATCATCAACTGAATTTATAATTTTAGGAAGTTTGATTGTAATATTTACGGTTGCACCGAGTGTTAAATTTAATTTTTGATAAATCGCTTTGTAAGAATTTCCAGATGGAGTTATTTTAACAGTCATTGTATCATATAACCCACCAATTCCAACTTTGCCAACACTATTTGTAATAAAAATATTTGGGTTGTTGGGAATTTCAACTGTAACATTTGGTATTGGAAGTCCACTTGTTGAGTCAGCAATTGTTAAAAATGAACGAGCGACTTTAATTGTACTTGGTGAGAGTGTGCCAGGGAACTCAATTACATATAAACCATTTGACATATCTGAGAGAATAATTTTTCCGGAAGGAAAATTTGGGAATACCCCCCAAACTCCATCATATATTGTAGTGTCTAGTGAATGTGTATCATAATTACCAACTTCCACAGGAATATTTGGATCTTTTAAATCAACAATTCTTAATCCTTGAGTGTAATATGCAACATATGCATAATCACCTCGAACATGAGCATTATGACTTCTTGAATATTTACTAGGCCTATATTTCGCTGCAAGTTTTACATCCATAATATTAGTTCTATCCCAAATTCTCAAAATATTTTCAGATCCAATTTCATCAGTTGATAAAATAAATTTTTTATCTGAAGTAAGATCTACATTATGCGTTCCCGAAAAAGGATAAGAAACTTTAGCAATTCGTTTCATATTAAATTTATCTCGTGCGTCAATTATTTCAATTCCACCACCAGAATAAATTGCAGCTGCATAAATTGTGTCATTATAAATTGCGGAATCATGAACATAAACACCTTGATACATTCCAAGTGGAGTTGGATTTTCAGGATCGGTTAAATCAAGAGCAATCACTCCACCAGTAAAATTTGGTGATCGACTCTTGCTTGAGCCATTTAAATATAAAGTCTTTCCTTCAATTGAAATTGAGTGACTTGAAACTACTGTATCTTTTTGTTGAGTTGTGTTATTTAAAAATGTTGGTAAAATTGTTTTGACTAATGTTGCAGAGGTTGGTAAATTACTTAAATTAATTATTTGGAGTCCGTAACCTGCTGAAGATCGATTTTCGGTTACTACATAACAATAATTTTGGTAGACTTTCATTTCTTTCCATAATGAACTTGGACCAGGAATAAATGCAACTTCAGTAATTGGTTGAGAGTTTATATCTATAATTGAAGTCCCATTTTGATTTCCAATAATTGCATATTCTTTTCCATTAGGAGCAACATAACCATAACAACTTGCGTAACTGCCAGTTCGTGGCTTTAAACTTCCGTACAAAGTTGTATTTAATGGTAACTGTATAGATTGTGAGAATAAATAAGCTACTGATGAAATAATTAATAAAAATATTTTTGACATTTAATTTCCTTATTTAATTAAAACCATTTTATTTGTTTTGCGTATTTGTGACTTAAAATTAATAAATTTTATTGAATAATAATAGACTCCACTTGCTAAATTGTTTGCAACAAAACTATAATTTTGACTTCCAGAATTTAGTTTTCCCAAATTAATTGATTCAACTATTTCTCCAAGTATTGAATAAATATCTATTTCAACAATTCCATCTGCTGGTAATTCAAATTTTATTGAGGTTGAAGAATTAAATGGATTTGGATAATTTCCTAAAATATTAAAATTATTTGGAATTATTTTTTCATCAACATTTAAATAAACACTTCCAGAGTAATACAATATCCCCCCTTTTCCATTGCCAATAAATAAATCAGGAATTATTTTATTTGATAAATTAACCGCCACTGGTGCAGAATTTATTTTTATTAAATCAGTTGAGATTTTAAAACTATTTGATTGAGTTGAACTAAATTGAGGAGAAGAACTTGTTCCAATATTTGTAAAAAGTTTAATTGTACCTTCGCTATTACCAGATATTAAATTTTTCTTGTTTCCATAATTTAAAATTGAAGGAGTTGCATCGGTTCCAACATCAATTAAATCAGTTACACTGGAAGTAATTTCAAATTTTGGATTCAATTTTGTACCAACATTTTTTAGGAATATTATTTTACCGGCACTATTTCCAATTAATAAATCTAGTAAAGAGTCATTTGTAATATCAGATAAATATGGTGCGGCATTATATCCAATATCTAGAGTATCAAGACCAAAAATTTGAAAAGTAAAATTAATATTATTCTCTTGCGAAATATTTTTATAAAATCTCACGCTGCCTGTATAATCTCCAATAAGTAAATCTGGCTTACCATCACCGTCTAAATCTCCAGCAGTTGGAGTTACGTAATACAAGTTTGGTAAGCTTAATATCACAATATTACTATCTAAAAATTTTGGATTTTGGTTATCAGTAATATTTTTAAATAGTAAAATATTTCCACGATCACTTCCAATAATTAAATCTTCATCACCATCTAAATCTAAATCACAAAAAGTGGGGAAACTTCTTGAACCAACATCCAGCATAGTTAATATATTTGTTGAAATTAATTTGTAAAAAGGCGATTTGTTTGTTCCGATATTTTTATAAAACAATAACGAGTTTGTTGTTTGTGTAAAAAATAATGATCCAACAATTAAATCAATCTTAGAGTCACCATCGTAATCAACATGTTGTGTCATATTAAATCCGGCTGTTTTAATTGGTGATTCTTTTGGATAGGTTGAATCCCGCAAAACTAATTTTGGATTAGTTGTTGTTCCTGTATTTTGCAAATAATATAAACTTGAATTAAAAAAATCTCCCCAAAATAAATCTAAAGTGCCGTTGCTATCCGAATCAAAAAATTCTAAAACACAAGAGCCATGCCTCATCTGAAAATTATTTTTTTTCTGTGTTAATCCGCTACCTTGAATATTTAATTGTTGCCAATAATCAGTAACATATCTGTAACTAAAATTATTTGCGGTGCCGATATTTTCGTAAAAAGTGACTTGGCCGTTTGAAGTGCCGGCAAAAAAATCAAAATCTCCATCTCCATCAATATCAACAAAACTTGGAACTGCATAAAACTCGCATTGAATAAAATTACCTATTGTGTCTTTTACTGCTGATGAAATAGTTTGAAATATTGGATTATTTTTTGTTCCGATATTTTTATTAAATGTAATTCCCAAATTTAAATTGTTCCCGAAGCAATCAAGATCCCCATCATTATCAATATCGACAAACTTAACCCAATTAACAGTTTGGATTGCAAAACTTCTTGTTGGTTTTAATTTATATTTTGTGGGATTTTCACATTCGTAAAACTGTAAAACATCATCTCGATCAATAATAAATAAATCTAAATCATTATCATTATCAATATCTACAAATTGAAATCGCGGGTTGTCAATTCCACCCGCAAAAGGATTTTGATAAAGTTCTGAATTGTTTGTAATTGGAATTTTGTGAGGCTCAAAATTATACAAAAGTGGAACATTTTGGCTTTGTAATTTTATAAAAGTAAATAATGTGAGCCACAAATATTTCATTTAGTAAATTAGTAGATATTTAATAAACAAAAAAGCCCTCAATAAAGAAGGCTTTATATTTTTGAAAATAAAATAATTTTTATCTAAAAAATAAATCTCTGTTATCTTCTATGTCCGAATTTTCTTTCAACTTAACAAGCCATTCTGAAAGAACTCTTTGTTTTTTCTCGTTTAAAATTTGTTGCGTGAGTGATTCTTTTTGAGAATTATATTTTGTTGTGTCAAATGATGTAGCTGATAATTTTTTTATTAAATAATATCCTCTTGTTCCTTTAACAGGTTCAGGAATTTTATTTATTTGAGAATTTTGAACTGCTGCTGTAAAATAATAATCTGTTCCGATTGTTGGTATTGAACCAGCTAAATTAAATTCACCGGTTGTTTGAACTTTTATTCGAGAATCTTTATTTGTTAAAATTGAAAGATCTGATGAATTATTTAATTCTTTCGAAAAATTTTTTGCAATATTTTTTGAAAGTTCAATTTTCTTTTTTTCTTTAATTTTTGGAATTAAACTCTCTTTAACTTCATCAAACGCCCTGATACCTTCCTTTTCAGCTTTTGAAACCATTACAACTGCATATCCATCTGAAACAAAATAAACTTCACTTATTTCACCCTCTTCTTTATCAAAAGCGAATTTACTTATCGCCTCTTGGAAACCGAGACCAGGAATAAATCCACCTTTTTGAAATGGTTGGGATTCCTCAACTTTTACACCAATTGATTGAGCAACCTCCTCAAATTTTCCTTTTTTTGCTAAATAAGAAAAATCAGCAGCTTTTTGATAAACTTCATCTTTTGTATTTGCAGATGGCTGAATTTGAATTAAAATATCAGCCAACTCAACTTCACGATTATCTTTTCCTTCAACTTTAATTACATGAATTCCAAACTCCGTTTTAACTGGCCCAATTATTTCACCTTTTTTAGATTTAAAAACTGCTTCTTCAAAAGGTTTTACCATTCTTCCTTTGCCGAACCATCCTAATTCACCACCAGATGTTGATGCATTTGGCTCTTGCGAAAATTGTTTTGCAAGATCGTTAAAGTCTTCTCCTTTTTTTGCACGCGAAAGTAATTCTTTTGCTAAAGCAATATTTTTAGATTCATCTCCGGTTAACAATATATGACTTGCCTTAATAAAAGTTTCTGCTCCTTTTCGATCGCGTAATATTTTTATTAAATGCGCTCCATCAACATCAATAAATGGGCCAACAATGCTGCCAACTTTTGAATTGAAAACTAATTTTTCTTTTGTTGGAGTAATTGATCCATGTCCAAAAAAATTATATGTGGGTTCAGTTTCAGTATAAGTTTTTTGGATATCTTTAAAATCAATTCCTGCATCAACTTGTTTTTTAACATTTTCCAAATTTGCAAGAACCTCATTTGTATCATTTTTTGATGCTTGCGCAGATAATTGAACAAATTTTAAAATTCTTGTTGCTTCTTTTTTGTAATCTTTTTGATTTTCTAGATAAAGATCTCGCAAGTCATTTTCAGAATAATTTACTTCGTTATCATTTACAAATAAATTTGGATCAAAAAATGCGTATTCAGCATTGTAAAATGTAGATTGATCATTATATTTTTTTAAAACTTCATTTGTTGAAACTCGAACTGATGAGCCAACAATACTTTGAACTTTTTCGGCAAGACGTTGTTGTTTTAAAACTTTTTCTACTTCAACCCAAATTTGACGATTTCGTGGATCATTAATTGCGCTTTCATAAGCTGTGCGATTAAATTGTCCTAGAGAATCTTTAAATTGTTGAACTAAAAATGGTGGTGGATTTTCGCCTCGAACCCAATCTACAATTTCTTGATCACTCACAGATAAACCCATTTTATCAATTTCTATATCTAAAAGTGTTTGATTTACAAAATTTGTCCAAACTTGTTCGCGTAATTGGCGAGTTGTATTTTCATCAGGCTCGCTACCAGATTGTTTTTTATAATTTTCGGAAGTTTGTCGTAACTGTTCTGAAAATTCTGTATAAGTTAATTTTTTACCTTCAACTACTCCAACTACATCTCTTTGGGAGGAAGACATACCAAAATAATCCATTCCCCAATCAAAAATGATTGTGATGATAAAAACAACAATTAACCCAAAAAGAATTACGGGCATGTTGTCCCGCATTCGATTCATAATTCCCATTTGAAATTTACTCCTGAGCTGGTTTATTTAAAAAAAGTCAAAAAATATATGTTAAATATGGCGAAAATACAATCAATAATTGCCCCCAACACTTAATTTTGCAGCCAAAAGTGTGTTTTGTAAAAGCATTGCAATTGTAAGTGGACCAACTCCCCCGGGAACAGGTGTAATAGCTGATGCTACATTTTTTACATTTTCAAAGTCAACATCGCCAATCAAAATAGATTCGTTTCCTTTTTGAATTCTATTTATTCCAACATCGATAACTACTGAACCATTTTTAACCATATTTGCAGTTATAAATTTTGGTTTCCCGATTGCGACAATCAAAATATCTGCTTGCTTTGTAAAGCTTGCAATATCTTTTGAAGCCGAGTGAACAATTGTTACAATCGCATTTCCATATTCTTTTTGTGAAAGTAAATTTGCGATTGGTCGGCCAACAATATTACTTCTGCCGACAACTACAACATGTTTGCCCATTGTTTCAATTTTATATCTTTTTAAGATTTCAAGAATTCCGAGAGCTGTGCATGGAACAAAAGTTTTTTGTCCCAAAACAAGTTTGCCAACATTAATTGGATTAAAACCATCAACATCTTTTTCTGGAATTACAGATTGTAAAATTTTTTCTTCATTAATATGATTTGGTAGCGGAAGCTGAATTAATATTCCATGAATTTTTGCATCGTTATTAAATTTTTCAATTTCAAATAATAAATCATTTTCAGAAATTGTTGAATCAAATTTATTTAGCTTTGAATAAAAACCAACTTCTCCACAAGATTTAACTTTACTTTTTACATAATATTCTGATGCGGGAATACTCCCAACTAAAATACAACCTAAACCAGGAACAAAATTATTTTTAGCAGAAAATATTTTTACTTCCTCTGTGATTTCAGTTTTAATCTGCTCCGAAATTTTTTTGCCGTCAAGAATCATTGCGATTTTGAAAACTCCGGAAAAATAATTTGTTCAGTTTGTTTACAGTTACCAGTTTCAATATCAATTCTAAAAACAACTCCGCAAAAGTGAACATCATTTACTGCGGTTTCATATTTGTATGGAGTTTGTTTTAGAAATCTTTGAATTGCACTATCTTTTCTCATTCCAATTACTGAATCAAAAGGACCAGTCATACCAGCATCTGTTATATAACCTAATCCAGCTGGTAATATTTTTAAATCGGCAGTTGGAGTGTGCGTATGGGTGCCAATTAAAGCACTCGCTCTTCCATCTAAATACCAACCCATTGCAATTTTTTCAGAAGTTGCTTCGGCATGAAAATCTAAAATAATAATTTTAGTTTCTTCTTTAATTTTTGAAATTGCAAAATCAATATTTTTAAAGGGATCGTCCAAAGGTTGCATAAAAGTTCTACCTTGAGCGTTTATAACACCAACTTTTATTTTATCCTTTGTTTCAAAAACTCCAAATCCAAATCCGGCATTATCTTTTGGATAATTTATCGGCCTTAAAATATTTTTATAGCTACTCAATAATGTTTTTGAATCCCACCTGTCCCAAACATGATTGCCTGTTGTTATAACATCAACCCCAAGAGAAAAAACTTTTTTTGCATCATCTTCTGTAAGTCCTTTTCCATCTGCCAGGTTTTCGCCATTTGCAATGCAAAAATTAATTTTATGTTTTTCTAAAATTCCTTTTAAAAAAGTTTGAACTATTTCAAATCCGGGCGCCCCAACTATATCGCCGATAAAAAGAATATTTAAATTTTTATTACTCAATTTTATTTTCTAAATGGATTTTTGAGAAGTGATGTTATTGTGTCATCTTTTTCAGTTCTAAATTCAGCCAGTCCATATTCAATTGATTCTGTGTCTTCAACTTTACGATAACTTCCAAAAATTCTATCCCAAATAGAAAAAATATTTGCAAAGTTCGAATCAGTTTCAATTTGTTTACGCGAGTGATGAACTTTATGCATATCTGGAGAAACTATAAATATTTCCAAAAAATTATCAAACCATTTCGGGAATTTTATATTTGCATGTTCAATTTGCGCATTCAAAACTGAAATTGATTGATACAACATAACCATCCAAATTTCTGCACCTGCAATTAAAATCCCGAAAAGTAAAAATATTGCTCTTAAAATACTTTCTGCTGGGTGAGCTCTGAGAGCTGTTGTTGCGTCAACTTTAGTATCAATGTGATGAATTCTGTGCAACTTCCAACCAAATGAAAATGTGTGCATTAATCTATGAATCCAATATGCGCCGATCATATCCATCAACATAATTGCAAAAATTGCATGCAACCAAATTGGCAAATCCATTAAATATAAAATTCCAATTTTATTTTGTACAGTCCACTCTGCAGCTAAAAGTAAAATTGTTGCAAAAGTTAAATTTATTAAAATAGTTGTGAGTGTAAAAAATAAATTTACCGAAGCATGTTTATATTTGTTGTATTGAAAATTAAATAATGGAATTGCCCCTTCTAATGCCCAACAAAAAACTAAACTAAAAGCCAAAATTATTGTGCGATGGCTTGATGGAATTGTAGTGAAGTATTCAATCATTCACTTAATATAACGAGTTAAATCCCTTTTTTACAATTCCAAGTTGATTATTTCAGCTTTATTTAAAATGTATAAGAGTAATAATATTACAACCGAAGCATAAATCAAAAATTCATTCGAAGAAAAACTTTTATTTAATATTAATATTATGTTTTGAAATTGATTTATTAAAAATTGAATATTATCCCAAAATAACTTTATAGATAAGTCGCCATTTTTTTGGATTTCATTTGTTTTAAAATTAGAAGCTATTAATAAAATAATTGGAGTTATTAATTGTATTCCAAAAATAATTTTGAAAAAATTTAGATCATTATTTTTTTTGTGAATAGATGAATCAAATTTAGAAATTATTTTCTGAGATAATTCTTCCGAAACATGATGAACTTTATAATGTTTTAATATTTTATCAATTTCATTTTCAATATTGTTCATTGTAAATCCTGTCTTAAATTTTTTTCTTCTATCATATTGTACAAACTTATTCTTGCTCGGTGTAAAGTTGTTTTGACATCACTTTCAGAAATATTTAATGTTTGTGAAATTTCTTCAATTGTGAGATCGTTAAAATAAAAAAGGGTCAAAACAATATTTTGTTTCTCAGAAAGCTCATCAACTAATTTTAATAGCAATTCATTTTTTATAAAATCTTTTTGTTCAGAATCATTTTTAATATTATTCTCAATAAATTCATCAATCGGTTCTGTTTTATTTCTTTTACGATTTGCAACATAACTTAAACCTGTTCTATAAGTGATAGTATAAAGCCAAGTTGACACTTTTGAAGTTCCTTTAAAAGTTGACGAGTAATCATAAATTTTCATAAATACATCTTGCAGAGCTTCTTCTGCATCAAAATTATTTTTGCAAATACTTCGCAATAACGCAAAAGCTTTTGATTTATATTTATTAAAAAATTCAATAAACGCATCTTTATCCCCAACTGAAATTTTTTGCAATAACTCTTCATCATTCATTTGTTTAATTTTAGAGCAATTTTAAATCAAAAAAGTTACACTTGTAACCTTTTGCGGCTTCATTTTGTCATAATATGAAAAGATAAAAACATTAACTAAATTAAAGGAGATTTTATGGAAGATGTAAGTATTATTGTACCGGTTGGTTTTTTTTTATTGATTGCCTCGATTGCGATTTCAGGGATTTATTTTTCATTTCGTAAAAAAGCGATTTTAGTTGAAAAAGGATATTCTGCTGATGAAATTGTTAAAATATTAAATCAGCGTAAAAAAACTTCAATTGATTATTTAAAATTTGGGATTATACTTTTTGGTATTGGTTTGGGATTTTTAATTGGTAGTATTTTAGAGGCAAACACAAAACAAGATTTTTGGTTTCCATCTTGCATAACAATTGGCATCGCAATGGGTTTATTTTTTGCTTCAAAAGTAAAGCAAAAAAGTGAAGTATAAATGATTCTCAAAAAAATATTTATAACTCTATTTTCAATTTTATTTTTTAATGGTTGCCTCTCCCACCATTTTGTTATTGACGGAGATGGAAATTATATTTCTTCAACTAAAAAAATTGAAAATTTTACATCGCTTCATGTTTCTGGTGGATTGTCAATTCATATAAGCGGAACTCAAAAAGAAAATGAAATGACAATTTTTTGTGATGAAAATCTGTCAAAATATATTCGCACTTATGTGGATGGTAGCGAATTGATAATTGATCCTGAATTTAATATTTATCCTTCAAAACAGATAAAAATAATTTTGCCATTTACACAACTTCAAAATTTAAACTTTTCTGGTGCAGTTAAATTTACTCATGATAGCTCGATTGTATTTGATTCTAAAAACATTTCACTTGATGTTTCGGGCGCAAATACATTATCATTGCCACTAAATAATAATTTTGCTGATATAGATCTTTCTGGAGCATCAAAAGTAACATTTACTGGTTTTGTAAAATCGCTACATATTGACGCGAGTGGCGCAAATACTATTGAAGCGAGTGAACTTATTGCAAATAATATTTTTATAGATGCTTCGGGCGCAAGTACATTTAGATTAAATGTTTTAGATGAATTAAATTTGAATTTAAGTGGCGCTCATAAAATTTATTATAAAGGCAATCCTTCTAAAATAAATCAGGATATTTCAGGCGCTTCAATAATTATAAAATCTGAATAATTTTTCCTTCCAAATTTTCCAATTTTAATATTATATTCAAAAAAGGAAAATCTATGAAAACCATTTTACTATTATTATTAATTATGCTCATAAGTATATCAAATTCTCAAAATATAAAACCACCAGTTGCAAAAATTATTCCGAAAACCACAGAGCTTCATGGTCAAAAATTAGTAGATAATTATTTCTGGCTGCGAGAAAAACAAAATCCAGATGTTAAATCTTATTTAGATGAAGAAAATGTTTATACAGAACAATTTTCAAAAAATTTCCAGCCACTTGCAGATAAAATTTATGATGAGGTTTTAAAACGCTGGAAACAAACTGATCTATCAGTTCCATATTTTTATAAAGGATATTGGTATTACACAAAAACTGAAGAAGGAAAACAATATCCATTTTATGTTCGCAAAAAAAGTAATATGGATTCTGCCGAAGAATTAATTTTAAATCAAAATGAGTTGGCAAAAACATTTAAATTTTTAGGGCTCGGTACATTCTCGGTAAGTGAGGATGGTGGATTTTTGGCTTACTCGCTCGATACAACTGGATTCAGAGATTATTATTTATATATAAAAAACCTAAAAACAGGAGAAATTTTAACTGATTATGTCGGTAGAGTTTCTGGTGTTGTTTGGGCCAACGATAACAAAACAATTTATTACACAACACAAGATCACGCTAAACGTACTTTTAGATTATTTCGTCACATTTTAGGTAGTAAAAATGATGAGCTCCTTTTTGAAGAAAAAGATGAACTTTACAATGTTAATGTTGGTAAATCAAGTGACGATAAATTTATTTTTCTTACAACTGCAAGCTCAAATACAACTGAAGTTTATTTTTTAAATGCAAAAAATTCTACTTCAAAGTTAAATTTACTTTATTCAAAAAAAGAAGATCACGAATATTATGTTGATCATCGTGATGGATTGTTTTATATAATCACAAATGATAATGCAAAAAATTTTAAAGTTGTAACAGTTTCTGCAAATTCATTTGCAAAAGAAAACTGGAAAGATTTTATCCCAGCACGAAAAGGAATTAAAGTTGAAGGTTTACGTTTGTTTAAAAACTACGCTGCTGTTACTGAGCGAGTAAATGGATTAAATATAATTCGCATTTACAATTTTAATACAAACAATTTCATAAATATTCCTGTAAACGAGCAAGTATATTCCACAAATATTTCTGTTAATCGTGATTTTGATGCAACTACACTTCGTTACAGTTATCAATCACTTGTAACTCCGCAATCAATTTTTGAATATAATTTTCTGAATGGCGAAATTAAATTATTAAAACAAAATGAAGTTCTCGGTGGTTACGATCCATCATCCTATAAAAGCGAACGGATAATGGTAAAAGCTCGAGATGGAGTTGAAGTTCCTGTTTCGCTCGTTTATAAAAAAGGAACAAAAATTGATGGCACTGCACCAATGTTGCTTTATGGATATGGTTCATACGGGATTCCACTTACAATTAGTTTTAGTTTAGGCAGATTAAGTTTGCTCGATCGTGGAGTGATTTATGCGCAGGCACATATTCGCGGTGGAAGTGATTTGGGAGAAGAGTGGCACGATGATGGAAAAATGATGAAAAAGAAAAATACTTTTTTTGATTTTATTGATTGTGCCGATTATTTAGTTAATAATAAATATACAACGCGAGAAAAACTTTCAATTGAAGGTGGAAGCGCTGGTGGATTATTAATTGGTGCAGTTTTAAATATTAGGCCCGATCTTTGTAAAGCTGCACATTTGGCTGTCCCTTTTGTTGATGTTATAAATACAATGTTGGATGAAAATCTTCCACTTACAGTTGGAGAATTTTTAGAATGGGGAAATCCAAAAAAGAAAAATGAATACGATTATATTACAACTTATTGCCCATATACAAATTTGCAAAAAACAAATTATCCGGATATACTTATAACCACATCATTTAACGATAGCCAAGTAATGTATTGGGAGCCGGCAAAATATACTGCAAAGTTACGCACACTTTTACCAAACGATAATTTACTTTTGCTTAAAACAAATATGGCAGGTGGCCACGGCGGTTCATCCGGCAGGTACGATGTAATTAAAGAACAAGCTTACGCGTACGCTTTTTTACTTAACCAAATTGGGGTGAGTAAATAATTTAGATTGTAAAATATAAAACGCTTTTTAGTTTTCCGGTTGGAATTTTGCTACTTCTTCAACTATACAATCTACAATTTCAGATTCTTTGAGTCGTTTTATAACTACCCCTTTTCGATATAAAATTCCAACACCTTTTCCTGCGGCAATTCCAATATCGGCATCGCTTGCTTCACCGGGACCATTTACTATGCAGCCAAGCACAGCAATTTTTACCGGCTTTTTTACCCCTTCTAATCTTTTTTCAAGCTCATTCATAATTCCGAATAAATCAATTTCAAGCCGGCCGCAAGTTGGGCATGCAATTAATTCTACATTCCTTGATGCAAGTGATAATGAACGCAAAATTTCTTTTCCAACTTCAACTTCTTTTATTGGATCATCTGTTAATGAAACTCTAATTGTATCTCCAATTCCTTCGGCAAGTAAAGTCCCAATCCCGATTGCAGATTTTATTGTTCCAACTCTTGTTAATCCAGCTTCAGTAACACCTAAATGAAGTGGAATATCAGTTCTTTCGGCAACTAAACGATAAGCTTCAATCATTAATCTTACATCGGTTGATTTGACCGAAATAATTACATCTCTAAAATTAAACTCATCGCAAATTTCAACATGTCGCATCGCGCTCTCAAATAATGCTTCGGCTGTTGGATATCCATATTTATTTAAAATATCTTCTTCAAGTGATCCGCTATTTACACCAATTCTGATTGGAATATTTTTTTCTTTTGCAGCTGTTAAAACCTGACGAATGCGATCTTTTGAACCGATATTACCCGGATTAATTCTGACTTTTGCAACACCGGCTTCAATTGATTGTAAAGCAAAAATATGATTGAAGTGAATATCTGCAACAATAGGTACTGGCGATTGACGAACAATTTCCTTCATCGCTTCGGCAGCTTCTTTATCATTTACAGTTACACGAACAATATCAACTCCGGCCTCTGCAGCGATTTTAATTTGCGCAACAGTTGCATTAACATCATCGGTTTTAGTTTTGGTCATTGTTTGGACCGATATTGGCGCGCCTCCACCAACTTTTATATTGCCGATTAAAACTTGCCTAGTTCCTCTTCTTACACCAACTTTGTAAGTTTTATGCTGAGAACCGTTTGTTAAATCTGTTTGAATAACTGGTAATATTGAATCCATATTTTAATGTAATTTTTTAGATGCTTCAAATAATGTTCGTTTTTCTTCATCCGATAAATTTTGATAACCACTTTTACTGATCTTATCTAAAATTGCGTCGATCTTTTTTTGAGTGACTTCATCATCATTTACTTCTTCTTTAAAATTTGTGTTTGTAATATTTGTATAATTTGTTTCTTCTTTTTGGGGAGTATAAGTTGATCTTTTAAAATTTGGTTTTTGAAAACTTTTAAAAAATTCAATTTGGTAATTTTCAACTATAAGATAAATTAATCCGACAAGCGCGCCACCTAAATGAGCAAAGTGAGCAATACCATCTAAATTACCGACAGATAAAAATTCAATTATCATATATAATAGTAAAAAGTATTTGGCCTTCATCGGAACAAAAAAGTAAAGCATAATCAATCTATCGGGAAAGAGTAATCCGAAGGCAAGTAAAACCCCATAAACCGCGCCAGATGCACCAATAGTTGGTCCGGCAACTCCAAAAAGTGGAGCTGCTAAAATATGTAATAAGCCACCACCAAGTCCACATAAAATATAATAAATGAAAAATTTTTTGGAGCCCATTAAATTTTCTAATTCCATCCCGAACATCCACAAAGCAATCATATTAAAAAAGAGATGACTAAAATTTGCATGCATAAACATATATGTAAAAAGTTGCCACGGCCAAAATAATCCATCAGAAATAGGCCAGAGAGCTAACTCCTGTTCAACTAATGCACCAATCGGGAAGTTGCCAATACGGAATGCTCGTAAAAAACCAATCCCCAAAAAAACTGCAGCATTTGAAATCAACAAACCTTTTATAACAGGGGGAAACAAACTAAATCCACCATAAAAACCACTGCCTCCTGAAAATCTATAATTACTCATTTCTCAATTTAAAGTTAATTTGATTAAAAACCGAAATTAATATCTTTCTAAAACTTTAACGCCTGGCAAATCTTTTCCCTCTAAAAATTCAAGTGATGCGCCACCACCAGTTGAAATGTGGGTAATATATTTTTCGACTTTTGCTTTTTTTATTGCTGATGCAGAATCGCCGCCACCAACTATTGTAGTTGCGCCATTTTGAGTTGCAGTTTTTAAAGCTTCCGCAATTTTAATTGTTCCATTTGCAAAATTATCAATTTCAAAAACTCCCATCGGACCATTCCATAAAATTGTTTTTGAATTTATAATTTTATCGGTGAAGAGTTCAATTGTTTTTGGACCGATATCAACACCAATCCAATTTTGCGGAATATTTTTTACATCAACAATTTTTGTTGATGCTGAGTTTTCAAACTTATCTGCAACAATTGTATCAACTGGCAAAATTATATCAATATTTTTTTCTTTCGCTTCTTGTAAAAGATTTTTCGCTAATTCAATTTTTTCAGATTCAAGAATCGAGTTCCCTATTTCATAATTAAGTGCTTTGTAAAAAGTAAACATCATTCCACCACCGATTAAAATTGTGTCAACTTTACCGAATAAGTTTTTAATTACATCAATTTTGCCAGAAACTTTTGCGCCACCTAAAATTGCTGTAAAAGGTTTTTGCGGATTTGAAATTGCTTCACCTAAAAATTTTATTTCCTTTTGTAATAAATAACCAGCCAAACTTGGAGTAACAAATTTTGCAATTCCATAAGTTGAAGCATGCGCGCGGTGCGATGTACCAAAAGCATCATTTACATAAATATCTCCCAAGTTCGAAAGTGTGCGAGCAAAAACAATTTCGTTTTCTTCCTCCTCTTTATAAAAACGGAGATTTTCTAAAAGTATAACATCTCCATTTTCCAGTTTAGATATTTTCTCTTCTGCAATCGGGCCAATACAATCTTCACTAAATTGAACTTCCTTTTGTAAAAGTTCACTTAATTTTAAAGCAACTGGCTTTAAACTATATTTTAAATTTTTTGAACCTTTTGGTCTGCCGAGGTGACTTAATAAAATTGTTTTTCCACCAGATTCAATAATTTTTTTAATTGTTGGAAGAGCTTCAACAATTCGAGTGTCATCAGAGATTTCACCATCATTATTAAATGGTACATTAAAATCAACCCGGACTAAAACTTTTTTGCCAGTTAATTTATAATTATCGATCGATAAAATTTTCAAAAAGAATATTTAAAATTTATTATTGGAATATGTTTTGGGGTAAATGGATTTTTATAATCCAAATTTGAACTAATTAAATAATTTTCTGGATTAAATTGTAAATTCCAATTGCTGCTGATGTTTTTATCTTTGAGTACACTATTTTTTCCATAAAAATATCCTCCCCAGGCACCAGCACTAGTTAATGCCAAAGTTACTTTCATATAAAATTCCATCTCTTTCTCTTTAAAACCTGTGTCTTCATCTATGTTTAATGACTGAACTAATATACCCAAACCAAAACCTGTAGTTGCTCCTGCTAAAGTCATTCTATCAACAAATCTTCCCTCTTCAAAAGTTAAATTATTTCCTTCATTATCTTTTAAGCCATAATACAAACCAAACAAACTCGAGCTCAAAAGTGATGCAAAAAATAACTTTTCATTATCAGTTTCTAAAACAATTGGAATTACAAATCCAGTACTTAATGCAGCAAAATGAAACGCTTGCGTGCTTATAAAACCACCTAGGCTTAAATTTCTTTCTCCAATTAATTTAGGTGCCCAATAATTTGCAGATAAACTTGAAACTAACCATATTGTCTGCATTGATTTAAAACTAGGTTCCTCAACACCCAATGTTATTAAAGCAGAAGTTGTCCAGAAAGGCGCATAAAATTCTGAAAAATGTGTAAAAGCAGAAACATATTCAGGTACTTCGTTTGCTCTTGTGTAAGAATAATATGCATGCCCTAACCCACCAAGACTTCCCATCAACATCACAATTTTTCCATCATTATTTTCTTCTGTTAAAATTGAACCAAGAAGAAGTCCCTGTGCAATTCCATTAAGGTGCCCCCAATTACTACTCTCAACATTAATTCGTGATAAATCATTTAACCTAGATGCCAAGGCAGAAGCTGCAAAGTAGCCCCCTCCATTTACTAACAAACCTACAGGATTATCTGTTATTATTGTTAAAGTAGCACCATGAAACTGTGAATAAAGTGTTTGATAAACTGTAAAATCCCATTCCAAATCATCTCTGATTTGTTTTTGCAATAAAACACTTTCCTGAGATTCTTTTTTTGCAGTTAAATCGATTTTATTAATTTTAACTTCCCCAAAAGATGTTTTTAGAATTATTAAAGAATCATTTTCAGAAACAACAGTCCCCACAAGTTTTGTGCCATCTTCTAAATAAAAAGTTTTAGTTTGTTCCTCTTGTGGAAAAAGTAGTGAAGATGTAAAAATTAAAACAATGAAGAATTTTTTCATAGGTTATACTTTTTTCAAATCATTAAAAATTAAAACTCAAACCAATTTACCAATTTTTTTAACCAAGTCTACAACTCTGCAACTATAGCCCCATTCATTATCATACCATCCAAAAACTTTTACAAGCGAGCCCATTGCCATTGTTAATTTACTATCAATAATACATGAATGCGGATCGCCAATAATATCTTGCAAAACTAGATCATCTTCGCTGTAATACATAATTCCCTTTAAATAAGTTTCGCTCGCTTTTTTAAAGGCAGCATTAACTTCATCTTTTGTAACTTCTTTTTCAAGCTCGGCAACTAAATCTGTAATAGAGCCATCAGCAGTAGGCACGCGCAAAGAGTAGCCATCAAGTTTTCCATTTAGTTCAGGAATAACTTTGCCAACAGTTTTTGCTGCGCCAGTAGTTGTGGGGATAATATTTATAGCAGCAGCTCTTGAGCGACGTTGATCGCTGTGAACTACATCTAAAATTCTTTGATCATTTGTGTACGAATGCACTGTTGTCATCAATCCTTTTTTAACTCCAAAATTATCGTGTAAAACTTTTACCATCGGAGCAAGGCAGTTTGTAGTGCAGCTTGCATTCGAAATTATATTATGTTTTGAAAGATCAATAGTGTTATCGTTAACACCAATTACAACTGTAACATCGCAAGATTTTGCAGGTGCGCTAATGATTACTTTTTTTGCTCCATTTTTTAAATGATCTTTTGCAAGTTCTTCATCAGTAAATTGTTTTAAACCTGTTGATTCAATTACAACATCAACTCCTAAATTTTTCCAAGGTAGTTTGTTGTGATCTTTTTCGGAATAAAGATTAATTTTTTTTCCATTTACAATTAATGCGTTTGATTCTAATTTTACATCACCGGGGAATCTTCTTAAAACTGAATCGTATTTTAAAAGATTTATTAAAGATTTGCCATCAGCTAAATCGTTAAAGGCAACAAACTCTATTTCAGGATCCTGAAATCCTGCTCTAAAAACATTACGACCGATTCTTCCAAAACCATTTATAGCTACTTTAATTGACATTTTTTACTCCGTGTGATTTTTAAATGTTTAGTGGATAAAATTAAGAAAATTAAGAGGAAGTTAAAAGTTAGATAACTTTACTTTTGTAAAAATTCTCAAATTTAATTCCACCACGCCATAAAAAATGTCCCGCGCCTAATAATAAAATTGGACTTAACATTAATGTAAACTTCATATTAATTGGATTTTTTGAAACTTCTAGCATATCATTTATGAATCCATAAATTGGTGGCGCAATTCCGTTGCCAATTAAGTTGACTACAAACAAATAAATTCCACTTACTAATCCACTATTTTCTGCTCCTGCAATTTCATTTAAGTCGGATGTAGCGCAGCCAAACCACATTAAAGAAGTAAATATTAATGGGAAGAGTAATAAATTTTGCCAAAAAGTTTTTTCGGCTAAAAGTAAAAAAATCCAACATAAAAAAGTTAAGATTGAAACTATACTTGCAAAACGCATTCTACTACCCGGAATTTTTTTATGAAAATAATCTGCAAACACACCACCGGTAATTGTGCTTAAACTGCCTGCAACAATTACTCCACCGCCAACTAAAAGCCCGACAAATGAAGTTGAAAGCCCGGACGATCTTTGAATAAATGAAGGCATCCAGACAAAAATGCTGTTAGTTGCCGCAGAAAATAATGCATATCCGATTAAATGATAAATTAAAATTTTATTTTTTAGTAAATCTAAAATCGAAGTTTGAGGTACAACATTTTTTTCTTTTTGGAGATTATTTGGATCTTCTTTTAAAAATAAAATTGCAACAGCAATTATTATAAATGGAAACCCGAGCCAAATTAAAACCGAGCGCCAACCTGCGACATCATTTAACCAACCACCAATTAAAAAACTAATTCCGGTTCCCAATCCAATTGCGCTACCATAAACTGACATTGCCGTTGCTCGATTTTTAGATGAAAATAAATTTGCAATTAAAGCTAACGCTGCCGGATAAAACATTGCTTGCCCCGCGCCAACAATCATTCTGCAAAATAAAATCCACCAAAAACTATTTGCAAAAGAAATTGCTCCTGTTGCAATAATCCAAATTGCACAACCAAAACCGGCAAGTTTTATTTTTGAAAATTTATCTGCGAGTTTACCAAAATAAACCCCGAGTGTAACATAAAGTAAAATAAAACTTGTTGAGCTTAATAACGAGAGCTGGAGATCAGTAAATTGAAATTCATTTTTTATTGGAGTAAAAAGAATATTTAAAATTACTCTATCAATAAAATTGACGAGATAAGCAAAAGTTAATACACTTAAAGTATACCACTTATTAAAACCAGGAATCATTAAATAATTTTTTAAAACTGAATTCCGAGTGTAAACCTTTCAGATTGCCGGCGATTCCCGAATATAAAAATATTGAAGAGAGTAAAAGAAAGATTATAATTGACGAAAAATTTTTCATATTAGTCTCACTAAATAAATTTATTTAAATAATAATTATTTAACTTATCTTGCTGCTAAATTAAAGTCAAGTGTAATATAAAAAAATGTTTACTCGGTTCAACATAACATCCTTAGAAAAAGAAAATCTTCTACCTTATAAAACTTTACGTAGGGTTGATGAACATATTAAAAATGGAATATTTGTTGCCGAAGGTAAAAAGCTTGTTGAAAGGTTATTAGAAAGTAATATCAAAATAATTTCTCTTTTATTAACTGAAGAATGGTTTTCACAATTTGAAGCACAAATTAAAAAGAGAGTTGAGAACATTGATGTTTTTGTAGCACCAAAAATTATTTTAAATCAAATAGTTGGCTTTAAACTTCATCAAGGAATAATGGGTGTTGGCGAAGCTCCGCAAAATATTATTTTACACGATTTTGTAAAACTAACAAAACGAACTTTATTTGCAGTAATTGACGGAATAATGAATTCTGAAAATGTTGGTGTAATTGTTCGTAATTGCGCTGCATTTAATGTTGATGCTTTAATTGTTGGCGAAACTTCTTCAGATCCTTTTTTACGCCGCGCGGTTCGTAACTCGATGGGAACAATTTTTAAAATTCCAATAATTTATTCTACAAAACTTGCAGATGATATTTTATTTTTAAAAAATGAATTTGGATTTAATATTTTTGCGGCACACACTTCCATAAAAAGTAAATCTATTTATGAAATAAATTTTTGTAAAAATAGCTGCATTGTTTTTGGAAATGAAGAAGATGGTCCACGAAAAGAAATTTTAAATATTTGTGATTGTTTTGAAATTCCGATGAAAGCCGGAATTGACTCATTAAATGTTGCTAATGCAAGCGCAGTGGTTTTATATGAAGTGGATCGTCAAAGATTAGTCAGCAACTTCAAATAATATTAATTCCGAATCTGAATTAGAAATTATTTTAATATTATTCTCGTTTAAAACTATTGCAGCATCACCAGTAAAATAATTTTCATCAGCAATTTTTACACTACCTTCAATTAAATAACAATAAAGTTTCTTTTTTTCAGGAATTGAAATTGAACATGAATTATTTTTTTCAAGATTCGTAACATAAATTTTTGCATCCTGATTAAAAAATACTCCACCATCAATTTTATCACCAGAAGCAATTGTTAATAACTTATTTTTGCGATCATCTTTAGTAAAATTAATTTGCTCATAACTTGGTTCTAAATTTCTTTTATTTGGTAAAAACCAAACTTGAATTAAATGAACTTCGTTTTTTTCTGAATAATTAAATTCTGAATGTGTTACGCCAGTTCCAGTTGTCATCCTTTGAACTTGACTCTCACCAATTACACCAACACCGCCAGAAGAATCTTTATGCGCGAGCTCTCCTTTCAAAACATAAGTAATAACTTCAGCATCATTGTGTGGATGTTCAGGAAATCCAGATCCTGCCGCAACTCTATCATCATTTAAAACTCTAAGTGGTCCAAATTGTATCCAATTGGGATCGTAAAAATAATTAAAAGAAAAACTATGGAAGCTTTGTAACCAATTGGTTTTAGTTTGACCGCGTGTATTTGCAAGTCTTTTAGTAATCATTGTAATTTTATTAAACTCAAAAATAAATAAAAGTTTCCTTATTCCTATTTGTAATTTTAAAAGCAGTTGAGTAATTTCTAAAAAACTAAAAGGATCTTACATGAAACTATTTTACTTTATTCTGTTTTTTATTTTCACTTCCAGTTTATTTTCTCAATCGTGGCAAATTACAAAATTGGATAGCTCAATAATTAAGTATGAAAAAAATATTATTATCCAAAGAGATCATCTAGTTTTTTCAATCCAAGCAAAAAAAGATACTCAAAATGTAAATTTAAAAGATGTAAAAGAAATTACTCGACTTGGTAGTTTCTCAAAAGGATTTTTTTGGGGATTATTTTTAGGTGGATTAGCAGGTGGTGGAGCAACTTATACTTTAATCCAGAAGGGCGATAATGCTGATAAAATTATCACACTTGCTGGCGGTACTGCACCATTAAATAATATTGAAAGAGATCGATTAGTTGAGGATAAAGAGAAGATGATGAAGTACACTTTAATTGGTGCCGGCGTTATTGGGATTCCACTTGGTATTGTTGCTGGTTTAATTACTTCAGGATCAACTAAATATGATTTATCAAAACTTTCAATCGAACATAAAAAAGATATCGTCACAAAAATTTTAAAGGATTAATAAATATGAAAAAATACTTATCGGTTTTATTGATTTCAATTTTTTTAAATCAAATTATTTTTTCTCAAAAAGATTCTTCAAAAATTCCAGATTGGTCAATTACAAAACAAAGTATAAAAGTAAATGGTAAAACTTTAAATTACACAGCAACTGCTGGTTACATGTTATTAAAAGATGAATCTGGAAAATCAAAAGCAAAAATAAATTTTATCTCTTATGTAATGGATGGAGTGAGCGATCAATCAAATCGTCCTGTTACATTTACATATAATGGTGGTCCCGGTTCCGCATCAGTTTGGTTGCACATGGGAGTTGTTGGTCCAAAAAGAGTTTTAATGTCAGATAAAGGTGACCCACTTAGCCCGCCATATACTATAGTAGATAACGATTACACTTGGCTAGATTTAACAGATTTAGTTTTTATTGATCCTGTTGAAACTGGTTATAGCCGCCCGGCAGATGGTGTTGATAAAAAAGAATTTTTAGGTTTTAATGAAGATATTTCTTCTGTCGGTGAGTTTATAAGATTATATACAACTCAATTTCAAAGATGGGATTCGCCAAAATTTTTAGCTGGCGAAAGCTACGGCACAACTCGCTCAGCAGGATTATCGGGTTTTTTGCAAGATAAATATGGAATGTACATAAATGGAATTATGTTAATTTCCTCAATTTTAAATTTTCAAACTGCACGATTCGAAAAAGGAAACGATTTACCGCATATTTTATTTTTGCCAA
Organism: Bacteroidota bacterium; assembly: GCA_027622375.1. Classification (GTDB taxonomy): domain Bacteria; phylum Bacteroidota; class Ignavibacteria; order UBA10030; family UBA8401; genus SXSI01. Next base: position 120,379 of record JAQCAB010000001.1, read on the forward strand.
CTTATTCTGCAATTGCTTGGTATCATAAAAAATTAGATCCAACTTTTACAAATTTAAATTCATTATTAAAAGAAGTTGAAGATTTTGCAATGAATGAATATTCAACTTTACTAATGAAGGGAGATAAATTAACTGATGCTGAAAAAAATAATCTTGCAAAAAAACTTTCGCGATATACTGGATTAAGCGAAGCATATTGTCATTCTACTTTATACAGAATTGATATTTCCCGTTTTGTAAAAGAGTTGCGCCGAACTGATGGTTTAACAGTTGGCCGACTTGATGGAAGATTTACTGGAAAAGATTATGATGATGCCGGCGAAAGAAATGAATTTGATCCTTCTTTGAATTATGCAATTAGCGGTCCTTTTTCAACAACAATAAATTATTATTTGCGCGAACATTTAGGAGTTAAAAATGATTTGACATACGAAATTTTAACCAGCCGAGTTCAGCCTTGGAGTTATGCAAATGTCCAAAACCAATATTTAAATGTTGCCGAAACAATGAGACAAGCAATGCACAAAAATCCATTTTTAAAAGTTCACATTTACAATGGATATTACGATTTAGCAACTCCGTATTTTGCGACTGATTACACAATTAACCACATGATGATTGATAAAGACTTACGCAAAAATATTACACAATCTTTTTACGAAAGCGGACATATGATGTACATCCATCTTGCTTCGATGAAGAAGATGAAAGATGAAACAGTTAAATTTATTCAATCGGCATTGAAATAAATTTTTATATCTTACTGAAGGCAGGTTTTAAAACCTGATTCAATCCGATATTTGTTTTTAAATAATGTCAACTCATTTTGAGTTCACACAAATTAACAACAATTTATTTTATAAAAATTTTAAAATTAAATCGTCTTAAAAATATTACAAACCATTTTCACTAATTGCATATGCAAGTATTGTCATAGCAATTGCTCCTAATTCAAGTTCGCGAGAATTTACTTTATCAATTGTGTCATTATCAGAATGATGATAATCAAAATAACGTTGGCTATCGTGATCGAGCCCAATTAATGCAGTACCAAATTCTCCCAGTGGCCCAATATCTGCGCCACCTCCCCCTTTTGTAATTCTTGAAGAATTAATTTGTTCAAGTAAAGTTGCAAAACTTTTTATTTTTTCAAATTTAAGAGAGTCTGTTGTAACTCCAAAACCTGTTGGCGTAAATCCACCACCATCTGATTCAATTGCGGCAATATGTTTTTCATTTAAAGTTTTTCTTCTTCTTGCATAATCTAATCCACCACGCAAACCATTTTCTTCGTTCATAAATAACACTGCGCGAATGGTTCGTTTTGGTTTAATACCAAGTCGTTTTATTAAATTCAAAACTTCAATCGATTGAACGCAACCTGTTCCATCATCATGTGTCCCAGTTCCTTTATCCCAACTATCCAAATGTCCGCCAACTAAAATAATTTCGTTGGGAAATTCAGAGCCAGTAATTTGTCCAATCACATTTGAGGATTCAACATCTGGCAAGGTTTCCGCTGAAAGTTTAACACGGATTTCTACTTTTCCTTTTTCGAGAAGTAGATTTAAATTATTTGCATCAATTGTAGAAATTGCAAGAGCTGGAATTTTTTTTACATCTTTTTCAAAATTAGTTGCACCTGTATGCGGTTTATCATCAAGCGCATGCGTCATCGATCGGACAATTGCAGCAACTGCGCCAAGTTTACTTGCTTCGTTTGGCCCTCTTCCTCTTTGATCAACTGCTCCACCGTAAGCTCTTCCGGGCTCAAATAAAGATTGGTCAAATGGACGACTAAAATAAATTATTTTTCCTTTTGCTTTATCACCGAGAAGTTTTGCTTCATCAACAGAGTTTACTTTTATAACTTCGCCACTCACCCATTTATCATTTGTTCCACCCGAGCCACCGAGAGCACAAGAATTTAATTTTATTTTTTTTGGATATGTAACTTCTGCAATTTCGTTTTTACCACGAACCCAACGTGGCACCATCATATTTTCTAGCCAAACTGAGTCGGAATTAATTTCTTCCATTTTGGCTTTGCCCCACGCAACTGCTTTTTCAGCTTGCGGAGAACCAGAAACACGCGCTCCAACCTTTGATGTTAATTCGTATAAAAATTTATACGCATCTTGATTAATTAATCCTTCTTTGATTATTTTTTTTACATCTTCATTCAAATAATTTTCTGATTGAGATTGCAGATTATTATTTATCAAAAGTCCGCAAAATAAAATTGCGGATTTTAAACAGGAATTTATTTTCATTTTTATTTTTTCTTTCGTGTAGTTTTTTTAAGAGCGCTAATTAATTTTTGATATGTTTTGTTAAATCCTTCTGAAACAAGTTTTACATCATTTAAAACTGGCATAAAATTTGTATCACCATTCCAACGCGGCACAATGTGGAAGTGAATATGATTTTCAATCCCCGCGCCAGCTACACGACCAAAATTTGCACCAATATTATATCCTTGTGGTTTTATTGCTTTATCAAGCAGTTTAATTGTTTTATTTATTGTAGATAAAATTTCCGAATAAACTTTTGCAGGTAACAAACTTAAACTATCAACATGTTTATTTGGCACAATCATTATATGGCCATTGTTATATGGATACAAATTTAGCATTGCAAAACAATTTTTAGAGCGGAAGAGAATTAAATTTTTTTTATCATTTTTGCTATTTAGTGCTTTGCAAAAAATACATTCGTCATTATTTTTTTGATTTTTAAAACTTGCAATATATTTTGAGCGCCAAGGAGAAAATAATCGTTCCATAAAAAATAATATAATTACATCAGTGTTTTAAATCAATTTAAAGTTAAGCGCTGTTTAACAGTTTCAAAAATATCTTCAGTTGAAATTTTTTGCATGCAAAGTAAATAATCATCATTTGTTAATTTGCATTTTGTCGTTCGGCAAGGGCTGCAATCAAGTTGTGTGAAAAAACTTTTATGTCCGTTTTTTTCAGAATATGGAAACCAAATCTCAGGTGGTTCGGGACCAAATATTCCAATTGTTGGAGTATTTACTGCAACAGCAATATGCATTGGACCACAATCATTTGAAACAAGAACTTTGCAACATTTTAAAATTGCTGCTAATTGCCTGACTGGTAAAAGTGGTAAAATTTTTACTTTTCCATAAGAATTATTAACAATAAAATTTATTAACTCATCATCATTTGCACCGGGGCTTATTATTATTTCTGCATTAGTTTTTGCTGATATTAAATCTATTAATGCTGAAAAATTTTCGGGTAACCAGCATTTATTTTTCCAAGTAGCTCCCGGATGAATTGCTACAATTGGTTTATCCATTTCCAAACCTTGCCACAAAAGAAATCTTTTTGCTTCATCAACTTCTTTTTGAGATAAAAATATTTCTGTCTCATAATTATTTTGTTCTATACCGATTGGTTTAAGGAATTTAAAATATTGCGTAATTGCAGATTCAAAAGTATTAGTGATCTCAATTTTATGTGTAAATATTTTTGAACGAATCCCACGATTTAAACCGATTTTATATTTTGCGCCACTCCATTTTGCCCACAAACTTGTTCGTGGATTGCTAAACAAATCAATAAAAATATCAAATTTAATTTTACGGATTTTTTTTAAAAGTAAAATTGTTTGTATTAAATTATTTTTACTATCATCAAATTTAATTATCTCATCAATATTTGGATTACAGTCTAAAAGTGATGTCCCTTTTTGTTCTCCCAAAAATGCAATGTATGCATTTGGAAATTTATCACGCAGAGATTTAATAATAGGAGTTGTTAAAACAATATCACCAATAAATTTATAGCGTGAGATTAATATTTTTTTAATTGAATTTGCTTCTATAGAACTCACAGATTATTTTCTTCTCCACGTATCAACTGAATACTTCCAAAGGCTTTCATCAATTGTAAATGGTTGTAAATTAAAATATGAAGTTTTTTCATCCAAATTAGTTTTTTTAAAAGTAATATTAAAAGTTTGATTGTTTATTAAGTATTGCCAAACCTCTGTTTGCATTCCAACGCATTCAACATTCCCCGGTAAACCACAAACAATAAAAACCATTCCCATTGGCAATTTAAATCCCGCATCGCATGAACTAAAAATTAAATTTGCATCTTTAACCCGATCAAAAAATTCATTTTGTTTTGCAATACCGCCATGCTCGCGCCACCAATTTTTTAACCAATTTCTTTTTTTATCATTTGTGTCTTGAGCAAGTAAACTATCAATTTCGTATTTGAACAAAAGATAGCGAGTAGCTAAAATTGAATCATTAACATTTAATAAATTTGGATAATTTTTATTGTTAATTGTTAATGTGCCCAAAGAGCGCAATGTATCTTTATAATTTTTAAATGAATTATAAATTATTTTTCTTGAGAATAAATATTGTTGCTCAATCGGAACAAAAAATGTATCTATTAATTGCATCCTTTCGGAATTTGGATATATCATTAACTTTTCATTTTTCAAAACTAAATTATCAAATTTTAATTGGCATAATGATGTGTCAAAATATAAGGATGATCTTGTTGGCTCATTAATTGTTTGTAATTCCTTCCTCTTTAAAAACTCACTTACTATTTTTAATGAATCGCCAATTTTGATATTATATAATTCCTGATAATAAATTATAGTATCAACTTCATCATTAAATTTAATATCATTTAAAAAAAGTGGCTTTAACTTCCCTTGCACGTTTTCTAAAAATAAACCATTACTTAAAGTTGGTTGGTTACTAAAATTACGAGCTTCAGTTGTAAATAGTGAGTTATAACTTAAACCCGAAATATTATCTACTAATTGAATTTGGACTTTATATTTTCCTGTATCAGCATAAAATGTTTGAAGATGATAATCTTTTACAGATTTTTGAGTTGCCTCATAATTATTTGTTCGCGGACGCTTTGAAACTTCTTTTGAAGTAATTAGTGAATCATTTTTTTTTAGATTAAAGAACAAAGAATAATCAGCTTCAAAATTTTCTCCCTGTTTTATAAATCTTATTCTATCCCAAGTTATTTGAGTATAAATATCTAACCTACTTTGAAATTTATTTATTAATGAGTCGGCGGGTTTTAAATTAATAACATGGGCTTCAAATCTTGGTTGACTTAATCGTTTAAATCTTTCAACTGAATAACAATCTGTAATTATTTTTTCGGAGGAACTACATCCAAAAAATAATATCAGAAGAAAATAATTAAAAGCTAAATAATGGGTTCGCCCTTTTATCATATAATATTATTTGTTCGACGAAGTGGGATTAAAATTAGTTTAAGAATTTTTTAAATCCATTTAATCATATCTAAAAACATTACTAAAAACGTTCCGCCAAAAATAAATGTAAATAAAGCAACAATTCCTGATTTTATCAAAAGACGTTTAGTTTCAATTTTGTCAATTTCAACTATAGGAAAAGTTTTTACAGAAACATCACCAGTAACATTTGTTTGACATGTGAGGCGGATATTTTTTTCAATTTTGCGCGCATAAAATGGAAGGCTTGAAATTAAAATATTTTCTTCGTCTTCTTTGCGAGATGAAACACCTTTGCCATCAATAACTTCAACTCGGCAAGTTCCGCATAATCCTTCTCCGCGACAATTTAAAATTTTTGAAATTCCTTTATAAGGAGAAATTTTATTAAACCGAAGCGCTTGTCTTAAATTTGCTCCGATTGGTACTTCAATAGTTTTGTTTTCGTTTATAAGTGTAATGACTGCCATTTTTATTTTAATTAGTTTTAAAAATTAGAAAAAAAAGAATAGTTAATCAAGATGATTAATATTCTTCAACACCATTTTTTGTAACTTTTGCCCGAATTAGTGGTTTTAATTTTATTTTTTCAGAACCGATTGTAAAACAATTTCTCAGGTTTTCTTCAAAATGCTGATCGTTTATATCTGTATAAATTGTTGCTAAAAATTCACCTGATTTAACTTCATCTCCAATTTTTTTTGAGAAAACAATGCCAGCCTTTGGATCAATTTTGTCATTCATTGTAAGTCTTCCAGCTCCTGCAGAATTTGCAATTAACCCAACTTCTCTTGTGTTAATAGAATTTATAAATCCTGAAGTCTTTGCTGTTACAGAAAAAGTATATTTTGATTTTGGATAATTACTTAAATCATCTAAAATTTGTAAATCTCCATTTTGCAATTTAACAATTTCCAAAAATTTTCGATAAGCTGAGCCATCTTCAATTTTTTGTTTGCATAAATTAATTCCTTCTTCAATTGAATTTATTTTCCCGGCTAATGACAACATTTCCGCAGACAATCTAAAAGTTACATCCAATAAATCTGGGACAATTTTACCTCTTAAACATAAAACCGTTTCAACAACTTCAAGCCAATTACCAACCATTTTTCCCAATGGTTCATCCATTGAGGTAATTATTGCGATAACATTTTTATTAAACTTATTGCCAATATTAATTAATGCTTTTGCTAATTCAATTGATTTGTGATAATCCTGAAAAATTGCACCACTTCCATATTTAATATCAAGAACTAGCGAATCAATTCCTGAGGCAACTTTTTTACTCATAATACTTGCAGAAATTAATGGAATTGAATCGACAGTTGAAGTAACATCGCGCAAAGCATAAATCTTTTTATCAGCTGGAACAATTTCAGATGTTTGCCCAATCATTGAAACATTTATTTCAGAAATAATTTTTTTAAATTCTTCTATTGATAAATTTGTTTTAAAGTTTGGAATTGATTCCAATTTATCTAGCGTTCCACCTGTGTGCCCCAATCCTCTTCCACTAATCATCGGGACTGTAACTCCGCAAGCAGCAACAATTGGCGCTAACAAAAGCGAAATTTTATCACCAACTCCACCAGTTGAATGCTTATCAACTTTTGGATTTTTAATAAATGAAAGATCAATTTTTTGACCGGAATTAATGTATGCCGAAGTTAAATTAAAAGTTTCATCTTCAGTCATTCCATTAAAATAAATCGCCATTAATAAAGCTGAGATTTGATAATCGGCAATTTTATTATTGCAATATTCTCTAATAATAAAATTTATTTCTTCTGCTGTTAACTCAAAATTATTTCTTTTTTTGCGGATTATTTCAACAGCATTCATTTTATTAAATATGTAATTAATTCAAGTGGATTGTTAATAATTATATCTGGATTAAATTTTTGCAATTCTTCAAAATTCATTGCACCCCATGTTACTCCGCAAGTTGAAATTTCAGAATTTTTACCAACTAAAATATCTTTATCTGTATCTCCAACAATAATAGTTTCTTCATTTTTCCAATTTTGTTTTTCAAGAATTAAATTAATTATTGTGGGGTTTGGTTTAAATGGAATATTATCAGAACCCTGTATTTGAGAAAAGTAATTTGTTATTCCAAAATGATTTGTTGCTCTGAGAGCGCCACTACCACGTTTTGTAGTAGCAATTGCCATTTTAAAATTATTTTGACTTAAAATATTTAATAAATCAAAGACTGACGGAAAGAGAGTTGTGGTTTTTAAAGAATTGGGGACATAATATTCTGTATATTTTTCAGATGCTTCATCAAGTTTAGAATGCAATTCAAGTGGAAGCAAGCTTGAAAAAGTTTCATGTAATGATTTCCCAATATGTGGATATAATTCATTTTCTGAAATATTATTTATTCCGTAATCTTGAAGGACTAGTAATTGTGCTGTGGCAATATCTTTTTTAGAATCAACAATTGTTCCGTCTAAATCAAAAATAATATTTCGGATATTGAAAAATGTTTTTTGCAATTTTTAGTATTCAATTTTAATTGTGAATTGCTTTTTACATTTTTTGCATTCAACTTCAACAGTAACCCAATTGTTTCTTTCGTAATATGATAATTCAATTAATTTACCGCTGCAGTTTTTTGAAATGCATTCTTGAAAATTAATTTTATAATTACGATCAGTTAGATTTTTATTATTTTTTTCTATCATCAAAATTATTTTGTCTGCGATGTGGCAAGTTTAATATTATTTAATCTCATTGACTCATAAATTTGATAACGTAATCTATCAGCAACTTTTGCTTGAGATTTAACAGTTGCAACTCTTCCAACAACTCTAAATTGCAAACCAATATCAGAAAGTTTAATTAAGAAAACTCCTGGTTCTGGTTTTGATAAAAACTCAGTCTCATTTCTCAAAATATTTAAAAGTAAATCTTTTACTTTATGGCTATCACTATCAAATTGAACTGTAAAATCAACAACAACTCTTGTTTCTTCTTGTGGTGCTATAAAATTTACAATTCTAGTTTTTACAAGTTCAGCATTCGGTATAACAACTAAATTATTATCAAAATCCAAAATTTTTGTAGAGCGAACTCCAATTTCATAAACATCACCTTCTTCTCCAGACTGAAGTTTAATTCTATCACCAATTTTAAATGGTCTGTCAATCATAATTGTATAGCCCGCAATTATATTTGCAATTGTATCTTGTGAAGCAAAACCGATTGCTAGCGAACCGATACCAAGTATTGTTAGAACACTTGTAATATTTTGTCCAAACAAATCAAGAATAATAATTATTGATATCGCACTTGCGATGATAGTAACAACGCGTTTAATTAAAATTGTTTGCGCTCGATCGTAAGTAGTTTTATTTCTAAGTGCGGTTGAAATTAAACTTTGCCTTGTTAATAAATTTATTCCACGAACAATTGCCGTTGCAATTATAATTGTTAAAAGTGACAATACAATTTTATCTATAAAATCTATCGTTTTGTAAAATGCTGTTCGGTGAGATAAAGTATCAATAATTGCTTGAAGCGAAATATATAAACCTATAATTAACGAAAGCGAAACATCGTGGCTTAAAATAGTTTCAACTATTTTATCATCAATTGTAGTTTTTGTGCTTCTTGTAATTTGTTTGCCGATTCTGCGTAAAATTATTTTTATAATTTTACCGGCAATTAAAGTTAAAAGTATAATTAAAATTGTATTTGAAATATAGAACGACAATCCCATTCCAAAATATTGCAATAACTTTCCACTTAAATAATTATAGATTTGCATTTTATACTTTTAAATTTCTACTTCCTGGTTTTGTAATGGGAATATTTTTTTTACAAAGTGGGCAATTTGCTGGATCATAAGTTACAACTTCCATATTTAACAAATTAAAATATTTTGAATCAAATTTAATTTTTCCATTACTTCGATCTACAATTGATGCAACGCCAATCACTTCGGCATTAAAATTTTTAACAATTGAAATTACTTCATTTATCGAACCACCTGTTGTAATTACATCTTCAATTACTAAAACTCTTTCGCCATGTTTTAATTCAAAACCTCTACGTAGCTTCATTTCTCCATTTTCACGTTCGGTAAAAATAGTGCGCGCTGCTAATAATCTACCAACTTCAGTACCAACAACAATTCCACCAACAGCGGGTGAAATTACAACTTCAACTTCTTTTAAGTGAAATGAATTTGCAATTGCGATTGAAAATAAAGTCAAATATTTTGGATACTGTAAAACTTTTGCGCATTGAAAATAATTTGGGCTATGCAATCCAGATGTTAAAACAAAGTGGCCATCTAATAATGCATGTGTAGATTCAAAAATATTTTTTGTTGTTTCGTTAGATAAATGGATGCTCATTTTAATTTACCATTCATCTTCAATTTCTTCTAACTCTTCTTCCATTTCTTGTTTTGGTTTTTTTTCTCCTACCAATTCAGCAACTTCAATTCCTTTACGATATGTTTTTTTTGCAAGATCTGTTCTATTTAAATAAACATAAATTTGTCCCAATTGATGATATGCTGCAACATATTTTGAGTCCCGTTCAATTAATTCAGTTAATAAATTTATTGCGGTTTGATAATCATTTAAACTTTTAAACTCTAATGCAAGCGCATATCTTGTAAAAGAATCATTTGGGTCTTTTTCTAAAATTAAAACTAATTTTTCTATTCTGGGATTTGTTTTCATTTAATTTAAGATGAACAAACTTGCTTAAACATTTGTTACTCTGCAAGTTTTGTTAAAAAAATTATTTTACAATTATACTTTTTTCTTGCAATTCAATAATTTCGCCAATTTTACAAAGTGTTATCAATTGTTTAATTGAATTAGAAGATTTCACAAATTTTAAAAATTCAGTTTCTTTTTCTTTTTTGATTGTAAATAATAAACCACCATTTGTTTGTGGATCAGATATAATAGTTTGACACATTTGTGAAATAGGACTTATCTTATTTCCATAACTTTGCCAATTTCTGTTTGAACCTCCCGGTATCGAGTTTTGTTTAATATATTTGTTTAAATCGCAAATCAGTGGGATTTTATTTTCATAAATAATTGCTGATTTTTTTGAACCTTCACAAATTTCAATTAAATGTCCAGCCAAACCAAAACCTGTTACATCGGTCATTGAAGTTATAAAATCTAAATTACCGAGAGTCTCACCAAAACTATTTAATTTCAACATACTTCTATGAGCAAGCAATTTATCTTTTTCAGAAATAATTCCTTTTTTTTCTGCAGTGGATAAAATACCAACACCAATCTTTTTTGTTAAATATATTTGGTCACCAATATTTGCAGTTGAATTCTTTTTTATATTTTTTAAATCACAAATTCCATTTACAGCTAAACCAAAAATCGGTTCAATAGTATCAATTGTATGCCCTCCTGCAAGTGGGATATTTATTTTTTCACAAATATTTTTTGCTCCCTCAATTACTTTTGCAGCAACTTCAACAGGGAGTTTTGAAATTGGCCAACCTAAAATTGCTAATGCAAAAATTGGTTTCCCTCCCATTGCATAAACATCACTAATTGCATTTGCCGAAGCAATTTGGCCAAATAAAAATGGATCATCCACAATTGGTGTAAAAAAATCGGTTGTTGAAATCAAAGCAGTTCCGTTTTTTAAATCGTAAACCGCCGCATCATCTTTTGTTGAGTTACCAACAATTAATTCCTTAAATAATTTTTTTGAATTATTTTTTCCGATAATTTCTTCCAAAAGTTGCGGAGAAATTTTGCAACCACAACCAGCACCGTGAGAAAATGATGTAAGTTTAACTTTCAGTTTCTTTAACATGTATTTTTATTGATTTTATAATTTCATCTTCAGTAACTTTTAAATCTGAAAATATTAATTTTGTTACAAACCTTTGATCTCGAAACTGTAAACCTTTATTGTAAAGTTTATCGTAATATTTTAATGCAACATCGGCTGCCTCATAATAATTGTCATTTTCAATAAATTGTAATGCAGATAATGTTTTTTCGCTGCCTAATTTTTTTTTCAATTTTAAGAATGAATTTGAAAGTTCGTTTTTTGAAAATCCACCATATCCCTTTACAAGTTTTTGCAATCTAACTTCTTTTGGCAAATCAACAAAAAATAATTTTGCTGAGCGAATTTGTTTCCACAAATTTTCAGGAATAACTAAACGTCCGGTTAACTTACTTTCATCTTCAATAAAAATTTGTTTTGTTTCATCTAATTTACAAAACTCAAAAACAAGTTCGTTTTCAAATTGCTCTTGTGTCGGAAAAATTTTTGTTCCAACTCCACCAAATGCAGAACCACGATGATTTGCAATTTTTTCAATATCAATAATTTGTTTACCGATTTTTTTTAATTTTTGAAGTAATTCGGTTTTACCTGTTCCTGTATATCCACCAATTATAATTAAATCAAATTTTTTGTTAAAATAATTAATTACAAAATTTCTGTAAGATTTATACCCTTTTTCTAATCTAACTGTTTGAATATTTAATTTTGCTGCAAGCCATTCAATTGATTTACTTCTCATCCCTCCACGCCAGCAATAAATACAAATTTTATTATTTGTTTTTGCAGCATTTATTAATTCAGTTGTGAGAGAGTCTATTTTCTCAGAAACAAATCTTATTCCGGTAAGAGTTGCTTGTTCTTTCCCTTTTTTCTTGTAAAGAGTGCCAACAACCTCTCTTTCTTTATCAGTAAAAATTGGAATATTAATTGAACCCGGAATATTCCCTTTCTTAAATTCAAGTGGAGATCTTGTATCTACTATTGAATATTTTTTCCCTTTAATTAAAAAATCATTTATCAAAATTGTTTCGGGCATTCATTAATTATTTCAATTTTTTAAGAGATTGATTAAAGTCATTTATTAAATCATCAATATTTTCAACACCAACAGAAATTCTGACCATTCCTCCAGTAACTCCATGCTCGTTTAATTCTTCATCAGTTAAATTTATATGAGTAGAATAAACTGAAATGCTTACTAAAGTTTCAACTCCTCCTAGTGACATTGCATTAATTGCAATATTTAATGAGTCAACAAATTTTACAGCATTTTTTACTCCACCTTTTACTACAATAGTTACAACGCCACCACCTGCTTTCATCTGTTTTTTTGCAATTGCATAATCAGGATGTGAATTTAAAAATGGATAAATTACTTTTTCAACTTTTTTATTTTTTGAAAGTATTTCGGCAAGTTTTAATGCATTCGAGTTACACCTTTCAACACGCAATTCAAAAGTTGATAAACTTCTGCCAAGTAAAAATGCCATAAATGGATCTGCAGTTCCACCAAAATATTTGCTTTTTAGTTTTATTTTTGAAATTAATTTTGAGTTTCCAAAAACAACACCAGCAAGTAAATCGCTATGACCACCCAAAAATTTTGTTGCGCTTTCAACTACAATATCAACACCAAGTTTAAGTGGATTTTGATTTACAAAAGTTCCAAAGGTGTTATCAATTATTGTAATGATTTTTATTTTTAATTTTTTTTCTTGAATTCGAACAATATTAATTAACACTTCAATATCAACTAATGATAAAGTTGGATTTGTTGGAGATTCAAAATAAATTATTTTTGTTTTTTTAGATATTTTATTTCCCAATTCCATTAAGTCTGAATTGCTAAAATATTTTACATCTATTTTCATCTTATTAAGATGATCTCTAAAATATCGATACGTTCCTCCATACAAACTATTTAGTGCAAGTATTTCATCACCGGAATTTGCAAATGTGTGTATTGTAGTTGTAATTGCAGCCATCCCTGATGCAAACAAAATTGAATTATCACAATTTGCAATTGCAGCAAGTTTTTGTTCTGTATCTTCTATTGTGGGATTTTTGTAACGGGTATAAATATAAACCGAGTCATCTCCATTTGCATATTTTATCGCATCTCTCGAATCTTCAAATCTAAAATTTGAAGTTTGATAAATCGGCATTGAAACTGGCCCTCTTCGAGGTCCAAATTTTATGCCATGAATAGAACGTGTTGCAATTAAAGGGTTTAATTTTTTTTTCACTTCATTATTTTTTAAATATCGTAATTTAAATCAATTAAATAAAATAATATAAAACACTCAATTTTAATTTTACAATCATTAAAAATATGAGTAATTTCCAATCTAACTAATTATAATGAAGCTTAATAAATTTATACTTTTATTTTTACCGATTTTTCTTATTGCTTTTAATTGCAATGAAACAACCTCAAAAAATTCAAACTTACCAACTTTTTTTGTTACCGAGAATTCTAAAAAAATAACTTTTGCTGAATTCGCAAAAGATAATGTAGTTTTTGTAAATTTTTGGGCAACATGGTGCGCTCCTTGTATTGATGAAATCCCCGATATAATTCAACTTTCAAATGAGTATAAAAATAAAAATGTTAAATTTTTGGGAATATCGATTGACGAAGGAAGTGATGCTATACAATTAGTTGAAGAATTCAAAACCCAATATAAAATCCCATACACGATTATTATAGATAAAAATCAAGAAATTCAGAAAGCTTTTGGTGGAATGCGCGGAATACCAACTACATTTATAATTGCTAAAAATGGTAAAATTACAGATAAATTATTAGGTTTAAGATCAAAAGAAGTTTTTGCTGGTGTAATAAACAAGGCTATTAATATAAAATAATTTTAAACTTTTCAAGCTTAACGATCGTCTTAAAACTATGGGAGATCAAATTGTAAAAAATCGTAAAGTTACTCCCGTTGATACTTCCAAAGATTTAGTTTATAGGTTTGCGAATAAATCTATCCCAAATTTAGAACGAACAAAAGCTGGACTTGAACCATATTCTGGGGCTTGGGGAACTGTACAAATTCTACATTTCTTAAGAAGAACAACTTTTAATCCAAATCTTGATAATATTGCTTTTTTAAAAAATAAAACTTTAAAGCAATCTGTTGAATTATTATTAAACAGTTCAAGTATGCCAGAGCCTCCTGTTAAACATTATACTTTAGATGATACAGAACTTGCAATTGGTGAAACTTGGATTAACGCACCTTATAATTATGGAATTAATAGTGGAATAATAAATAACCAACGTAAAAATTCTCTTCGCGGTTGGATGGTGGATTTAATGCTGAGCGAGGGAATTAATATTCGGGAAAAAATGACTTTGTTTTGGTCAAATCATTTTTCAACAGAACTAAATGAATATGATGATGCGCGATCTGGATATATTATTAATAAAATCTGTCGAGAAAACGCACTTGGAAATTTTAAATCCTTAGTAAAACAGATAACATTAACTCCGGCAATGCTTAGATATTTAAATGGATATTTAAATTCAGCAACTGCACCGGATGAAAATTATTCAAGAGAACTTCAAGAATTATTCACACTTGGAAAAGGTCCTGATTCAAAATATTCTGAAGAAGATGTAAAAGCAGCAGCAAAAGTTTTAACTGGATGGAGAATTAATAATACAGTTAACCCTCAAGCTACTTTTTATGATAATTCGCGGCATGATAAAACAAATAAACAATTTTCCAGTTTTTATAATAATACCATAATAGTTGGAAAAAATTCGTCAACAGCTGGTAATGATGAACTTGATGATTTACTAAATATGATTTTTGCGCAAGAAGAAGTTTCAAAATATATTTGCCGCAGATTATATCGTTGGTTTATTTATTATGTAATTGATAATAACGCCGAAGAAAATGTTATCAAACCACTTGCAAAAATTTTTAGAGATAATAATTATACAATTAAACCAGTTTTAGATGCACTTTTTAATAGTGCTCATTTTTTTGAGTTTGTAAATATTGGTTGTCAAATTAAAAATCCAGCGGATTTATTTACAACGCTTATAAACCAATTTTATGTTTTGCAACCTTTAAAAATAGATGTTGTTACTTACTACACAGTTTGGGTTTATTATAATGAACTGATTACATTTATGGGACAGAAATTAATGGATCCACCTGATGTTGCAGGTTGGCCTGCTTATTGGCAATCACCTCAATATTACGAACTTTGGATAAACTCTGTTACATATCCAAAACGTGTTCAGTTTTCAGATTCGATGATTTCAAATAATGGAATTACCCGTGGTGGATTTAAAATAGTTATTGATCCATTAATTTTAGTAAACAAATTAAATAATCCTTCTAATCCAAATTCACTTGTTGCTGAATTAGTCGAATATTTATATCCTATTGAAATCTCAAACGATCAAAAAAATTTTTTAAAAAATCAAACTTTACTCTCTGGTCAATCAAATGATATTTATTGGAGTGATGCTTGGAACGCTTACAAATCAAATCCAACAAATGCAGCAACAAAAAAAATTGTGACTGATAGATTAATGTCACTTCTAAAATATATGATGTCCGGAATGAGTGAATATCAACTTTCATAAAAATGAATAGAAGAGAATTTATACAAAAAACTGTTCCTGTTTCCCTGTTGCCATTTTTTATTGGTGGATATTCTGTAAAAGCATTTGGTCGTTCACCATTTTTAGAAACATTAATAAGCGCGGGAACTGAAACTGATCACGTTCTTGTTTTAATCCAACTTAATGGTGGCAATGATGGTTTAAATACAATTTTACCAATCGATCAATATAGTAATTTAGCAAATGCTCGTTCAAATATTTTAATTGCAGAAAATAAAATTTTAAAATTAACAGATAAGACTGGTATACATCCAATTATGTCTGGTTTAAAAAATTTATACGACTCTGGGAAATTTACACTTGTTCAAAGTGTTGGATATCCAAATCCAAATTTCTCACATTTCCGCGCAACAGATATTTGGCTAACTGCAACAGATTCAAATGTTCATGAGTCATCAGGTTGGGTGGGTAGATATTTATCAGATCAAAATGAATTTCCAGATTATCCCACTGGTTATCCAAATACCGTTATGCCCGATCCACTTGCAATACAAATTGGATCCGTTGTGAGTTCCAGTTTGCAAGGATATAATTCTAGTATGGGAATGGCTATCACTGATCCTACAAAATTTTATCAGTTTATAGCCGGAACAGTTGATCCTGCACCAAACACACCTGCTGGTCATGAATTAACTTACATCAGACAAGTAGCTCAACAAACTAATTTATTTGCAGGCTCAATAAAAAATGCTGCAGCAAAAGCAAATAATAAATCAAGTTTATATCCAATGGCGCCTGATAATTCACTCGGCGATCAATTAAAAATTGTTGCGCGTTTAATTGCTGGCGGATTAAAAACAAGAATTTATATTGTAAATATCGGTGGCTTTGATACTCATTCTGTTCAAGCGATTGCTGGCGAAACTGATACCGGAACCCATGCAAATTTATTAAAAAGATTATCTCTCGCAATTTCTGCTTTTCAAGATGATTTAAAATTATTAGGTGCTGAAGATCGTGTTGCCGGAATGACATTTTCAGAATTTGGCAGAAGAATAAAATCAAACTCAAGTGGTGGAACTGATCATGGATCAGCTGCGCCACTTTTCCTTTTTGGTAAACATGTTAAAGGTGGAATTATTGGCTCAAATCCAATTATCCCTGCAAGTGTAACTGTGAATGATAATATTCCGATGCAATATGATTTTCGATCAGTTTATGGTACAGTTCTCAAAAATTGGTTCGGTGTTTCGACAGAAGAATTAAAAAGAGTTTTATTTAAAGATTTCCAAATTTTACCACTTTTTGCATCAACAGGAATTGCAGAAAAAAATGAATTACCTCCACATAATTTTGTTTTACATCAAAATTATCCAAATCCATTTAATCCAAATACAAAAATAAAATTTAATTCAAGTGGCGCAAATTTGACTATTAAAATTTTTGATATGACGGGGAGAGAAATTAAAACAATTGCGGAAGGATATTATCCACAGGGCTCGCACGAAGTTAATTTCCATGCAAATGGATTACCATCGGGAATTTATTATTATCGTCTTCAATCTGGTGCTTTCACACAAATGAAGGCGATGACTTTAATAAAATAAATTTTTTATAAACTTCTTTTATTTTCGTTTTTTTAAAATTATTTTAACAATAACAATTTATGAATGTCCCTTTACTTGACCTAAAAATTCAATATCAATCTTTAAAAACAGAATTAGATAATGCATTAATTCGTGTTGCGGAATCTCAAAATTTTATACTTGGTAAAGAAGTTGAAGATTTTGAAAATGAAATTTCCAAATCTCTAAGCTTAAAATATTCACTCGGTGTTTCATCAGGTACCGATGCACTTTTACTTGCATTAATGGCTTTAGATATCAAACCAGGGGATGAAGTAATTGTTCCGACATTTTCTTTTTTTGCAACTGCTGGAGTTGTTTCCCGCTTAAATGCAATTCCCGTTTTAGTTGATTCAGATCCTGTTACATTTAATATCAATCCTGAATTAATTGAAAAAAAAATCACCTCAAAAACAAAAGCAATAATTCCTGTTCATTTGTTTGGACAAAGTTGCGAGATGGATAGAATTATTCAAATCGCAAAAAAATATAATTTAAAAATTATCGAAGATGCTGCACAATCAATTAGTGTTCAATATAAAAATGGTAACCCTGTTGGAACAATTGGTGATATTGGATGTTATTCGTTTTTCCCAAGTAAAAATTTAGGTTGCTTTGGCGATGGTGGTTTAGTTACAACAAACGATGAAAATCTTTTTGAAAAACTTAAAATTATGCGTGTTCATGGTTCAAAACCAAAATATTATCATAAAGTAATCGGTGGAAATTTTAGAATTGATGCAATTCAAGCTGCCATACTTCGTGTTAAATTACCACATTTAAATCAGTGGTCGCAAGCAAGAAGAAATAATGCAGATCTTTATGATAAACTTTTTATTGATAATAAGCTTGCAACTTTAACCGGAAAAATAAATTTTTCTGAAAACGAAAAAGTTTTATTACCAAAACCAATTTATAAAATTTCAACTTTAACAAATTACCATATTTACAATCAATACATTATTCGTGCTGAAAAGCGGGATGAATTAAGAAAATTTTTATCTGACAATAATATTTCTACAGAAATTTATTATCCGGTTCCTTTCCACAGACAGGAATGTTTTAAATATTTAAATTATTCTGATTCAGATTTTCCAATTGCAAATAGTTCCGCAGATAACTCAATTGCATTACCAATTTATCCTGAATTAAAAAATGAGCAAATAAATTATGTTGTCGAAACAATTAAAAAATTTTTCCAAAACAAGTAGTCTGCTTTCAAAATCAGATTTACGAAAAAAACTTAAATCAATAAAATTACTAATTGTTGATGTTGATGGAGTTTTGACTGATGGCGGAATGTATTATTCTTCAACCGGCGATCAAATGAAAAAATTTAATGTTCGTGACGGAATGGGAATAATATTGTTAAAAAAAATTGGAATTAAAGTCGCAGTAATTACAAGTGAGTCAACAAAAATAATGCAATTCCGTGCTAAAAAATTAAAGATTGAGGATTTACATCAAGGATCTTTTGATAAAATCCCTGCGTTTAATAAATTATTGACAAAATATAATTTAACAACTAACCAAGCTGCTTTTATTGGCGATGATTTAAATGATACTTCACTTTTAAAAATTGTGGGGCTTGCAATAACTCCATTAGATGGAATTCTAAAAAATAAAAATATTGCTCACTATATTACTGCTAAAAAAGGTGGAGATGGTTGCGTTAGAGAAATTTGTGATCTTTTAATTTCTGCTCAAAAAGGATAACTTAACTGTAGCGAAACTCTTCCTGCGGATTTTTTATCAGTTCGCCATAAACAACTTAATCTGCTATCTCGATCTTTCCAAGAAAAAGCAATTCCAGCATCAGACATTTTATTATTTTTATTTAAAAATGAATTTATAATTTCTTTTGTGGGATCCGAAACTGATTTTTCGTAATAATGTATTTCCCCAACATTAGCGAGTAAAATTAAATTCAAATTATTTATCCAAGGCATCACCATATCAATTAAATCACCTTTGATAAAATATTCAGCATTAATTAAGATCATTCTGCTACCTTCAAATTCTTTGTAAGAATAAGCTGGCAAAGAATTAAATCCACCTAAAAATAATTTTTTTTGTTGAATGGTGTCGCCATTTAAAATCCCAAATCTTAACCGAATTCTTAATTGATCGTTTTCCGAAATTGATTGCAATCTCCTGATATCAATTATTGTTCTATCAAATTTATAAATTTGGTTTTTACCGATTCCACCAATTTCATTTGTTACAAAAATATTCCAACCAGATGAAGTATAATTATTATTTTTAATTGAAGAATATCCTGCAGAAAAAATTAAACTGTTAATTTGTCCTTCATCAATTAAATAATTTTCGCGATATAAATTTTTTCCAAATAATGACCAATTTGTAGTTTTATTTAATGAAGTGTATTTATCATTTAAATAACTTGAACCAACAAAAAAACGATTTTGTGATTCTGCAAAGTGAAAATCTAAACTTAATGAAGCACCTTCTTTGTAAAAATAATCCATATAATCATCTTTTGAGAACAAAGTCGATAATGAATTATCTTCAGTAGTTATTAACCATTGATCGTCTGTTGAAACGAGTGAGTGGTATTCTGCAGAAAGTTGTAAAAATGAATTTTGAAGTTTTATATTTCTTGAAAGTCCAAATTCACCTTCCCACTTATGAAGTCCAAAAGAATAATTTACAAGATAGTGTGCGCTAAGTGGTTTAATATTTTGGGAATTTAAATTTTTTGTTTTTGTAAAACCGATTGCAACTTGTTCTACTCTGTTAAATCTGAAGCTTCCTTCTTTTGTTAAATAATGTTCAGGAAACCAATTTTGTGGAGTAAAAATAAATTTTCTTGGAATGTTTTTTTGTGATTTAGTTAGATTTGTTATTCCCCTGTTTTCTCGAATAATACCACCAACAAATCCATCTTCAAAAATTTCACCTCGCAAAGTTGTTGCATCTCCTGTAATAACACCATTATTTTCAATATGTATATCACCTTTTAAAACAAGAGCATCACCAATTAATGTGCCTTCAACAAAAAGATTTCCTTTTTTAATTACAACATTACCTTGAATTGTATCCTTTTCAGAAATTGTTAAAGATTGATTAAAAGTTTGAGTTGAAGTTGTTATTGATGTAATTGGATCATCAAGCAAGGGATATAAATCGTCAAGTGGTTCAAAAAATAAATAATTTTCAAAATCTTCAAATATAAAATCATCATTGATTTCTAAACTATCTTTAACTTCTTGAGCAAATATAGAAATGGGAATTAAAATGAATATAATTAAAAATAGTTTCTTCATTAAATTTTAATATTTTAGATAATAAATATATGAAACTTTCAATCAACATAGACCACGTAGCAACTTTGCGCCAGCAACGAAGAGAAAAATATCCTGATCCAGTGAGCGCTGCAATAATATGCGAAAAAGTTGGAGTTGATGGAATTGTTTGTCACTTGCGTGAAGATAGAAGACATATTCAAGATCGTGATGTTTTTCTTTTGAGAGATACTTTAAAAACAAAATTTGATCTCGAAATGGGTGCTTCTGAAGAAATTATTAAAATTGCTTTACAGGTTGTGCCAGACTTAGTAACACTTGTTCCAGAAAAACGTGAAGAATTAACAACCGAAGGGGGATTAAATATTTTATCTCAAAAAGATTATTTAAAAAAAACTATTTCGCGATTTCACGAAAAAAACATTCCTGTTAGTTTATTTGTTGAACCAGATAAAAATGTAATTGAGGTTTCTAAATTAATTGGATGTGATTTTGTTGAGCTTCATACAGGTGTTTACGCAAATGCAACTACAAAAGAAGAAATTGAAATTAAATTAAAACAAATTTCTGAAGCTGCACAATTTGCAAATTCAATCGGGCTAAAAGTTAATGCCGGGCATGGTTTAGATTACACAAATATTTTGCCAATCATAAAACTTAATTCTATTTATGAAGTTAGTATTGGATATTCAGTAATTACCCGCGCTCTTTTTGTAGGGTTAGAAAAAGCAGTTCGTGAAATGTTAAATTTAGTAAAGGGGATTTAAAAATTATAAAATTAGTGTCGTAGCTGAAATTTTTTTATCTCGTCTCTCATTTTTGCAGCTTGCTCGTAGTTTTCATCTTCAATAAATTTTTGAAGTTTTAATTCAAGCTGTTCTAATTCAGATAATTTTAATATTGGAATTTTTTTTGCAACTACTGATTTTTCTTCCTCTTCATCATCTTCAGTTTCTTCACTAATTAATCCAGCTTCATTAATAACTTCTTCAGCAACATAAATTGGGGCGCCAAAACGAACAGCAATCGCAATAGCATCACTTGGTCTTGAATCAATTTCTATAACTTGTGAAAGATTTTCAACACTTATTTTTGCATAAAATGTTCCGTCACGCAACTCATTTATTGTAACATCAACTATATTTAAACTTAAATTTTCAAGTATGTTGCGAATTAAATCATGCGTAAGTGGTCGTGGTGGTTTTACTCCTTCCATTTCCATTGCTATTGAACTTGCTTCAAATGCTCCAATTATAATCGGGAGTTGGCGTTTGCCATTAACTTCTTTTAAAAGTAATGCGTATGCACCGCCGTGGCTTGGTGTTGAGGAAAGTCCTAATATTTCTACTGCAATTTTTTCCATCTGATTTTTAATCTACTATAAATTTATAAAAAACTATTCAATAGTCAAATTTTTGTTTAATGTGATTTTAATTTATTTATTTCATCTGTTAATGCAGGAATTATTTCGAAAGCATCACCAATAATTCCATAATCAGCAACATTAAAAATTGGAGCTTCTTTATCTTTATTAATAGCAACAATATATTTTGACGAACTCATTCCCGCTAAATGTTGAACAGCACCCGAAACTGCTACTGCAATATAAAGTGATGGTGAAACTGTTTTTCCAGTTTGACCAACCTGTTCATCATGTGGTCTCCAACCTGCATCAACAACCGCGCGAGATGCACCGACTGCTGCACCAAGTGAGTCGGCTAATTTTTCAATCATTAAAAAATTTTCTGGCTCTTTTAATCCTCTTCCACCTGTTACAATTATATCTGCTTCTGCAACATCTTTTTTATTTGTGGATTGCTTTACTTCTGTAACAATTGTTGAAAAATCTTTTTCTAATAATTCAACTTCAAATTTTAATACTTCTGCTGTTTCGTTTGAAGCAATTCCAGCAGTAAAAACATTTGGACGTAAACTAAATATTTTTTTATCAGAAGTGATTTCAACATCCACAAAACTTTTGCCTGCAAAAATTGGACGAGTTGCGATTATTTTTCCATCTTCTATTTTTAATTGTGTGCAATCACTTGCAACACCCGCATTTAATTTTACTGATAAACATGGAGCCAAATCTTTACCCATTGCACTTGCAGATAAAAATAAAATTGAAATACTTTCTTTTTCAATAATCTGATTAATAATTGTACTATAAGCTGATGTTGAATAATTTTTTAATCGCGGGTCTTCAACAACAAAAACTTTTTTAATTCCAAAACCACCAAGTTTACTTGCAATTTGCGAAACACTTTCACCAACTACTAAGCCAACAACTTCCGAATTTAATTCTAACCCTAATTTTATTGCAGCATTACAAACTTCAAAAGCAGTTTTTTTAAATTGGTTTTCCCGTTGCTCAGCAAAAACTAAAATCTTCATTAAATCACCTTTGCTTCTTCATGTAAAAGACGAACTAATTCTTTTACGGCTGAAATATCATTGCCAATAATTTTACCTTTTGACTTTGCAGTTGGCTTTGACATTTTTTTTACAAGAATTTTATTTTCGCAAATTGCTGCTGGTTTTTCATCAATTGGTTTGCGTTTTGATTCCATAATTCCTTTTAAGGTTGGATATCTTGGTTCATTCAATCCTTTTTGAGCTGAAATAACAATTGGTAAACTTGATGAAACAACTTCATGTCCTCCTTCAATTTCTCGTTCCGCAATTACTTTTGATCCCTCAATATTTAATTTTACTACAACTGTAACCGATTGCCAATTTAAAAAAGTTGCAATTAATCCGCACATTTGCGAATCATCATAATCGATTGATTGTTTGCCAACATAAATAATTTCGGGTAAATATTCTTTCGCAAATTCTGACAGCGCAAATGCAATTGAAAATGAATCTCTAACTGAAAGATCTTTTAATAATACTGCTTTATCACAACCCATTGAAAGTGCTTTTCGCAAAGTTTCTTTGTGTTGATCGCCACCGAGTGAGCAAACTAAAACCTCTCCACCAAATTTTTCTTTAGTTTTTAAAGCTTCTTCAATTGCATAATCATCGTACGGATTTAAAATAAAATTAACACCATTTTGATCTATTGAAATATTATCCGATGCAATATTTACTTTTGTCGTAGTATCAGGTACGTGATTAACACAAACAAGAATCTTCATAAAAAATTTTACTTACTTGTTTTTAATATCGGTAATAATCTGGTTTAAATGGTCCATCGACCGAAACACCAATATACTTTGCTTGTTCAGTTGTAAGAGATTCTAATTCAGCGCCAAGTTTTGCAAGATGAAGTCTTGCAACTTTTTCATCCAAATGTTTTGGCAAAGTGTAAACTTTATTTTGATATTGAGATGAGTTTGTCCATAATTCAAGTTGTGCTAAAACTTGATTTGTAAACGAGGTTGACATTACAAAAGATGGATGTCCCATTGCGCATCCTAAATTTACAAGTCTTCCTTCAGCAAGTAAAATTATATCTTTTCCATCAATGGTATATTTATCAACTTGCGGTTTAATTGTAACTTTTGATTTTTCGAAATTATTATTTAACCAAGCAACATCAATTTCATTATCAAAATGCCCGATGTTGCAAACAATTGTTTTATCTTTCATCAATTTAAAATGAGTAGAATTAACAACATTAAAATTTCCGGTTGCAGTAACAACTATGTCAGCTTCTTTAATTGCATTTTCCATTTTTTTAACTTCATATCCATCCATTAAAGCTTGCAATGCGCAAATTGGATCTATTTCTGTAACTATCACACGAACATTTTGACTTTGTAAAGATTGAGCCGATCCTTTTCCAACATCACCATAACCAGCTACAACTGCAACTTTACCAGCTAACATTAAATCAGTTGATCTGCGAATTGCATCAACAAGAGATTCGCGACAACCATATTTATTATCAAATTTAGATTTTGTAACTGAGTCGTTTACATTAAAAGCTGGAAGTGGCAAAGTTCCTTTTTTAACTCTTTCATACAAACGATGAACACCGGTTGTGGTTTCCTCAGAAATTCCTTTTATAGCTGAAACTAATTCTGGGAATTTATCTAAAATCATATTTGTTAAATCTCCACCATCATCTAAAATCATATTTAAAGGTTTTTGATCTGGACCAAAAAATAAAGTTTGTTTAATACACCAATCAAATTCTTCGAGCGACATCCCTTTCCAAGCATAAACTTGAATTCCTTTTGCAGCAATTGCGGCAGCTGCGTGATCTTGTGTCGAAAAAATATTGCAACTTGACCAAGTTACTTCAGCGCCGAGATCTTTTAAAGTTTCAATTAAAACTGCAGTTTGAATTGTCATGTGTAAACAACCTGCAATGCGAGCACCTTTTAGTGGTTGTTTTGATTTCATCTCTTTTCGGATTGTCATTAAACCAGGCATTTCAGCTTCTGCAAGTTCAATTTCTTTTCTTCCCCACTCAGCCAAAGATAAATCTTTAACTTTAAATGGAATAAAAGTTTTTTTATCAATTTTTACTTCTGCAACTTGATGCATATTATTTTCTCCTAAAAAATTATTTTGAAGCGTTTTTAAATAATGGGACTAAATCGAGTTTTTCCCATGTAAAGTTTTTTCCGGTTCTACCGAAATGACCACCTGCTGCTGTTTTTTTATAAATTGGACGACGCAAATTTAATCTTTTTATAATTCCTGCCGGAGTCATATCAACATTACAATTTATAAAATCAGAAATTTTCTCATCAGCAATTTTACCAGTTCCGAAAGTATTTACATTTATTGAAACAGGTTTTGCAACACCAATAGCGTATGCAACTTGAATTAAACATTCATCAGCCAAACCAGCGGCAACAATATTTTTTGCTAAATGACGTGCTGCATATGCTGCACTTCTATCAACCTTCGTCGGATCTTTTCCGGAAAATGCGCCACCACCATGCGGTGCGCGGCCACCATAAGTATCAACAATAATTTTTCGGCCTGTTAAGCCAGAATCACCATGTGGCCCACCAACAACAAAACTACCAGTTGGATTAACATGAATTTTTGTTTTTTTATCAATTAATTTTTTTGGAATAACTTTGTTAATTACATAATTAATTACATCTGCTTTTATATTATCATTTTTTACATTCGGATCATGTTGAGTTGATATTACAATTGCTTCAACCCTGCGGATTGTTTTGCGATCTTTTTCATATTCAACTGTAACTTGAGATTTTGCATCTGGTCTTAAATAAGGCATCAACTTTTTATTTTTCTTTCTGATTTCTTCAAGTCGTAAAATTAATTTGTGTGCAAACATTATTGGCGCGGGCATAAGTTCTTTGGTTTCTTTATTTGCATATCCAAACATCATTCCTTGATCACCAGCACCACCAATATTAACTCCCTTTGCAATATCTGGTGATTGAGAATGGATGCTATTCATAATCCCGCAAGATTCAGCATCAAATTTATATTCTGCCGAATTATATCCAATATCATTAATTGTATCTCTCACAATTTTTTGAAAATCTACATAAGCAGTGGTTGTAATTTCTCCTGCAATCACAACTTGCCCTGTTGTTACTAAAGTTTCGCAAGCAACACGAGCAAGTGGATCTTTTTCTAAAATTGCATCAAGTATCGCATCCGAAATTTGATCACAAACTTTATCTGGATGCCCCTCTGAAACTGACTCTGATGTAAATAAATATCTCATATCTTCCTTTTTATTTTTTTAATTAAACTCTAATTCGCTTGAATCACCAATATTAATTTTTCTAAAATTATCAACAACAATTGCATTTGTTCCAATTATTGAATGTTCGAGAACACTATTTTTTACTATTGCTCCTTCATTTATAATACTATTTTTTATAATACAATTTGCAATATTTGTATTTTCTGCAATTGTTACATTTGGACCAATCACAGAATTTTTTACTACAGCTTTTGGTGAAATAAAAACCGGTGGTATTGTAATCACTGTCGGAATTGCATAATGATTTTTTGCATTTCTTAAAAGATGTTCGTTTGTAGAAATTAAAGTTTCAGGTTTTCCACAATCATACCATCCTTCAATTTCGAAAGGTAAAATTTTTTCTCCGCGCTCAATTAATTGTTGAAGCGCGTCGGTTAATTGAAATTCATTTTTAGTTTTTTTATTGTTTAAAATATTTTTCTCAAGTTCTTCAATTAATAATTTTGGATTTTGAATATAATAAACGCCAACTATTGCTAAATTGCTTTTTGGATTTTCCGGTTTTTCAACCAAACTTTTTATAAATCCATTTTCAATTTCTGCAATACCAAATCTTTTTGCATCATCTACAGGGTGAACGCCAATTGCAGAATAATTTTGATTAATCATTTTTTTTAAATCAATTTCAAATATTGTATCTCCAAGAATAATTAAAATTGGATCGTTTGAAATTGTATTTTTTGAAAGATAAATTGCATGCCCCAAACCAAGCCGTTCTTCTTGTTCAATAAAATCAACTTTAATTTTATAATTTTTTTGGATGTACTCAATTACAAGGTCTCCCAAATATCCTACTATAATAGTAGCTTCAGTAATTCCTTCCGAAATTATTTTATCCATTATGTGTCCGATAATTGGTTTACCGGCAATACTCAGCATAACTTTTGGAATTGTATTTGTATGCGGACGAAGTCTGCTTCCAATTCCAGCTACTGGGATAATTGCTCTCATATTATAATTTGCAAAATAATTAAGTTGAATGAAAAATTTAAAACATTTAAAAAGTGGATCACAAAATAAAAAAGTAATGGTAGAAATACAATAAAAACGCCCTGCTTGTTTAATAAACAGGGCGTTTGTGGGTTAGAGAAAAGAATGGATGTCAATCCATTATTTTGCGAAGAAAAGCTGGTCTGTCATCTTCAGTTTGTTGCTTATATTCTTTTTGATCTTCCTCAGCTGTATTAACTTGCGAGATTTCTAAACCTTGACGGATAAAAGTTGGCTCATCAAATTTTCTCAAATTAATTACTCCGGTTGGAACATCAATTACAGAAGATTTTTTTGGAATACGAAGATGGTCTTCTTTTCTTTTTTTGAATCCGGTTGCAATTACAGTAACCATAATTTCGTCGGTCATTTTTTCATCAATTACTGCACCAAGAATTACATTTGCATCTTCACCAACTTCTCTATGGATAATTTCAGTCGCTTCTTCAACTTCAAATAACGACATATTTTTTCCACCGGTGATATTTACAATTACTCCTTGTGCACCTGCAATTGAAACACCTTCAAGTAATTCGCTTGAGATTGCTTTGTTGGCAGCTTCAACAGCACGATTTTCGCCACTACTAATTCCTGTTCCCATTAATGCATCACCCATTTCGCGCATAATTGTACGAACATCAGCAAAATCTAAATTAATTAAACCTGGAACAGTTATTAATTCTGAAATTCCACGAGTTGCACCATATAAAACACTGTTGCAAATTTCAAAAGCTTCTTCAAGTGGTGTTGTTCTTTCAACAATTGAAAGTAATTTTTGGTTTGGTATAACAATTAAAGTATCAACTTGTTTTTTCATTTCTTCCAAACCATATTCGGCTTGAGAAAATCTTTTTTTACCTTCACAATTAAAAGGTTTAGTAACAATTCCTACAACAAGTGCGCCCATACTTTTTGCAATATTTGCAATAACAGGTCCTGCACCGGTTCCCGTTCCACCTCCCATACCAGCAGTAATAAATACCATATCGCTGCCATTTAACATTCTTGCAATTTCCTCTTTATCTTCTTCAGCAGCGCGATGCCCGATTGTGGGATCTGCTCCTGCACCCAAACCGCGTGTTAAATTTTTACCGATTTGAATTTTATTATCAGCAGAGCATCTTGATAATGCTTGCGTATCTGTATTGATACAGACAAAATCAACGCCAGTCAAACCACGGGAAATCATTCCGTTGACTGCATTGCTGCCACCTCCACCGACACCCACGACACGAATTTTAGCGCCGAGGTCCATCGATTTATCGAACTCTATCATAATATCTCCTTTTTGTTAATTGTTTATAAATAGTTACTGTTAAAATTTTTTTATAATTCATCAAACCAATTTTTCATCCTTTTAAATATTGTTGCAAATTTTCCATCCATTTTTTCGGGCGGAGTAACTGATCCAGCGGTTGTTCTGTGCCGATGTTTAATTGAGTGCATCACTAATCCAATTCCTGTTGCATATATCGGGTTTTGAATTTCGCTAACAAGTCCACCTTTAAATCCTTGTGGAATTCCAATTTTTACTGGAACTCCCAAAACTTCTTTTGCTAATTCGGCGGTACCTTTTATTAATGATCCACCTCCTGTAATTACAACACCTGCCGATAAATGTTTTTGATAACCAGATCGTTTAATTTCTAATGCTACTATTTCTAAAATTTCTTCCATCCTAGGTTGAATAATTTGACACAATAATTTTTTTTCAATATCAATTGGATTTCTTCCACCAATACCGGGCAAAGTAATTATAGCATTATCAACCACTGTTGGTAAATATGCGTGACCATATTTTATTTTTAATTCTTCGGCTTGATTGTTTAAAATTCCAAGACCGCGACGAATATCATCTGTAACTTTTTGTCCAGCAATTCCTAAAACCGCAGTATGACGAATTGTATTATCTTCAAAAACTGCTAAATCAGTTGTTCCTCCTCCAATATCAATTAATGAAACTCCAACTTCTTTTTCATCTCGGTGAAGAACCGCTTCACTTGAAGCAATTGGTTCAAGAACAATATCTTGACTTTCAATTCCGGCACGACGAATACATTTAATAATATTTTGAGTTGCTGAAACAAGTCCTGTAATAATATGAACAGTTGCTTCAAGTCGAACTCCCGACATTCCAACAGGATCATAAACTCCATCTTGTCCATCAACAATAAATTCTTGTGGAATTACATGAATAATTTTTCTATCTGATGGAAGTGCAATTTTGCGAGTGTCGGCAATTAATCTATCAACATCGCTCGGCAAAATTTCATTATCGGGATTACTAATTGAAATCACACCTCTACTTTGGAAACTTGAGACATGATCACCTGCAATTCCTGCAACAACATTTTGAATTTTTATACCTGATTGTTGTTCAGCATCTCGAATAGCAGCTTGAATTGAACTTATAGTTCTTTCAATATGAGTAATCACACCACGAGTCAATCCTTCGGATTTACTTTTCCCGATACCGAGAATATTGATTTCATTATTTTCATTTACCGATGCAACAATTACGCAAACTTTTGTTGTTCCGATATCAAGTCCTACATAAATATTTTCCATTTTACTTTTACTAATTTTTTTTAATTAATCATTATTGGATTTTGTGATACAATAATTTGATCTGAAAATCTTGCATCAATAAATCCGTTATTTGTTTCAAACAAATGCTCTTTATAAGTATTAAAAAATCCAGAAAGTTTAATTACTGATTCTTCAATTTCTGATTTTGATAATATAATTGGCAATCCATGTTCTGTTGTTTTTAAAATCAAATTTCTGCTTGTTAATTTTATTTCTGATACATTTTTATAAAAAGTTGTATCAATTTCTTTTATTAATTGTAGAGTATATAGCGGTAGTTGAACTTCTTCCTTTCTAATAAAGTTATTTTCATCATAATTCACATTCGTAAAAATTACAGGCAAATCAAGTGTTGTTTTAAAATTTCTCAAACGTAAAACAAATCCATTTTTATCTATGTAGTTAGTTTTCCCAAAACTATTTGAGATAATTGCAATTGGATTTCGCTCTTCAATATTTATAATTAAGCGAGATGGAAAATCGCGTTGTAAAATTACATTATTAATATAAGGCTCACTCAAAATTTTGAAGCGCAACTCATCCAAATTTTTTGTAAACATATTTGCTGGTGTTTTAATTCCAGAAAGAATAACTACCTCTTCTGAAGAAAGTAAATTATTTCCTAAAACCTGAATATTTGAAATTACATTATGCTTTTTCCAATTTGTTGCGCCAGCTACAATAATAATTGTAGAAATTATTATTATCACAAAACTAAGTAAAGTGCCAATATTTGAATTTTCTTTTGCCATTTTAATTATGAACTATTTCATATTCTTGTTTTGAAAACCCAACGAGTTTAACTTCCAACTCCAATTTTATTTTATTTTTAGAAAAAACATCACTGCGCGCAATTTTAATTAATTCAAAAACATCACTCGCTTTTGCATTTCCTTTATTGACAATAAAATTTCCATGCTTTTCAGAGATTTGTGCATTCCCAAATTGTTTTCCTTTTAAACCAACCGATTCAACTTCTTTTGCAGCAAAAGTTCCTTCAGGATTTTTAAACATACTTCCCGAGTTTGGTAAATTTAGTGGTTGTGATTCATTTCTTTTTAAAAGTAATTCGCGACGCTTTTTAATTAATTCTCCAGTTGAGCCTTTTATTAAATTAAATGTTCCACTTAAAATAATATCATTAACAAAACCAGAGCGTCTATAAATAAATCCGGAATTAGCTTTATTGATTTTTTGAATTTTACTATTTCTAAAAATTTCCACTTCACAAATATGATCTGAAATTTCGCCACCATAAGCACCGGCATTCATCATAATTGCGCCACCAATTGTTCCGGGAATTCCGGCTAACATTTCAACGCCCGATAAAGAATTTTGAATGCAAAAATCTACAAACATCCCAATTCTAAGTCCGGATTCTGCGATTACAAAATTATTTTCTAAACTGATTTTTGATAAACCTGATTCTAAATTAATTACAACACCGCGATAACCAGAATCGCTTATCAACATATTTGAACCTCGGCCGATTATCATAAATGGTTCGTTGTTATCTTTTAAATATTGAACAAGATTTGTTAAATCAATTTTATCAAATGGCTCAGCATAAATATCTGCAGGTCCACCAATTTTAAATGAAGTATATTTTGCCAATGGCTCATTTAAAGAGATAAATCCGCGAAATATTTTTTTCAGTTCTTGAAGATTTATCATTTTTGAATTGCCTCTTTCAAAAAATTTTCTCCAAACTTCCAAATATCACCTGCGCCCATTGTTATTACAATGTCTCCATCTTTAATAATAGTTTTTAAAAATGTTGGAATATTATTTTTATCATGTACGTAATGAGTATTTTTATGGCCGAATTTTTTTGCAGCTATAATAATTAATTCACCAGTTACACCTTGAATTGGAGTTTCTCTTGCCGGATAAACATCAGTTACAATTAAAACGTCGGCAAGCAAAAATGCCTTTCCAAATTCTTCATAAAAATCTCGAGTGCGGGTAAATAAGTGTGGTTGAAAAACGCAAACAACTCTTTTTTTCCATCCCTCTTTGGCACCTAAAAGTGTTGCTTTGCATTCAGTTGGATGATGAGCATAATCGTCATACAAAGTAATTCCAAGAGCTTCACCTTTTTTCTCCCAGCGGCGATAAACACCTGAGAATTTTTCAATTCCTTTTTTTACACTTTCAAATGTAATATTTAATTGTAATCCGACTGAAATAGCAGCAAGAGAATTTTGAATATTATGTTTTCCCGGGATTTGCAAATTTATTCTTCCCAATTCAATTCCATTTTGTAAAACTGTAAAACTTGTTTGATGTTCATTTTGATTTATATCAATTGCTTGAATATCAGCTTGTGGAGAAAATCCATAAGTATAAATTTTCTTTTTTGAAATTTGTGGGATAATATCTTGCAAGGCCGGTTCATCTAAACACAAAAGAACAAATCCATAAAAAGGAACTTTGTTCGCAAATTGTATAAAAGCATTTTTTATATCTTCCAAATCGCGATAAGTATCGAGATGATCAACTTCGAGCGTTGTAAGTACTGCAATTGTGGAAGTTAGAGATAGAAAAGATCGATCGAATTCATCAGCTTCAACAACAATAAAATCACCTTTACCAAGTCGCGCGTTTGTTCCACCAAGTCCACTTAATTTTCCACCAACTATAACAGTTGGATCCAAATTTCCTTCAATTAAAACCAAACTGATCATTGAAGTTGTTGTAGTTTTACCATGCGTGCCAGCAATTCCAATTCCATATTTTAGTCGCATTACTTCGGCAAGCATTTCAGCACGACGAACAATTGGGATTTTCCTTTTTTTTGCTTCCATTATTTCAGGATTATCTGGTACGATCGCAGAAGAATAAACCACCGTGTCAACATCATTCATAATGTTTTTTGAATTATGTCCTTCAAAAACTTCAGCACCAAGCAAAGTCAATCTTTCAGTCACTTCAGTTAACGAACGATCGGAACCTGAAACTTTAAAATTTAAATTGAGTAATATTTCAGCAATGCCACTCATTCCGATGCCGCCGATGCCGATAAAATGTATTTTTTTAATTGAACTAAACATTTATACTTTTCCTGCGAGTAAGTTCTTTTGTGTAGGTAAGAATTGTTTTACGCTTTTTAATTGGAATTGTTTTTGCAAGATGTTGAAATTGCTCGAGTAAATTTTTTTGTCTTTCATATCTGCCAACACGAATTCTATAAGCTCGTTTTCTATTTTTTACTTTTAATAAAACCATTTGATGTAATCCGGCAGTTTTAACTCCGCGCTCTCTTCCAATATAAATCCATTCTATATTTTGAATTAAAATTTCACTTTCGTTTGAACGTCTCCAAAAAATAATTTTATTATCAGTTAAAATTATTTTCCTTTCTCGCCATCTATTTAATATTAGAACCACAAAAGCAACAAACACAAAAAATGAAATCATATAAATAACCGGATCTTGCATTGTTAGTTGCCAATCTTTATCAATAAAAGTTCCTTTGATTCCGATATATATCACAAGCGTAACCATATAAATCAATGCTTGTTGATAATAAAAATCGAGCTTGTAAATATATTCTCTACTCATTTACTTGCTCCGAGATTCTTTGCAAAATTTGTTTTGCAATAATCGATGATACGTTTGGCTTCCCCAGTTTTTTACACTCAGTTGAAATTGATTTTAATTTATTTTCAGAATCAAGAAGTTCAGTAATTGTATTAAATAATTTCTCATCTAAATTTTTTTCTTCAATCATAACTGCGGCGTTTTTATCAACCAATGTTTTTGCATTGTAAAATTGATGATTGCCGGCAGCAAATGGATATGGAATTAAAATTGCTGGTTTGCCAAGTAATGTTAATTCTGAAATTGTTGTTGCGCCCGCTCTGCAAACAACAATATCCGATGCGGCGTAAGCGTATTCCATTTCATCAATAAATTGAAAGATTTTTACATTTATTAATTTTATTGTTGATTGATAAAATGCAGCATCCTTTGCACCGGTTTGCCAAATTATTTGATAATTTTTTTTCTGCAATAAATCTAAAATTGAATAAATAGAATTGTTAATTTTGTTTGCTCCAAGACTTCCGCCAAAAACTAAAATTGTTTTTAAGTCTGGGTTTAATCCAAAATATTTGTTACCTGCTGTTTTAGAAATAGTACCAAATTTTTTCCTAGTTGGATTTCCAACAACTTCATAATTCACTTTTTTGCTTAAATATTTTTTTGTTTCCTCAAAAGCCAAATAAACTTTTTCAGCTCTTTTGGATTGAATTCTTGTAGTAATACCCGGAAAGCTGTTACTTTCATGAATAATTGTCGGAATTTTTAACCACGATGCAACTCTTAAAACAGGACCACAAACATATCCACCAGTTCCAATAATTATGCTTGGTGATAATTTTTTTAGAAGATTGTAAACTTGCAAAAGCGAAACAGATATTTTTATCGGAAGTAACAAATTTTTTAATGTAAATCTACGATGCAATCCACTAATCCAAATTGGATAAAATGGAAATCCAGATTGCGGAACTATACGAGCCTCTATTTTATTTTTTGTACCGATAAAAGAAATCATACAGCTTGAATCCAATTCTTTGAGAGACTCTGCAATTGAAAGTGCGGGGAACAAATGTCCACCCGTTCCACCACCTGTAAATAAAATATGTTTGACTTTATTTTGCACACTTTTTAAAAATTACGTTGTTTGTAAATTTGCATTTTCAAATTCATGGCCGATATTTTTTGATTCTCTCGGAAATAAATCTGTTTGTGAAGAAATATTTAAAAGTACACCTACCGAAAAACAAGTAAGTAAAAAACTTGTACCACCATAACTAACAAAAGGCATTGGCAAACCAGTTGTTGGTAAAATGCCAAGTGTAATTAACATGTGAATTATTGCATAAAATGTTAGTGAGAATGTGATTCCAAATGCTAAATACTTCCCGAATGAATCTGGGGAATATTTTGAAATTCTGATGCCACGATAAAAAATTGTGAGAAATGCAATTATCAAAAATATTGTACCGATAAATCCATATTCTTCTCCAACAATTGAAAAGATAAAATCATTATAAGATTCTGGTAAAAAAAAGTTACGTTGTTTACTTTCTCCCATTCCAATACCAAAAATACTTCCGTTACCAAATCCAATAACACCTTGCGATTGCTGAAAAGATTTAAATGAAGCATTTTCGCTGCCAACTCCAAAAAATGATAATATTCTTGCTCTTCTATATGAAGCACTCATCATATAAATAATTATAATTGGCAAAAGTGATAAAAATGTTTTAGCCAAATGCGAAAATTTTGCACCTGCAATAAAAACCATAGAAATACCAATTGTTGCAATCATAATCCCCATGCTAAAATTTGGTTGTAAAAATATTAATGCAACAACAATTCCAATAACAAGTAGTGGTGGCAAAAGACCTTTTTTAAAATTTTCGATTATCTCTTGTTTTTTTGTGAGTAGTGAGCTTAAATAAATTATGATTGCAATTTTTGCAATTTCAGATGGTTGAAAACGAAATCCTAAAAGAGTAATCCAGCGAACGGCACCCTTTTCGAGATTTCCAAAAAATATTGTTACAACCAATAATAATATTGATGCAATAATAAAAACTTCTGCAAATCGTTTATAAATTTTATAATTCAATTTCATCGAAATAAATAAAACAATTAAACCGATCCAAATAAAATTTAAATGTTTGTTTAAAAGAGCATTTGTAGAACCAAGTTTTTGTGAAGCAAACATGGATGAAGCACTAAATATTACAAGGGTGCCAAAAAATATTAATGCAAAAACTGTTAACAAAATTAATCTATCGATGTAATTATTTTTGGTTGCCATTATTTTTTATCCATCGAATAAATTAATTTTTTAAAAACTTGACCGCGTTCTTCATAATCATTAAACCAATCAAAAGATGCACACGCTGGTGAAAGTAAAATTGTGTTTCCCTTTTCAGAAATTTCAACGGCTTTATCCAAAACTTTATGCATTGATAAAATATTTGGTTTATCATTACCAATAGTTTCAATTAAAATTGTTTTAACGATTTTAGAAAAATGTTTTTCTATTTTTTCTTTGGAGTCACCAAAAGCAATTATTGAGCGAACTTTATTTTTTACAATTTCATTTATAGCTGAATAATCATTCCCTTTATCTTTTCCACCTAAGAGAAGAATAATTGGTTCATTAATTGTTTCAAGTGCCGATCGCAAACTATCAACCGTTGTTGCTTTAGAATCGTTCACAAATTTTACATCATTAATTTTTGCAACAAATTCTTGACGATGTTCAACGCCTTTAAAATTCCTCAAAGTTGCTCTTAAAGAAGCAAGATTAACTCCAAGTGACATTGCAACAAGTGTTGATGCCATTGCATTTTTTAGATTATGCTCTCCCTTTATGCTGATTTCGTGAATGTTGATTACTTCGCTTAATTGACCATTCATTGATACAATTAATTTTTCACCATCAATAAATGCGCCATCAGTTCCCAAAGGTTTTTTGGATTTTGTGGAAAAGAAAATCTTTTTTGGAGTTGAATTTGAAATAATTTTTTTTGTCCACTCATCTTCATAATTATAAATTAGCAAATCATTTAAAGTTTGATTTTTTAAAATTCTTTTTTTGGAATTCGCATAAAGCTCCATAGAATTTTTATATCTATCTAAGTGATTTGGTGTAACATTTGTAATTACACTTATTGATGGATGAAATGTGTGGCAAAAATCAAGTTGAAAGCTACTTACCTCCAGAAGAATAATATCTTTCGGAACCAAATCCATAACAAATGATGAGAATGCCTTACCAATGTTACCCGCAGTAATGTATTTTTTCTTTGCATCGCTTAACATCCTTTCTATTAAAGTTACTGTTGTAGTTTTGCCAGACGACCCGGTTACTGCAATAATTTGATTATCGCAAAACCAGCTGGCTATTTCAATTTCGCTAACAACCGGAATATTTCTGGTTATCACTTCCAAAATAAAATTTGAATCTGGTGGAACTCCGGGACTTATAACAACTAAGTTTGCATCAAAAGCTAAGCTAGAATGTTCGCCAACTTCAAATTGAATATTTAATTTTTTGAGCTCCGATAAATTTTTTTCAGTTGATTGGTTTTTATTATTATCAGTAACAAAAACTTTTGCACCTTTTTGCGCAAGTAATTTAGCAACAGCAATTCCGCTACGCGCTATGCCAACTACTGTAATTTTTTTACCAATAATATTTTTATCCATCAACGCACTTTAAAAGTTGTTAAACTTATTATCATTAATAGAATTGCAATTATGTAAAACCTCGTAACAATTTTTGGTTCTGGAATTCCTTTTAATTCAAAATGATGATGAAGTGGCGCCATCAAAAATATTCTTTTTCCTTCGCCATACTTCTTTTTTGTGTATTTAAAATAAACTCGCTGGATAATTACAGAAACAGTTTCAATAAAAAATATTCCACCTAAAATTGGCAGAATAAATTCTTTTTTAACCATAATAGTTAAAGCTCCCAATGCGCCACCGAGCGCTAATGAACCTGTATCTCCCATAAAAACTTGCGCGGGATAAGAATTAAACCATAAAAATCCCATTGCAGCTCCAACAAGTGCTGCACAAAATATTGCAAGCTCGCCATTACCTCGCAAGAAAATTATATTTAAATAATTACTTAATTCGTAGTTACCTGAGATATAACTAATTACACCAAGAGTTAATCCAACAATTCCAACCGTCCCTATTGCAAGTCCATCAAGTCCATCAGTTAAATTGACAGCATTTGATGTTGCAATAATTACAAATACAACCATCGGTACATAAAAAATTGAAAGATCAAAATTAAAATCTTTTACAAAAGGAACAGTTGTTAATGTAGCAGCATTTATTGAAGTGACTTCAGTTGCATTCATCAAAATCACTCCAAATAAAATTCCAATTGTGAATTGCCCAATAATTTTATACCAACCAATTAATCCTTTTGGTTTTTTCTTAATTACTTTTAAATAGTCGTCCAAAAATCCAACGATGCCCAAACCGATCGTTACAAATAAAATTAATTGCACATAAATATTTTGAAGATTCGACCACAAAATTGTTGGCGTTAATAACGCGCCCAAAACAATCAATCCACCCATTGTTGGTGTGCCAGCTTTATTTAGATGAGTTTTTGGAGCTTCAACTTTTGCCGACTCTCCAATTTGAAATTTTTTAAGAAGTGAAATTATTTTTGGTCCCAACCAAAAACTAATTAACAAAGCTGTAATTGCTGCAGCTGCTGCACGAAAAGTTAAATATCTAACAACTCCAAAACCTGGAGGAGAATACAAATTTTCAATCCAAGTAAAAAAGTGATACAGCATTCTATCCAACCTCCTGCAAGTGGTCAACAATTTCTTCCATTTTCATTCCGCGCGATCCTTTAACCAAAACAACATCTCCTCTGTCAACAATATTTGTTAGCATATCTTTTAAATCATTTTTAGAATCAAAGTGATGGTTGTTTTCTAATTTTGCACTTTTGCTAATTAATTGTGCCATCAATCCATAAGTAAATAAATGTTTAAACTTCATAGATTTTATTTTTTTACCAATTAACTTATGTTCCGATTTTGAAGCGCTACCCAATTCCAACATATCTGCCATGACAATTATTTTTTTTCCAGGAGCGTCAATATTTTTTAAAGTTTCGAGCGCGACTAAAACGGAATCTGGATTTGAATTATAAGTATCATTAATTACAAGTAAACCATGACGATGAATTACTTCCATTCTTTTTGCTGGAGAAGAAAACATTGAAAGCCCAAAAGAAATTTTTTCTGGAGGAACTTTAAATAAAATTCCGAACGCTCCTGCAACTAATGCATTTGAAACATTATGCAAACCGGGAACAGTAAGTGATACAGGGATTTTAATTCTTTTGGATTTTATTATAAATGAAGTTTCTCCTCTTTTATTAATATTAATTTTAGTTGCGTAAAAATCGCTCGTCTTTTTAATTGAATAAAAATATTTTTTTCTATTTGATCTTGAGGATTTAACTAAAAACGAATCATCATGATTTACAATTATCATTCCATTTTCTCTTAAATATTTATAGATAGTGGTTTCCTCTTTTGCAACACCATCTAAATCACCAAAAAATTCAAGATGCTCTTTGCCGATATTTGTAATTATGCCATAATTTGGTTCTGCAATTTTACATAAGTAACCAATTTCGCCGAAATGATTTGTCCCCAATTCAAGCACTGCCATCTCAATCCCTTTTCTTAATTTAAATAACATGTGTGGCATGCCAATATTATTATTTAGATTTCCCTGCGTTGCTAAAACGTTATATTTAGTTTGCAAAACAGAATTAATCATATCTTTAGTTGTAGTTTTTCCGTTGCTACCTGCAACAACAATTATTGGAATGTCAAATTTTCGGCGATATAAATTTGCAAGTTCACCAAGAGTATCAATTGTATTTGGAACAATTACAAAAGTAATTGTAGAACTTTTTACATTAAATACATTCAATTTGTACCACTCAGTATCTGCGACGATTACAGTTACTTTAGAATTTTTTGCAGTTTCAATAAAAGTATGCCCGTCGTGATGTTCGCCTCGAATTGCAAAGAAAATATTTCCTTCGTGAACAGTTCTTGAATCTGTAGAAACACCTGAAATTTTTTGCAAACGAAAATATTTTTCGTTAAACAAAATTGAATTAGAAAGTGATTTTAAATCTTTTATACTAAGATTCATATTTTTTTATAAACTCCTCAATTTCTTCTTGGTCACTCAAATGAATTTTAGAATTTCCAATTACTTGATAATCTTCATGCCCTTTACCAGCAACAACTACTATGTCACCATCTACTGCTTGCATGAGAGCTTTTTTAATTGCTGACTTTCTATCGGGTTCAATAATTGTTAATTTATTTTTTTTCATTCCGTTTAAAATATCTTCAATAATTTTTTCTGGGTTTTCTGTTCGTGGATTATCTGAAGTTATCACAACTACATCACTCAGCTCTTCAGCAATTGAACCCATTATTGGTCTTTTTGTTTTATCGCGATCACCGCCAGCTCCAAAAAGTGTAATTATTTTTTTTTCTTTTTTTACAAGTGGTCTAACTGTTTCTAAACATTTTTTTAATGCATCTGGTGTGTGCGCATAATCTACAACAGCAATCCAATTTTTTGGAGATTTAATTTGATGCAATCTGCCGGGAGCTGGTTTTAAATTTTGGAAAGCCGATTGAATGTTATTCCAACTAATCCCCATTGAATAAAGTGTAGAATATGCAGCTAATAAATTTTCTAAATTAAATTCTCCTAAAAGTGAAGTTGAAACTGATTTTGAATTTGGACTATGATTATTAATTATTGTTGAAATCCCCTTCGAAGAAAAAATATTTTGATTTGCCCAAATATCACTTTGTTTTTGTCTGCTGTATTTTATAATCTTAGCTTTTGTATCTTTAATAATATCATCACAATAAATAGAATCAGAGTTTACAATTGCAATTGAATCTGTTTTTAAATTATCAAACAATATTTTTTTAGATTTTAAATACTCATCCATTGTTACGTGATAATCCAAATGATCTTGAGTTAAGTTTGTAAAAACAGCGGTGCTAAAATTAATTCCATTAACTCTGTGTTGATGCAAAGCATGAGAGGAAACTTCCATCACAACGTGTGTACATTTATTATTTAGCATTTGGGAAAAAAGTTCCTGCAAATCAATTGATTCTGGAGTTGTATGTATAGCAGAAAAACTTTTAACACCATCGTAATATTGGATTGTGCCAATTAATCCAACTTTAACATTTTCAATATTACTTTGCTCGAGCAATTGTTTTATTAAATATGTTGTTGTTGTTTTTCCGTTTGTACCAGTAACTCCAATTACTTTTAACTTTTGAGTTGGGTTCTCAAAATAATTATTTGCCATTTGTGCAAGTGTAATTCGACTATTACTTACAACCAGTTTTGCAACTCCCAGGTGCATGCAAAGTGCATCTGGCAAACTTGATTCATCCTCAACAACTACAACACGTGCACCTTTTGAAACTGCTTCGCCAATAAATTTATGTCCATCAAAACTCATCCCCTTTATTGCAACAAACAAATCACTTTTATCTACTTTTTTTGAATTGTATTGTACTTTGCTGATATGAATATCATCTTTAATAATTGTTTGGCCATAGACGGTATTATACAGTTTTATGATTTTAACATCCCGTATAAGTTCGCCTAATTTCATAATTAATTTTTAAGAGATAAGTTTTTAAAATTATTTGAATTGAATACTGCAACATTGTTTGTACATCCAAGAGTAATTGTACTACCTTTTGTAACTTCACTACCTGCAATTGGATTTTGATTTACAACAATTCCTGTGCCTGAAAATTTTGCAGTTAAATTATTAGACTTTAAAATTGAAATTGCTTTTCGCAAAGTTAAACCACATACATTTGGAAGAAATACATTGTTTGTTTCTGTTGACGGATTTATAATTTTATTTTCATATATATTTTTTGTGGAAATATTATTTTTAGATTTTTGTTCAAATTTATTTTCTGCAATTTGAAATTTACTTTGATTAAAAAATCCTTTGTTGCGATGCAATTGCTCGGCGATACCTCTAAAAATAATTGCACTTGTTGTTCCTCCGTAATATTCTCCTTTAGGATTTTCTAGAAGTACAACGCAAACAATTTCAGGATCATCTGCGGGATAAAATCCTGCGAATAAAGCATTGTAAAATCCTTTTTTATATTCACCATCAACAAACTTTCGTGCTGTACCAGTTTTTCCAGCAATTGGTAAATCAGTTAATTTGGTTCCACTCCCGGTTCCTTCATCAACAACTTTTTTTAACATTTCTTTTAAAGTTTCAGCAACATCAGCAGAAATTACTCTTCTAATTAATTTTGTTTCATTCGATTCAATTATTTCACCTTCTTCATTTTTAACATTTTTAATTATGAATGGTTTTAAAAGTAATCCACCATTCGCAATTACTGAATATGCCATTGCAAGTTGTAATGGAGTTGAATTAAGTTCATATCCAAATGACATATTATTTAAGGTTGTAATTGACCACGAAAATGGTTTTTTAAGTTCGCCTGATGCTTCGTTTGGAATTTCAACATTTGTGGGGAAACCAAATCCAAAACTTCGTGCGTGAGTATAAAGTTGTTCAGCTCCAATTACATTGCTAATTTTTGCCATAACAATGTTGCTTGAATTTGTCAACGCATCAGTTACAGTTACATCGCCTTTCAAGGGATGTGAGTCTTCAATTATTCTAGATTTTTTATTATTAAGTTGAACGACATATTTTCCATTTTCTGCAAAAAACTTTTGTTCGGGAGTTATAGAATTATTTGTTAGTCCTGCTGAAACTGTAATCACTTTAAATAAAGATCCTGGCTCGTATAATTCTGTTACTGATCTATTTTTGAGAGCTTCTTGCTCAAATACTCTAGTTACACTTGGATCAAAAGTTGGATAATTAGCATTTGCTAAAATTTCTCCAGTTTTTGGATTTACCATTATTACACAACCTGCATCAGCCTGCGTACGATCGATTCCCTTTTTTAATTCTTCTTCCGCTATTGTTTGATATTCGAGATCAAGTGTAAGTTGTAATGAATTTCCATTTTTTGGTTCTTGTCTTGGATAATCAATTGAAACATAAGTTTTACCAAGCCCATCACGCTGAAGTATAACAAATCCTGAATCACCACTTAAAATTTTATTGTATTGATATTCAATTCCACTTTTACCAATATTTTCAAAATTTGTAATCCCAATTGTTTGGACAGCAGTACCGCCATTAAAAAATAAACGCCTAGGTGTATTTACTGGAATTATTCCTGGTAATTTTTTTTGGATAATTTTTTCAGCAACTACTGGGGGAATATTTTTTTCGAGCCAGATAAACTTCTTTTTTGATGATAATTTATTTTTATAATGATTTATTGGTTTATTAAATACTTGCGAAAATATTCTTGATGTTGAAGTTAAATTGTTTTTTGCAATTGATGGATCGGCTGCAAGTGATATTAAAACTGAATTTGAAACAAGTAAATTATTTTTTCTATCAAAAATTAATCCACGGGCTGGTGGCAATGGAACATAATTTTGATATTGAAGTCGTGCGAGTTCTGTATATTTCGGAGAATCAATTATTTGTATTTGAACTAGCCGAATTATTGTCAACAAAAATAAAAGTGAAATAGAAACAACTATTAATACAACTCTTATTCCACGGTTTTCGATTGAGGAATTTTTTCTCATTTTTTATTTTTTTAATTCCTTAAGTTTATTTCGATCGATTGAAAACCAATTTGGCGATGAATTTGGATTTGACATTTGCAATAGATTTGAAGCAACAACCGAAATTTTTTCGATGCTAGATTTTCGGTTTATTTCCGCCTGTAAAAGCTGATTAATATTTCGATTTTTTTTATGAGTTGTCTTTAACTCGCCAACTTCTTTTGCCAAACTTTCAACCTTAATAACATTACCTATATAAAGTAATGCAGTGACTGCAAAAACAAACATCCAACTCACAATATTAAATGTAGAATGTTTGCGTTTATAAACCGGTCGATTTTTTGATTCGGAATTTTCATCACTAATTTTTTCAACTTTCGAATTATGTTCGCTATAAACATATCGTCGATCATCCAAAATATTTTGATTACTATTTGCCATTAATTTTTTTCTGCAATTCTTAGTTTTGCACTACGCGAACGTTTGTTATTTTTTACTTCTTCTTCCGATGGAATAATTGGTTTTTTAGTTAATAAATTAAAAATTGGTTCAATTATTTTATTTGGAATTAATTTATGAGATGATCTTTCATAATTTTTAGAGTTGTTCACAAAAAATTGTTTTACAATTCTATCTTCCAATGAGTGATAGGAAATTATTGCAATTCTTGATTTTGGAAGTAAAATATTTTTTGAGAATTCAAGTAAGTTAATTAACTCATCTAATTCTTTATTTACTTCAATTCTAATTGCTTGAAAAATTCTGGAAATACATTTGATTAAATGTTTGCCTTTGTAACATTTTTCAATAACACTAATTAAATCATTTACTTTTTCAATTTTAGAAATACTTCTTGTTTCAAATATTTTTCTTGCAATTCTTTTTGAAAATGGTTCTTCGCCATATTTAAAAAATATCTCAACAAGTTTTTCTTGGCTGTAATTATTAACTATATCTTTAGCGTTTATTGGTTGAGATTTATCCATTCTCATATCTAATTCTGATTGATGTAAATATGAAAATCCCCTTTCACTTGACTCAATTTGAAAAGACGAAACACCCAAATCTGCAACAACTCCATTTACTTTCGAAATATTATTTTCATTTAAAACATTAACAATATTTTGAAATTTACTTTTCACAATAATTAATTGCCCTTTATTAATCCAATAAACAAATTCTGTTTTAACAAATTTAATTGCATCTTCATCTCGATCGATTGCAATAACTTTTCCATTTTGTGAAAGTTGTTTAAGTATCTCGTTTGTATGACCACCACCACCGAGAGTGCAATCAACATAAATTCCGTTTTTATCTGTGATGAGATTTGAAATAGTTTCTCTAAGCAAAACTGGTTTATGATAAATTGTAGTTTTATTTTCCACATTAAGAAAATCAATAGAATTATTTTTTAAAAACTTGCGCAGCAACATCTTCGTAACTTTGTTGCTGTTTTTGTTTATATGTATCGAATAACTTGGGATTCCAAACTTCAATTCTATCTAACACCCCAATTATTTTTACATCTGTTGTAATATGTGCGAACTGTAGCAACTCTTTTGGAATTACAATTCTAGATTGTTTATCAAGAGTAGATTCTGTTGCCCATTCAAGTAAAGTCCGGGCAATAAATCTATGTTGCGGATCTGCTGAAATTAAATTTCGGATTGATTCT
Organism: Bacteroidota bacterium; assembly: GCA_027622375.1. Lineage (GTDB taxonomy): Bacteria > Bacteroidota > Ignavibacteria > UBA10030 > UBA8401 > SXSI01. The sequence continues at coordinate 165,158 of JAQCAB010000001.1, forward strand.
TCAACTTTTATCCATTCATCATGTGGGTACAAAAATAAACATTCTTCGTAACCACGTGTGATTATAAACATTTCGTTTGCATTTGGCGAAATGTTTTTCTTCATGCGCGCAGGGATATTAATTCTCCCTTTTGCGTCTACAGCATATGTATACGATCCAATAAACGATGACATTTTTTTCTTTTCTCCAATAGTGTTTTTTTCTTCATCCGCAACTACCCACTCTTACCCACTATTTCGCCTAAAGTACGGAATATTGTTATAAAGTCAAGTTAAAATTAGGAATAATTGAATTCCCCAGATTTCTGAAAACTATTTGTTTTCATTAATATTTTATTCGATCAATGATGTATTAATAAATAAAAGATTTTTTGATTAATTAAATTTTATTAATACTCTGATTTTTGTTTGACTATTTGTCAGTATAGGTGTTATTTTTGTTTTCTAATTATGCATGATATAGTAGAAAATCCAACACTTTCTAAAGCGTTGTACGTAGAAACTTATGGCTGCCAAATGAATATTGCAGACAGCGAAATTATTTCCGGTTTATTGAATCAAAAAGGATATAAACTTTCTGAAAAACCTGATAATGCTGATGTGATTATTTTAAACACTTGCAGTGTTCGTGATAATGCTGAAAAAAAAATTCATGATCGTTTAAATCATTTAAAATTTTATAAAAAGAAAAATCCTGCAGTTGTAATCGGGATTGTTGGTTGCATGGCCGAAAGATTACGAAGTGAATTAATTGAAAAAAATAATATTGTTGATTTAGTTGTCGGTCCAGATGAATATAGAAAATTACCTGAATTAATTAATGATGCAGAAAATGGAACTACTGGAATTGCAGTTCGTTTATCAAGAGTTGAAACTTATGATGACATTACTCCACTTAGAACAAATGGAATTAATGCATGGATTTCGATTATGCGTGGTTGCGATAAATTTTGCACATTCTGTGTTGTTCCTTTCACTCGTGGACGAGAAAGAAGTAGATCATTTAAAAGTATTGTTGAAGAAGTTCATCAACTTAGCGCAACTGGATTTAAAGAAATTACTTTAATTGGTCAAAATGTAAATTCATATTTAGATGGTGAAAATGATTTTGCAGATTTAATGTGTGAGGTAAGTTTAGTTGATCAAAATCTTAGAATTCGTTTTACAACTTCTCATCCGCAAGATATGTCGGATAAATTAATTGAAACAATTGCGACACATAAAAATATTTGCAACAATATTCATTTACCTGTTCAATCAGGCTCAAATAGAATTCTGAAATTAATGAATCGAAGTTATTCAATCGAACATTATCAAAATTTAATTGAAAAAATAAAAAAGCAAATTCCTGAAGTTGGTCTTTCAACTGATCTTATTGTTGGATTCCCGACTGAAACTGATGAAGATCATAAATTAACACTCGATTTTTTAAATAATGTTAAATATGATGGCGCATATATGTTTAAATACTCTCCACGCGAAAATACAAAAGCTTGGGAAATGGGAGATTCTGTTCCAGAAGAAATAAAACAAGCAAGATTAAGTGAAATAATCGATCTTCAAAATAATATCGCTACTGAAATTAATAAAACTCTAATTGGAAAAACTTTTAACGTTTTAACTGAAAAGGAAAGCTCAAAATCATCTTCTGATTGGACAGGTAGAACAGACACAAATAAAATTGTAGTCTTTAAAAAAGGAAATATTAATCGTGGTGATTATATAAATGTTGTAATTGAAAAGTCAAATTCTGCAACACTTTTTGGGAAGATTGTAGAATGATAAAATTTATTTTTGCTGTTTTCTTTTTAATTCAATCACAATCTCCAAACGATATTATTAAAGAAAAAATTTTATCTGTTTATAATGGCAACGCCGAAAATATTTTAAAAGAACTTCCAACTCTTGAAACTAAATATCCAAATAATGCGAGTGTAATTTATTTAAAAGCAATATTAACAGTTGATGGCGCAAAAGCTGTAAAAATGTACGAGCAAATAGTAAATCAATTTCGCGAAAGCGAATGGGCTGATGACGCGCTTTATAGAATTTATGAATACAATTATGCAATTGGACTTTATAAAAGAAGTGATGAAATATTTTCGAAATTAAAAGAACAATTTCCAAATTCTGAATATTTACAAATTCCACAAAAAAAAGTTGGGCTTGAAAAACAAACATTGGTTTTTGAAGAAAAGGAAGAAAATAATTTACCTTCAGAGATTTCAAAAGAAACTGAAAATAAAATATCTCCATTTGCAGTTCAAGTTGGCGCTTTTGTAAATGAAGAAAATGCAAAAGTGAAAGCAAACTTTTTTAAATCACTTGGGAAAAAAACATCAATTCAAAAAAAAGAGACTACAACAATTTTATTTGTTGTAGTTGTTGAGGGATTTGAAACCGAAAAATCAGCTCGCGAATTTATTATAGAACTAAAACAAAAACATCAAATTGATGCATTTTTTGTAAAAAGATAAATGCAAAATTTAGAAGTAAATAATCAGCTCGCTCCGAATTTATTAATTTCAAAATCTTCCGAAATGCAGGAAATTAATAATGTAATTAAACAAGTTGCAATTACAGATATTGCGGTTTTAATTACAGGCGAAAGTGGAGTTGGGAAAGAATTAGTTGCCCATGCAATTCACTCAAATAGTTCTCGTTCAAAAAAACCAATTATCACTGTTAATTGCGGTGCAATCCCGGAAGGAATTATTGAGAGCGAACTTTTTGGACACGAAAAAGGATCGTTTACTGGAGCAATTGAATTACGAAAAGGATATTTCGAGTTAGCAGAAAATGGCACGATTTTCCTTGATGAAATAGGTGAATTACCTTTAAGCACTCAAGTAAAATTTTTACGGATTTTGGAAAATGGTGAATTTATGAGAGTTGGTTCATCGCTTCCAAAAAAAGTAAATGTTCGTGTAATAGCTGCAACAAATAAAAATTTGCAAACTCTTGTTTCAAATAAATTATTTAGAGCTGATTTATTTTATAGACTGCGAACTGTCAATATTCATATTCCACCTTTGCGCGAAAGAGTTGAAGATATAATTGAACTCGCAAATAAATTTTCTGCTGATTTTTCAATTCGCAATAAAATTACTTTTACAGGTTTTGCTGATGGCGCCTTGGAAATTTTAAAAGAATATTATTGGCCAGGTAATGTGCGCGAATTAAAAAATGTTATTGAAAGTTTATTAGTAATTAATCATGCAAATTTAATTTCTCAAAGTGATATTGAAAACTTTCTAAAAAAATATGAATCTCAGAATTCTCTAGAAACAGAACGTGGGCTACAGCTTTATCCAATTAAAAATGAATTGGAAGAAAGAGTTTTAATTTATCGCGCTTTAGTAGATTTAAAAAATGATATCTATGAAATCAAAAATATTTTAAAAGATAAAAATTTGGTTTCTCAAAACGGTGTTGAAAATCTAACAGCTCTTCCAGCTCACAATTGTTCTCTTGATGAAATGGAAAGAAAATTAATAACCGAAACTTTGGAAAACTTTCATGGTAACAGACGTCTTGCTTCAAAAAAATTAAAAATCAGTGAACGTACACTTTATCGAAAAATTAAAGAATATGGATTATTATGAAAAATAGTTTTTGGTTTTTGATATTCTTAATTTTTATCGGTTGCGTGTATTCATTTACGGGTTCATCGGTTCCTGTTCATATGAAGACAATTGCAATTCCTCTTTTGCAAGATCAAAGTGGATTTGGCGAACCAAATATAAAAGAGGAAATCACAAAAAAATTAACCGACCTTTTTATTAACGATAACACACTTTCTATTTCAGACAGAACAACAGCGGATGCTATAATCGAAGGAACAGTTGTTGCAATTAGTGACGCGCCATCTGTTATTGAAAAAGGAGAACGTGTTGATACCCGAAGAATTACAATCTCCACAAAAATAACTTTTCAGGATTTACAACTTCGCAAAATTGTTTGGGAAAAAGATTTTGCAAACTGGGGAGATTATAAAACAGGAGATTTTACAAAAAGGCAGGATGCAATTTCGGAAGCGATCCGCAAAATTACTGAAGATGTTTTTATTCAAACAGTTTCGAATTGGTAAATTGAAAAATTTTTAATCACATAACATTTAATCAAAATGATTGACACAATATTAACTCTTTATTTTATTTCACTTTTAGTGCTTTTTATTTTTGGATCGCACGGTTTTATAATGGTCTTCCATTATTATAAACACAGATTTAATAAAACTATTCAACCCGATTTGCCGAACGAATTACCTCATGTTACAATTCAATTGCCAATGTTCAACGAAAAATATGTTGCTCAAAGATTGTTGGATTCGGTTTGTGAAATTGAGTACCCAAAAAATAAACTTGAAATCCAAGTTCTTGATGATTCAACTGATGACACAGTTTCAATTGTTGAAAATATTGTAAAAGAAAAACAAAATTTGGGATTTGACATTATTCACATTCACAGAACAAATCGAAAAGGATTTAAAGCTGGCGCATTAAAAGAAGGACTTGAAAAAGCAAAAGGTGAATTTGTTGCAATTTTTGATGCTGACTTTGTTCCCAAAAATTATTTTCTGATGAAAACAATTCCATACTTTTATTCTGATAAAAAAACTGGAATGGTTCAAACAAGATGGGAGCATTTAAATGAAACCTATTCAATTCTAACTCGTGTTCAAGCTCTTGCACTTGATGGTCATTTTGTAATTGAGCAAAATATACGAAACAAAGCAGGATTTTTTATAAACTTTAACGGAACCGGTGGCGTGTGGCGTAAAAGTTGTATCATGGATGCCGGCAATTGGCAAGCAGATACTTTGACTGAAGATTTGGATTTAAGTTATCGCGCACAATTAAAAGGATGGAAATTTAAATTTTTAAGAGATGTTGTTTCGCCTGCAGAATTACCTGCCGAAATTAATGCTTTAAAATCTCAACAATTTAGATGGACAAAAGGTGCAATTGAAACTGCAATAAAACTTTTACCAAAAGTTTTAAAATCTGATTTACCTTTGAGAAAAAAAATTCATTCGGTTTTCCATTTAACAAATAATTTTGTTTTCCCATTTATTTTGGTTGCAGCAATTTTAAATACACCACTTATCTTTATAAAACATTATGGTGGCTATGAAAGTTATTTCCAATTTATGTCGATTTTTATTTTTGCTTTTATCGGTTCATTTTTATTTTATCTTTATTCCCAAAAAGATATTTACGAAGATTGGCAAAGGAGAATTTCTTTCTTCCCACTATTTATGGCTGGTAGCATGGGGTTTGCAGTAAATAATACTCGTGCTGTTTTAGAAGGATTATTCGGAAAAAAATCTGAATTTATAAGAACACCAAAATATAGCATAAAAGAAAAAAATGATTCCTGGAAAAATAATAATTACACAATTAAAAAAATCCACTGGACTGTTTGGGTAGAGTTTGCACTTGCAGTTTATTGTTTTGGCGGTGTTGTTTCAGCAATCTATTATTTAGAATTAGCATCGATTCCTTTTCAATTATTATTTTTTACAGGATTTGCATTCATGTCATATCAAAGTTTGAGAGTAGCATTTTTTGATAGATTTAATTTAACTCGCACAGCTCTTCTACAACGAGAAGTTGCTTCTGCATAAAATTGCTTTAAAAATAAGTTCCTTGTATAATACATGCCGGTAAAAATTTTATCGGCATTTTTATTTAATAAATGACAACAATTGCAACAAAAACTTTTTCGGATAACGAAATTAATTTTTTAACAGAAAAGTTAAAACAAAATCCTGCTTCCCCTTTATTTGCAAGATTAGCTGACGCATTATTGTCTTTAAATAAAACTGATGAAGCTCTTCTTCTTTGTCAAAATGGAATTGAAAAATATCCCGATTATGCTGCGGCTTATGTTGTTTTAGGAAAAATTAATTTAAAGCTTGGCAATTTTATATCTGCAAAAAATAATTTTTTAACTGCAATCCAAAAATCGCCAACAAACCAAATTGCGGTAAAATTAATTCAAAACATTCCTGAAGAAAAATTAACTGAACCAGAAAAAATTAATTTTCCTCAATTTGAAGAATTTGAAAAAACTCACGAAGTCAAAATCCCAGAAAATGAATTAATTACAATTGATGAATTTTTAAGTATTAAAAAAATTCAAACTGAAGAAGAAAATATTAATCAAATGGATGAGCTTGCGCAACTACTTTCGCAAGCCGAAAAAATTACACCAGTTGAAGTTTCTGAAAACTCAACTTTACCTGATATTGAACTTTTTGAACCATTTATTGTAACGCCAACATTAGCAGAAATTTACGCAAATCAAGAGGAATTCTCAGATGCAATTGAATTATATAAAACTTTAATTCAAAAACGTCCCGATCAAAAAGATGAATTTGTAAAAAGGATTGAAGAATTAAAACTTAAAGCAATTGAAGTTGCAAAACTAAAAAAAGAGGGAAAATAATTATTTTTGTTTATTCAAAAGTCGCGATAATTTTGACTTTTGGTTTGCAGCTTTATTTTTATGAATAACACCTTTTTTGCCAAGTTTATCCAAATAACTAATTGCAATTTGTAAATTTTTTGATGCTTCTTCTTTAGTTTTTGAGGTTCTAACTTTTTTAATAACTGTTTTTAACTTCGAAGTTTTCGAAAGATTTTTTTCAGTTTTTTTCGCAGTGGAACGAATTCTTTTTATTGACGATTTATGCTGTGCCATAATAAAATTGTTTTATAATTGTTAAATGAAGTACAAATATATTCATTAATGATTCGACTACCAAGGAGAAACTATTTTTGAAAAACCATCATTCAGAAATTCTATAAAGAAAAAAAGATGTTTAATCCCCGCAGATAGTTTTTACGAATGGAAACGAGATGAAAAAACTAAACAACCTTTTAGGATTAAATTAAAAAAACGTGAACTTTTTGCTTTTGCAGGAATTTGGGACGAATGGAAAACTGAAGATGGAAAAGAAAAATTTACATTTTCAATTATTACAACTTCTCCAAATAAATTTATTAGCACAATTCATGATAGAATGCCAGTGATACTCGCCAAAAAATAATTCAGTTGAAGTTCACACGCCATTAAAATAAAAAACCACTTCAGTTTATGAAGTGGTTTGATAAAATAAATTCCTTAATTAATTTTTACGAAGTTGGATATTGCAAACAATATCAACATTATCGCTTACAACTACACCACCAGCTTCGGTTAATTTATCCCAAATTACACCAAAATTTTTACGGCTAATTGAAGTTAATGCTTTAAAGCCTGCTTTTAAATTTCCACGTCCATCTTTTATTGTTCCAAAATAAGTAACATCCATAACTGCAGGTTTTGTAATATCTCTCATTGTAAGATTTCCACTCAATTTATATTTTTTATCACTTATTTTTGTAAAAGAAGTTCCTTCAAATTTTATTGTGGGATATTTTTGAGCGCTAAAAAAATCATCACTTTTTAAATGATTATCACGCATCTCATTATCAGTATTAATTGAGTTTACCTCAATTGTAAAATTTACTTTACTGCCAGTAAAATCCTCTTTTTCAGATAAAACCTCTCCTTCAAATTTTTTAAAATTTCCTTCAACTTCACTTATCATCAAATGCACAATGCTAAATTTTATGTTTGAATGTGTTGCGTCAATTGTCCATTTAGATTGTGATAATGTGAATGAAGTAATAAGTAAAAAAGTAAATATTAATTTTTTAAACATAATTTTATTCTCTTATAATTTATTAATAGATTTTTTGAGAGGGTAAAAATGAAACAATTTTGCTGTTAAAACAAAAGTTATTTTAAGAACAACATTTTTTTAGTTTGCACAAATCGTTTTGATTTATCAATTGCTTCGGCTTCAATTCTGTAAAAATACATTCCGCTAGATTGGTTTGCATTCCAACTAATTGTATGATTCCCCGCTGGAAGTACATCATTAACAAGTTCTGTAATTTTTTCGCCAAGTAAATTATAAATTTCGATTTTAACTTTACTTTCAATTGGGAGTGAGTATTTAATATTTGTTTTTGGATTAAATGGATTTGGATAATTTTGTTCCAAACTAAAATTCTTTGGCAATACAGGTTTTGCTGAATAATTTACAGATAGGTTTCCATTTTGATTAATATTTTTTGAAACAGAATAGATTTCGAAAGCGCCATTTAAATTACCTTCAAAATTATTATTTAGAATTGAGATATAAATATTTCCAAGCTCGGTTGAAGCTTCTGGCGATAAATCTTTATTTCCAAGATTTGCAAATGCAGTTGTTGTAAGTCCATATTTAGAGTGTGAATTAAACATTGCAACAATTGATTCACCAAAATATTTTTTAAGATTTGTATTCAGCACAAACGAATCAACTTTTACAGCATTTGTATTAAAGTTTAAAGTCAAACTCATCGCATCAAAACTTTTTACTCCACTTGCGAAAATAGGGATTGCAATTGTTCTTCCATCATTTAAAGATTTTGTTTCACCAGCAAAAATACTTTTTTCTGAAATATTGGCATTATTTTCTTTTGCAATAGTTGAGTTTACGGTTCCCCCTTTTCCATTTATAAATGCCCAGTTCCAAATTCTAACAAATAATGTTAAATCTTCAAGATCAATTAAGCCATCATTATCAATCGAAATAACCGGGAAAGTTCCCCGATATGGAGAAATATCGCCAACATTTTTATTTCCAGTTTTCCAAGCGTTACTAAAAATTGCAAGATCTTCCGTTAAAATTCTTCCATCATTTGTATAGTCAGTTAAAATACCAGTTGTAAATTGTTTTGCCTTTGCAACTTTTGTGCTGTCAAGATTTCCGAGAGAATCTCTATACCATAATGTGAAATAATGTTTTGTCATTGCTTTCAATTTTGGAATCCACATCGAGTCAATATCACTTGTTGGTTTAGTAATTGGGAAAACTCTTGTTGGTGTATTACTATTATATATTGATGTTTCAGTTACATATAATTGATATGATGTTGGAGAACTCATATCTGTTGATTTTGTCCAACTTACTGTAACACTGCCTGCAATATTTTGAGTGTTATTTACAACTGATTTTATACTATCAATCATTGGAGGAGTATTATCAACTGTAAATTTATTTGTTGTAAGTGGTTGACTATTTACTGCTAAACCATATGCAGTCAAACGGAATTTGGTTGTTTGCGATTCAATAAACTCACCATCACTTTTTGTGCGCCACAAAACTGAATCATTAAAATTTGAATTTGAAACTTTTGTAGCTCTTCCACCAAGTTGTGCTACTGAGAACCATGAGACACCATCATTTTTACTAAACTCTCCGACAAATGTAATTGTATCATCATTTGCAGCGTTAACCAAAAATGGAATGTAAACAGAATCTTTTACAATTTTTTGAGGTGTTGTTACTGAAAGTAGTCTAACCGGTTTCGACGGAGTTGCTCTTTTAAGAATTTCATTTTTATCAAAATTATCTGCTCTATCTCGAGCTCGCAAAGCAAGAAAATATTTTTTATAATTTTGGAATCCAGTTATTGTTTTTGTGTGCGTAGTTGGAGAATCATCAATTATACTATCTCTTGGTGAGTTGTAATCTATTAAAGTAGAATCCGTTTGAACATAATAAATATAATATCTGAGTGGCGAATTTTTATCTGTTCCTTTAAGCCATGTAATTGTAATTGCATTACCTGTAGTTTCAGCAAATGCCGAAGTAATTCCACTAAATGCTGGTGGGTTGTTGTCTAAAGAAAATACACTTGATGCAGTTGGATTACCCGTTCCACCAATACCTATTAATGTAACTCTTAATTTTACTGAATCATTTTCAATAAACGAAAAATCTTTTTTAGAAAGCCACCCCATTAAAGTTGGAATACTTGATATAGCAAATTTTTCTTTTGTAACTAAAATATTTGTTGTTGCAAACCAAGTTGAACCATTATTAAGTGAGTATTCCAAAACTAATGATGCAGTATCACCCAAATCTCCATTCGGATAATATAAAATTCTTAAACTGTCTGATGCAAAATTAAATTGGTTTTTAGCTACAACAACAGAATCAACTTGTGGTTTTCTAGGAACAACTCTAAACTCCCATGCAGTTGACCACAAACTTGTGTCTGTCAAATTTCGCGCACGCATCTTCCAGTAATAAGTTAAATTTGTGGTCAAAGAATCGTAATAATGTATTTTTAAACTTGAATCAATATCTGCAACATCACGCACACCTGTTGTAAATCCAGAAGTTTGAGAAATTTGTAAATCATATCTTGTTGCAACTTTTGCAGTATCTTTCCATTGTAAAGTATCACGAACTTTTACCCAAAGTTTTTTATCAGTCGGGCTTAGATGAATTGGTGCACCAATTAAAGTTCTAAAATTCCAAACAAAAGACCAAAAACTTATATTATTTCTATTATCACGCGATCTAACTCGCCAGAAATATTTTTTATAATTTTTAAAATTTGTAATTGCTTTTACTGTATCGCCACCTGTAATATCACCACTAAAAAAAGGAGTTAAAGTAGTATCAATTGTAGTTGCTGTGTGTGGCTGCTCATAAATTTCCATTCTGTAATCAATTGCACCTAAAACTTTTCTCCATTTTAAAGTATTCGAAATTGCAATTCTTACTGATGAACTTTCGGGATAAACAAGAACTGGTTGTTCATTTACATCTTCAATTAAAACTGTAACTGCTCTTTCAAAAAATTTTGCAGGTGTGCCAGAATCTGTGGTTCGTATTCTGATTGTATATTGATTTTTGGCTTCGTAATTATAACTTTCTTTTGCTTTAAGTTTGTCATTTAAAATTTGGAAAGAAGCATTATCATCGGAACCTAATCCTGTTACAAGTGTGTATGTAAAAGATTGATTTGCATCTTCATCTGTTGTTGATAAAGTTCCGATTACTATATCATCTGGTTCATTTTCTGCAATTGATGAATCACTTATTGTTATCCAAGTTGGTGTGTCATTTACATTATCAATTGTAATCGGGATTGCTCTATCAAAAGTTTTTCCCGGTGTGCCGTTATCTGTTGTGCGAATTCGAACAGTGTAACTACTTTTTACTTCAAAATTAAAAACTTCGTTTGTTTTAAGTTGATCACCTGCAATCGTAAATTTTGCATTATCATCAGCACCTGTCCCTGCAACAAAAGTGTAAGTATGTGTTTGCCCAACATCTGCATCGGTTGTTGATAATATTCCAACTTTCGTTCCAACAACTTCATTTTCTGCAACTGTTGAGTCATCTATCGCAATCCAAGTTGGAGCATCATTATCATTTTCAATTACAACTGTTATTGCTCTTTCAAAAAATTTTGCTGGTGTTCCAGAATCTGTTGTACGAACACGAATTGTATAATTTGATTTTACTTCGTAATCAAAAACAGCATTCGATTTTAACTGATCACCAGTTATTGTGAATGAAGAATTATTATCCGAGCCTGTGCCTGTTACAAAAGTATATGTGTAACTTTGACCAGCATCTTCATCTGTTGAACTCAATGTTCCGATTGTTGTGTTTGTCGGTAAATTTTCAAGTATTGTAGAATCATTAATTGCAATATTTGTTGGTGTGTCATTTGCATCCTTAATTGTAATTGGGATAATTCTTTGGAATGATAAAGCTCCCTGGTCTAAAGTTTGTACCCGAATTGTATAACTTGATTTTACTTCGTAATTGTAAATTGCATTTGATTTAAGCTTATCTCCAACAATTTGGAAAGATGCGTTATCGTTTGACCCAGCACCGGAAACTAATGAATAAGTAAAATTAACATCTCCATCAGGATCAGTTGAGCTGAGAGTTCCAATATCAGTTCCTGTTGCTAAATTTTCAAAAATTGTTGAGTCGCTGATTGCAACATAAGTGGGCGCATCATTTACAGAATTAATTGTAACATTAAAAGTTTTTTCAACTACATCGTCTCCACTATTTGCTGTTCCACCATCATCAGTAACTCTTACTGTAAGAACTATGGGGCTAATTCCTGAAGTATTTTTATTTGCAACTGGAGAAAATGTTAAAGTGCCAGTTGCATTCGGACTTGTGTACGAAGTGATAGTTGGAGTTGGTATTATTGTGGTTGTATTTGATGTAGCTGAAACAATTAAAAATTGCCCAACTTCATCTGAACCGCCACCAACACCAATGCCAGCTAAATTTACAGTTTGTGTTACAGCATCTTCATCAATTGTTATATCAACTGGTTTTGTTAAAGTTGGCTCATCATTTACTGCAGTAACAGTAATTGTAAAAGTTATTGGCGCATCAGAAGTTGAATTGTCACCACCATTTGCAGTCCCACCATTATCATCTAAATATGCAGTTATGGTTGCAGAGCCATTTTTATTTAAATCTGGTCTAAAAGTTAAATCGCCAGTTGCCGAAATTGCAGGTTGCTCAACAAACAATGCTGTATTGGTATTTGTGGAAATTACAAAATTTAGTGTTTGTAAATTTTCATTTGTTATACTTGAACTCGTTGGTCCCTTCTTTATATTTGTTGCCCAACTCGAAATTGTTTGAGTTGTAACATCTTCAAGAACTGTTTGGTTTGCACCTTTTGTAAAACTTGGTGAATCGTTTACTGGAGTTATTGTTACTTGAAATGTTTTTGAAATTGAACTATTTGTTGAACCACCATCACTAACTGTTACTGTAATTGTAATTGTCCCATTTTGATCTGCTTGCGGAGTTAAAGTTAAACTTCCTGTATTATTTGCACTTGTGTATATTACTGTTGGGTTTGGAATAACTGCTGCATCACTTGACGTTGCAGTAACGGATAAAGTTTGTGTTTCGTTTGCTGCACCAGATCCAATTCCACTTAAATTTACAGTTATATTTCCACCTGCATCTTCCAAAACCGCAGTCGGGTTTGAAATATCTGCAAGTGTCGGCTGATCATTTACAGAAGTTACAGTTACATTTATTGTAATAACTTTTGTGTCATCTCCACTATTTGCTGTTCCACCATTATCAGTGAGTGTAACAGTTAAAACAACTGGTGTGCCAGAAGTAAATTGATCTGCAGCCGGAGTAAAATTAATTGTTCCTGTCGGATTTGCACTTGCATAAGAAATTGTTGGTGTTGGAATTATATTTGTGTTGCTCGAAGTTATTGATAGAGCCAGGGTTTGACTATTTTCATCTGTTCCTCCTCCTGCACCAATTCCAGATAAAGAGATGGTTTGTGCCGATGCATCTTCATCAACAGAAATATCAGATACGGAATTTATTATTGGTTCATCATTTACGCCAGTAACTGTTATTGTAAAACTTTTTGGATCGTCACTTGTATTATCTACACCACTATTTGCAGTTCCACCATCATCTTGTAAGTAAACCGTTACTGTTGCAACACCAACTTTGTTTGTTGCAGTAGTATAAGTTAAAGTCCCACTTGCATCAATTACAGGTCCTGCAGAAAAAAGTGCAGTGTTAGTATTATTTTGAATTACAAAAGATAGAATTTGAGATGCTTCATTAGTTCCTTTATTTAAATTTGTTGCCCAACTTACACTTTGCCCACCAGCATCTTCTAAGATAGTTTGGGCACCGCCAGCAGTATAACTTGGTATATCATTAACATTTGTAACTGTAACTGTAAATGTTTTTGTGATTGCATCATCGCCACTATTTGCAGTTCCACCATTATCTGTAACTGTAACAGAAATTGTAACAGTACCATATTGATTTGCATTTGGTGTATAAGCAAGTGAGCCAGTTGTTGCCGCGCTATTATATGTTACTGTTGGATCAGGTATTATAGTAGTATTGCTTGATGTTGCAGTAACTGTTAATGCTTGATTTGTTTCCCATGCTAAATTAGATCCATTACTTTTTATTCCATTTAAGTTTACAGTTTGTTGTGCTGCATCTTCAAGAATTGTTAAGGTACTTAAATTATCAATAGTCGGTTCTTGGTTTACTTGTGCTATTGTAATTGTAAAAGTTTGATTTGCGCTTGAGTTATTTCCACTGTTTGCAGTTCCACCATCATCTTGAATTGAAAGTGTTACTGTTGCAGTACCAACTTGATTAGTTGCCGGAGTAAAAGCTAATACTCCACTCGCGTTGACTGCAGGTTGAACTGAAAATAATGTGTTTGCATTATTTGTAACTGTAAAAGTTAAAGCTTGTGAATCTTCATCCGAACCACCCCCTCTACTTAAATTTGTTGCCCAAGCTAGACTATAAGCGCTTGAGTTTTGCATTACAGTTACATTTGCACCTTTAGTAAAACTTGGTTCATCATTTACAGCAGTAATATTTACTTGAAAAGTGGTTTTTACTGTATCAATTCCATTAAATAAAACACCTCCATTATCTTGAACTCTAACAGTAATTGTAACAGGCCCACTACTTGTGTTTGTATTTGCAGCAGGTGTTACAGCTAAAGATCCTGTTGCATTTTCAGAAGTATATGTGACAGTTGGGTTGCCTACTATTGAAGTACTATTTGAAGTTGCAGTTATTGTAATAGTTTGTGCACTTGCATCACCAACACCTCTACTGATACCTGCCATGTTAACAGTTTGCACACCGGCATCTTCTAAAATAGTAATATTTGAAATTACATTTATAGTCGGCACTTGATTAACAGCAGCAATTAAAATTGTAAAAGTTTGACTTGCACTTGTGTTAGTCCCGCCATTTGCTGTCCCTCCATCATCTTGAACAGAAACTGTTACAGTTGCAGTTCCTGTTTGGCCTGTTGCAGGTGTAAAAGTTAAAACACCACTTGCACTTACAGCCGGTTGAACTGAAAATAATGCATTTGCATTATTAGTAACAGTGAAAGATAAAACTTGACTTGACTCATTTGATGGTCCAGTGCTTAAACTTGTTCCCCATGCTTGACTATACGCAGAAGAATTTTGTAATACTTCTACATTAGCTCCTTTTGTAAAACTTGGGACATCGTTTACTGCAAGTATCGTGATCGTCATTGTTCCATTAGTAGTAGCATCATTAGGGTCTGTAACTGTCAAAGTTATTGTAACTGGTGAAGTTGTAAATTGATTAGCGGCTGGAGTTACAGTAATTGTTCTATTTGTACCACTTCCTCCTCCAAGTACTATTCCTGAAAGGGGTATGATTGTAGTATTGCTAGAGCTTGAAGTTACTGTTAAACCATCGGGGTGTTCAACATCCCCAATTGTAAAAGCCAAACTTCCTGTTCCACCTGCAGCATCTTCATTAATTGTTTGGTTTGCTGGAGGTGAGATTGTTGGAATATCATTTACAGGATTAATTACAACTAAAAAATTATCAAATGCTGTTAAAGTTCCATCAGAGACCGTTACTGTAATAACTATTCCGTTACTAGAATTTTGATTTGCAGCAGGAGTAACAGTAACAGTTCTATTTGCTCCTGAACCACCAAAAACTATGTTTTCATTTGGTACTATTGTTACATCACCCGAGCTACCTGTTAGAGTTAAACTTCCAACAGCTGTAAGATCATCGCTAACTGTAAAATTAATTACACCAGTGTTTGCATCTTCATTTATAGTTTTTGTGGTGATATTAGAAATAGTCGGAGGTTGGTTTTGAGAAATAACAAAACCTGTTAACGAAATAAAGAAAAATATATTTAAAAATAATTTCTTCATTTTTTAATCTATATAAATTGTTGCTTTATCAAAACTCTGCATTGTGATAACTCTATCAGCTGTATCTTTTGCAACTGTCGAATCATTCAAAAATTGAAATGTTGCAACACCACGAACATTTGTTTTATAAATCAATTCAAACAAAGCTCCAGTTCCACTTACACCAAGTGGCGAGCCCATTGCAACTGCCAAGTTTACTTCAACTTTGCCAGAATCTTTTTTAACAAATGTAATTGGAGTGCCACCATTTTTTTTCAAAAATGAATTCACAGTTGCAAAAGAATCTACAGTTACTAAATTTTTATCGTAAGTAATAATTACGCGCGAACTTAATAAAGCTGGAATTTCTTTTACTTTGCAATAAATTGAATTTGTTGAACCTCGTTTTACACGTTGATATCCGGGACTTAAAAATAATGAAGGAGTAGATAAGCTATCAATTTTAAATGTTCGGGGTTTTACAGAAGCTGAATCTCTTTTATTTTTATGCTTTGCTTGAAAAAATATTGTGTAAGTATCATCATCAAGCTGAGGAAAAATTAGTGTTGAATCTTTTACATAAGCAAAAAGAGAATCTTTTAATGGATTAACCCAGTTTGGCATTGTGTTTAATTTATATTCCAAAAACTCGGTTGCATTTGTTGCTCTGTAATTAAATGAAACACTTCTGGTATTTTTAAATATTTGAAGACTATCAGGACCGCCTGTAATTACAACAATTGCAGAATCGTAAACATCGCTCAACGGATCATAAGGACTATTAAAAGATTTTTGTTTTGGAGTTGTACAATCAACTAAAAAAATAGTAAGAAATAGGCACACCAATAATACAAGATATTTTTTAAAAGATTGTTCCATTAAAATGTTAATTGATAACCAATTTGTGGTTGACCGTTTTTAAACGATAAAGCAATATTATGATTTGGAGAATTTTTATTTTTTATTTCTATTTCATTTTTTGCAGTTATTGATGGATCGTTCACAATTATATCAAGCAAGTTGTATGAATAAGTAAAAATAAATAATGCAATTGTAACATTTCGTGCTTTTATCATCCCTTCCATCGATGCGTGGTATTTATCTACTTCTTTACGATATTTATCTACATTTTCAACTGTACTTGCATTAATATAATTATCATAACTTTTATTCCACTGTGAAGTGTAGTATGAATACATAAGTTGAACTCCGGCAATTGATGCAATTGCACCGATATTTGAATATTGCACAAAAGTTGGATCGCGGTCAGAATATTTCTGACCCCATCCAGGTAAAACTGCAGAACGATATAATGCTTCATTCATAGATTTTGACTCCAAATTAATATCGCGAATGATCTCTTCCCCTTCTGTGACATCAATCAACTCTTCATAAGGGACATATCCTTTACGGGTTAATTTTAAATTTCGTGCGCCTGCTGAAAGTACAAATCCTTCTGGGCGGTTTCTTCCTAAATTATCTCCATCAACTTCAACAAAAACCATTAACTCCGATTTTATTTTTAATAATCCAGATGAAGTTGAACGAAGTTTAAAATTATGGCTATATCTAATACTGCGATTAATTTCAAATGTAATTGAGTCAGCAAAAAATCCTTCGCACTCAACTTTAATTCTAAGCTCGCCACGTGGAATTGGTTTTATTAAAGTGCTTCTTGAAAAGATTCCCCAATATTTATCATTTAAATAGAGCTTAACATTTTTTTGTGTAAATGTAACCAAAAGCTCTGGTTGTGGCTCTAATTGAGCAAACACAAAATTGGATAATAAGCCACTGAATAATAACAACTTAAATATTAAGTTTTTCACACTTTAAGATAATAATATTTGCATGATATTTATAGTTTCAGAAAATGCTATATCAGTACTTGACATTTAAATGTTATTTATTCAAGTTGCGTAGTATTGTTAAGTAAGGCAATAAAGTTTGAGTTCTAATAATTAAATTATTTATTAACAAGGAGGAAAGAATGAAAAAAAATGTAATAAGTTTTTTAGTCGTCATATTGATGACACTTTTGGCAACAAGTTGGAGTTATAGCCAAGATCCAACACCACCACCAGTTGAGCAACCTGTACCAGCACCTGAACCAGCTCCTGCTCCAGAACCAGCTCCTGAGCCAGCAGCTGAACCAGCTCCTGCTCCAGAACCAGCTCCTGAGCCAGCAGCTGAACTAGAAGCAGTTGAAGAAATGGAAATGCCAGCACAGAGTAAAGGTATTCGCGTGGGTGGAGGATTAGGAATTGGACTTATGTCGTCAGTCGCAAATGCAGATGAAGCAGATAATGGAATGCCAATTGGCGGAGGAATAGAATTAAGTCTCGCAAAATATATTCCGCAATTAAAAAATGCATCTTTATTTGTTGGATTCGGTGTTGCAACAAAAAAAGTTACATACAAAACTCATAACGAGAAAGAAACTTCTCATACAGAAATTTCTGCTCTTTTAAAATTCGGACTACCGGCAAATTTACCAAATAATATGCAAGCATTTGCATGTGCAGGTGGTGTTCTTTCTACTGCAGATGATGAAAAAGCAAATGATAAAATTTTACAATTTGGTGCTGGGGTAGAATATCCTGTTAACGCAAAACTTTCTGCTACTGCAACAGCTCTTTATTCAATGGGCTTGGATAATCAATTATGGATTCATGGTGGTGATGGAACAAGAAGTGGTCTTGGTTTATCAATTGGAGTTTTATACGCTCTATAATTTTTTTATTCATAATTCTCTACAAAAAAAATCCCGAGTACAAGCTCGGGATTTTTTATTTTAAATTACATTAATTAACTATTTTTAAAATCTGGTTTCCGTTTTTCTATAAATGCTTGGGTCCCTTCTTTCATATCTTCTGTAGCACAACATTCTCCAAATAAAGTGGCTTCAGTTCGTAGACCAATTACAAGTGGTTCTTGCATAGTTGCATGAATTGCGCTTAACGATTTTTTAATTGCAATTTGTCCTTTTGAAGAAATTATTTCAGCTAATTTTTTCGCTGATAAAATAAGTTCACTCTGCGGGACAACTTTGCTAACAAGTCCCAACCGAGATGCTTCTTGCGCATCAATTGGATTTCCGGTTAAAATCATTTCTGTAGATTTTGTAATTCCGATAATTCTTGGTAATCGCTGTGTTCCGCCGTAACCTGGAATTACACCTAAATTAACTTCCGGCTGACCAAATTTTGCATTCTCACTTGCAATTCGAATGTGGCAAGCAAGCGCTAATTCCAAACCGCCCCCAAGCGCATAACCATTTATAGCTGCAATAACCGGCTTTCCG
>JAQCAB010000048.1 GCA_027622375.1 Bacteroidota bacterium
CATATTGCAAAATCTTTATTTTAAAAAAAATCAAACTATCATTAGTTTTGTCTCTACTGCAAACATGACGTATTTGAAAAAAACATTATATCCTGCAACTAACATAATTAAAGCAGCACCATTACCAACTATTAAACATAAACTTGGACCAATCGTTTTGTTTCCAAACAATAAGAAAGTGACAAATTTTTTTAATCAGCTTGGCAAAGTTGTAGTTGCAAATACTGAAAAAGAAAATAATCAGTTATGGACGATTACATCGACCATGGCGACCTACTTTGAATTTTGTAATACGCTCGAAATGTGGCTAGTGGGTAAAAAAGTAAAAGAGGATAAAGCCAGAGCGATGATTGCTAGTTTAATGTTTGGTCTTTCCCGCACCATGCTAATGTCTAAAATAAAAACTAAAGATTTAGTTAAAGAATACCAAACTAAAAAGGGGATTAATGAAGATTTATTGAACCGACTTAAAAAAGCTGGGGTATTCACCCATGCTTACAAAGGTTTATCTAATATTTTAGAACGCATAACAAAAGCCAATGACTAATTTACAAGACGTTCCAGGAAATTATACGGATACTAATCCAGACACTAAAGATTTTACTTTTAATCACACTATGATCAGGGTGAAAGATCCTAAAGCATCTATTGATTTCTATACTAGAATTATGGGAATGAAATTAGTTAGAAAAAATGATTTTCCTAACGCAAAATTTTCCCTCTATTTCTTAGGAACTTTTAATGAAGTGGAAACAAAAGATATTACCAAAGACAATGACGACCTGAGAAATTGGGTTCTCAATCAAAAATCTATTTTGGAGTTAACTCATAATTGGGGAACGGAGAATGACTCTAATTTTGCTTATCATGATGGAAATAAAGAACCTCGAGGATTTGGGCATATTGCTTTCAAAGTTCCGAATGTCCAAAAAGCATGTGAACGATTTGAAAAATTAGGAATTACCTTTCAAAAAAAACCCAATGATGGAACTATGAAGGGCATTGCTTTCATTAAGGATCCTGATGGATACTGGATTGAGATTGTCTAAACTACCCTTTATCGACTGTTCGCAGGCAATTGAAATTTTACAAAATATAAAAAAAAACGTTGCTTTTATTGACGTCCGAAATCGAAAAACATACGTACAGCAGTTTGCTTTTGGCTCAGTTCATTGTTCACTAGATCGGTTGAAATTTATTATTACAGATTTAGTTCCTGACCAAGAAACTTCACTCATTATTATAGGGGCTACTCTTTCTACAATTCCTAAAATCATTTCTATTTTAAATAAAAAAAAATTTGGTAATTACTATTTTATAAAAAATAATTACAAAGCTTGGGCTAAGGCAAAGTTGCCCATGTGGGCTGGTGAATTTACTTTATCTAAAGCTTTTGGTGAATGGGTTGAAAAAACTGGAAGTATTCGCAATATTTATCCTAAAGAATTATATCAACTTCATCAAAAAAAACCTGACACTTTTCTTCAGATTGATGCCAGGCCAAAACAAGAATATGAAAAATTTACCCTACCTTTTTCTAAACAATGTTCTGGTGGAGAGTTGCCTGCCTATTTAGAGAGTAATTATACTGATAAAGACATTATTATTCATTGCGCTGGCAGAACTCGAAGTATCGTTGCTTATCAAACCTTGTTAGACTTCAATGTTAAAAATAAAAAATTTGTATTAAATGGTGGAACCCAAAATTGGGTATTGAATGGACTGGAGCGTGCTTATAAATACAAATCAGATCTTGCACAGAATAAAATTAATTTAATTCAGGATATGAAATTAGCAAAAAAAATAATAACTAAATTCAAACTACCTCATATCAAACAATTATCTAGTATTGTTGGTGTTCATGCTTTTTCTATAAAATCAGAAATAATACAAAATAAGCCAATGAAACTATGGAAAAACGTTAATGCTACTACTTTAATACAAAACACAGACAAGTTTATTGCATCAACATCTACTAAAATTTATATTTATTCAGAAATCCCTTCCTCTGCTGTGTTTGCTGTTCTTTGGCTTAGAAGAATGGGTTATCAAGCCATTTGGCATATCGATCGACCCCATAAAAAATTAAAAAAATCATTTTGCAAAAAAGAATTTATTGATCAAACTTATTTTTTTTCTAAACGGCATTTGGGAAAAAAGTCAGACGCAAAGAAATATTTAAACTGGGAACATAGCTTAATACCAACATTGCAAAAATGGGGCTGTCGCAGTCCTTGGATATCTATGAAAAACAAAAACACTCAGGAAATTATAAATCCGGTACATAAAGTATATCAGTCTATAAAATTATAACTGAGCTTGTTTAAATAATCACAAAACTATCTTTGTTGGATTTGTCAGAATTTAACAAAAACTTTATAAGTCTATAAAGAAGTTTTTTGGCACTAATTTTGCTCATTCTTTTATTTTGCAAAACTGCGTGACTGGTCATAAAATTAAATAATAAATTCTTAAGGATACAAAATTTCTTGGTGCCAAGCTTTACCAATTTTGGAATAACACAATCTTTGGTGCAACCGGTTTTCCACATCCATCCAAAACTCTATTT
>JAQCAB010000009.1 GCA_027622375.1 Bacteroidota bacterium
CTTTGCTATGCGATCAACAGGCTGCACTAATGGGACACGGCTGTCTGCAAGCCGGTCAGGCAAAATGCACCTATGGAACCGGTGCCTTTTTGTTAATCAATGTTGGGAAAAAGTTTATTCATTCCGGGAACGGACTCTCGACGTCCATTGCATGGTCCACAGACAATGGTGTTCAATACATGCATGAAGGAGGCGTTTATTCTGCCGGAAGTGCTGTGGATTGGTTAAGGGACGGTCTAGGTTTAGTGCGCGATGTTTCGGAAACAGATACCCTCGCATCTTCTGTTGATTCGACTGACGGTGTGGTTTTCGTGCCAGCATTAACCGGACTGGCTTCGCCGTATTGGGATTCCAACGTTCGTGGAAGTTTTTTTGGCATCAATAACAACACCACACGGGCTCATATAGCAAGGGCCGTTCTCGAAGGGATATCGTTCCGTGTTCGAGATGTCTATGAAGCGATGAATTCCAGATGGTCTCGAAAAATCACATCCCTTTCTGTCGATGGCGGATTAACACGGAATAAATTTCTTATGCAGTTTCAATCGGATATTCTTGGTATTCCTCTAAAGGTGCCCCGCATGTCCGAATCGACATCGTTAGGGGTAGCATATCTCGCGGGTTTAGCAATTAATTTCTGGGACGGCAAAAAAATTTTGCAGAAAAAAAATATCATTCGCACAGTCTATTTACCTCAACTATCAAAAATTGTAAGGGACCGAAAGTACCAAGAATGGAGAAATGCCGTGTCAGCCGCCGTCACGTATTCTCGTTCAGACTCTATTCGTTCACAGACTACTCTCTTTAATTCATAGCGGTAAGTTTTTATGGCCATCATTGCTCGTTCAACATCATCTGCCTTTGACTTTCATCTCCACACAGCATTCCAGTCGTGGCGGTACCGTATTTTCGGAGTCACGTGGCTGTTGTATGCGGGATACTATCTCTGCAGAAAAAATTATGCTGTTGCACAACCTGTCTTTATGCAGGAGTTTGGATGGAATGAACATCAGGTGGGCATCATTATCTCCACGTATTTGACGATGTACGCTGCGGGACAGTTTATTTCGGGCCCGCTGGGAGACCGGTATGGTGCACGAAGGATTATCATTATTGGTCTTTCACTCAGCGTCATGGCAAATCTGCTTTTCTCCCAAGTGTCCTCTATTCTTTTGATGGCTGTATTGATGGGAATCAATGGGTTGGCACAATCCACTGGATGGCCTAACAGCATGAAAACAATGTCGAACTGGTTCTCCCTCCACGAGCGGGGCAGGATGATGGCCTGGTGGGGAACGAACTATCAAATTGGCGACATTGTATCTACTGCTTTAGCTGCATTTATAATTAGTTTTGCAACATGGCATGAAGCATTTTGGATACCGTCCATCGGACTTGTGGTGGTGGGAGTGGTTTTTTTATGGGGTCAACGAAATCGTCCGGAAGATGCTGGTTTGCCGAGTATTATCGAGTATTTGGAACAAGAACCGAGTGAGAAGGATAAGAAAATCGAACCAGTCATCGAAATGGAATACTCTCTTAAAGATATTCTTAAAGAAGTGTTGTGGAATAAATACATTTGGAATTTAGGATTTTCCTATTTTTTCTTGAAGCTAGTGCGGTATACATTTCTATTTTGGTTGAGCACGTACCTCGTTCAAGTTATAGGATTTCGTGCCGATAAGGCGGGGTACATGAGTGTCATTTTCCCTCTCGCAGGATTTCTGGGTACGGTGGCTGCAGGGTACTCGTCCGACAAATTTTTTTCTGCAAGACGTGGTCCCGTGAGTGTGATTATGCTCCTTATGCTGCTCATTTCAATTTATGCCTATAGTCTTTTTGCAGCTCATCCTATTCTCGGTCCGCTGGTCTTAGGTTTCATCGGCTTCAATACGTTTGGGCCCGATACGCTGATCTCTGCAACCGCTGCAATGGATTTCGGGACTCGAAAGGCATCGTCAACGGCCGCAGGATTCATCAATGGACTTGGGTCAATAGGGGCTGCATTGAGCGGAGTGCTTGTCGCCTGGATTTCTGTCGAATACGGATGGAGTGCAGTATTTTATTTTCTTATGGTAGCAACGGTAGCATGTATCATTCTTCAGTTTTTCATGTGGAACGCCCAGGGTAAGAACTAACATTTTATTACTAAGAGTTATTAATGGATGAGGATATATGACAAAATTTGTAATATGGTTTTTGTTTGCAACAGTATTCAGTACGATTACAGCAGTTGCTCAAGGCAAAACGGAAAATTTGTTTCTGATAACGATTGATGGTTTGCGATGGAACGAAGTGTTTACAGGTGCGGAGAGAAAATTGTTGAATAAAGATCGGGGCGGTGTGGACGATACTATTGGAGTGCAGGAGAAATTTTGGAGAGATTCGGCGAGCGCCCGCCGAAAGGCATTGATGCCATTTTTTTGGACAACCTTGATCAAAGAGGGCGTAGTATATGGGAATCGAAATCTTGGGAGCGAGGCAATTGTGACGAATGAGATTCGAATATCCTACCCTGGATATGCCGAAATTCTTACAGGTTCTGTGCAACCGGAAATTACTACGAATGAGAAGAAGCAAATTCAGGAAGTAACAATTCTGGAATTCCTCAAGAGTGAACTACAACTTTCAGATGTAAAGGTTGCAGCATTCACGTCGTGGGATCTCTATCCCTATGCCGTTAGTCGTAAACCAGGAGCAGTATATTGCAATGCTGGATATACACCGGTGAACGATGGCAGATTGACTCAACGGCAATCATTTCTCAATGTTATACAAGATGAAATTCCCAAGCAATGGAGTAACGTTCGATATGACGCTTTAACGTTTCATCATGGCATGGAATTTATCAAGAAAAACAAACCAAGGGTCTTCTATTTTGCGTTCGGAGAAACCGATGATTGGGCGCACGATAAACGGTATGATCACGTTCTAGAAGCTGCACACCGAGTTGACAATTACTTGAAGGAGATTTGGCAATTTGTTTCATCCGATCCACAGTATGCCGGCAAAACGTCGTTCATCATTACCGCAGATCATGGACGTGGGAGCAGCGATACGGAGAATTGGACCAACCATGGCAGAGAAATACCGGGGTCAGAATATATATGGGTGGCCGTATTCGGTCCGGATTCCCAAAAGAAAGGGGAATTGTCTCAAACATCGATGGTGCACGCAAAAGACATTCCAGCAACAATGGCAAAACTATTTGGTTTGAATTTCCGAATGGTAGCGCCAGGATGCGGACAAACAATACCATTGGCTACGTACTGACTCAATACCAAACAAATAGAACTAATCTGTTTGAATAGATGACACAAAAAATAATTTCTTTGGAAGATGAAGCAGTGATGCAACGATTCAACTATGCACAACAACTTAAGCGAACACTTAAGCTGTTTGGATCGTTTGCTATCGCATTCAGTTTTATATCGATAACGACAGGTATTTTTACAAACTATGGATTTGTGCTCTCAACTGCCGGTCCGGCGGGCATCTGGACATGGCCACTTGTCGCCGTTGGACAGACTCTTGTTGCTGTCGTATTCGCTGAGATATCCGTGAATATTCCAATTGCGGGATATTCCTATCAATGGCTCCGGAGGATGAACGCTCCCAGAACAGGATGGTTTCTTGGATGGATATCATTTTGTTTTCTCGTTCTGGTCGTTCCAACCGTTGATTTTGGAATGGCACCCTTGCTGGCAAGCATTCTCGGATTGGAGATAACCCAGACGGTACTTATGAGCATTGTTCTCGCTACACTTATTCTTCAGTCGACAATCAACGTGATAGGTGTGAAACTTGCCGCACGAATAAATAACGCCGCAGTCTTTACCGAAGCTGTCGGTATCCTGGGGCTCACGGTCTTCCTTCTTATAAAGGTATTTTCAGCCCCTGAAATCAATCTCAATGTTCTCACGGATACAACAACAATGATACCGGTCAATGGATCATATTTGGGTGTGTTTATTCTTTCGTCTCTCATGGGTGCGTTCACTCTTGTTGGCTTCGAAGCCGCAGCGAACATGTCGGAAGAGACTGTGAATGCCAGCCATGTAGTACCCCGCGCAATAATCCTGTCTGTCATAATGAGCGGTGTCTTTGGAACACTTTTTCTTATTGCTTGTACGCTGTCGATACCGGATGTAAACGCGATAGTCCGTCACCAAAACCCTCTTCCGTTCATCATTCAATCAAGTTTAGGGCCCACGATAGGAAAACTCTTTATCGTCCTTGTCATAATATCAATATTTGCGTGCGGTCTTGTCATCATCACATCTGGAGCGCGTTTGATTTTTGCGATGGCACGGGACGGTCAATTTTTCTTCAACGACATTTTCAAAAAAGTCTCAGCGCGCCATAATTCGCCGGTCGCTGCAACAATGCTCATGCTCATACTTGGAGTGATCGTCACGGTGTTTTCGAACTCGCTGACATTATTAGTTGGAGCGACCTCTGTTCTCCCAGCCGTTATTTATCTGGTCACGATCGTAACGTATGCGCGATATCGTAGTTCATTTTCGTTTACCATGGGAAGATTTACGATGGGTAGATGGGCCACACCTATTATTATGATATCGATAATATGGTTGTGTATTGAACTTGCGATACTTACTGTTCCAGAACAATTTCATGAAATAGCATATATGTCTGCCGCGATCATGGCAACAGGTATTGTTCTTCAATTTGTTTTTTTTCGAAAAGTTCAATCATGACCGAAGAAAGCAAATATTATTTAAAGTTCTCTACGATGTTGAAAGGTGTAAAAATGAATTGGAAAATATCAATGACGTTACCGGTAATCGCAATGATGTTACTATACGGCTGTGCAAGCTCTAATGATTTGTTTCGAGCACCGACTGTTGGCATTCCATATGGTAGTCAGGTCCCAATCCTGGTCAAGGGAATCTCGCAAGGAAAAGTGCGAATTGAGTATCGCAAAACCGTCGATCCATTCGTTAGTTTTTCTGAATGGGGGCAACTCTCTGATAAGAATTCTTTGACAACAAACTTATTCTTAAAAGACCTCGATGCCGGCACCGACTATACCTACCGCATAGAGTTTGAAGACGAGTCTTATTCCAAATGGTTCAAATTTAAGACGTTTCCGGAACAAGGCAAAGCGGGAAAATTCAACTTCATTTTTTCTTCATGTGTAAGAGAGAAATATTTGGGCTATAACGTATTTGGGCAAATAGAACAGCTATCACCTTCGTTTGTGGCATTACTTGGGGATCAAATGTATGCTGATTACGATGGTGACGTAAATAAGATTGAACTCCATCGTACAAATGATAGCCTTCGTCAAGCAATTGTTAAGAAAGGTGAAGTTATTCTCAACGACAAAACAGTGCTACAGGCTTTCAGAAATAAATATAATCGTGTATTTGACACAAACTTTCAAAATATGGCAAGTAGTATTCCACTCGCTGCTATTTGGGACGATCATGATTTTGGTAAGGATAATTCTGACAGTACATATCGGTATAAAGAGGAAGCAAAAAAGGTGTTTAAAGAGAATTATCCCGACTATTCGTTTATTCAAAAAGATCGCGGAATCTATTATAAGTTTTCAATCGCAGATGTGGATATATTTGTTCTTGATACACGATGGTACCGTTCTCCTATGCAAACTGAGGACGGCGGGTGGAAAACTATGTTAGGCGACGAGCAATTAGAATGGTTATTAAAAGAGTTAAAAAACTCGAAAGCAGTATTAAAAATTGTATTGTCAAGTGTTTCATTTAACGATTATGGAGGCGATACTTCTTCTGATAGAGTTGGTTATGACAATTGGAGTGGATATAAATTTGAACGTCATAAGATTTTATCTTTTATTAATGAAAACGATATTAATGGTGTGGTTGTATTTTCCGGTGATCAGCATTATCCAAGCGCTCACATTCTGAATTGGAAGAAACCTCTTTCCCCAATTTCTAGAACTGATAATTCAACAGAATATTCATTGAGTGATATTGGTCCGGTTGTATTCGATTTCTCTGCTTCTCCCCTGAGTTATAAGATTGCTACCGGAGATACTCTAAAAATTGACAACCAGAAAAACCCTCAGTACTCATTTGAAATATTTAGGCCAGTATGGGCAATGCCCGACAAAGTGAAAAAGGATGATAACATTGTAATAACATCTGTATTTGGTATTGCTGAAATAGATACGGAAAGTATTCCCGTTAAAATATCAGTAAGATTCTTTGAATTAGATTCTAAAACCTCTGCAATGGTAGAGATATATAAAACAACGGTTACATATTAATGGTAATTCTGTTTCTATTTTTCCAAATACTGTAATCCTGCCTAGAACAGGAATGCTCTCATGGATACTCAATACGACATTGTAATAGTTGGTGCAGGAATAGTAGGCTGCGCCATTGCTTTAGAATTGTCCCGTTATAATATCACCGTTGCGCTAGTCGATAGCAGAAGCGATGTCGGTGCTGTTACGAGCAAGGCAAATAGTGCTATTCTTCACTCCGGTTTTGATGCTCCGCCACATAGCATTGAGTCATTGCTTGTCCAAAAAGGGTACAAACGTTTCAATGAATATTGTTCAAGTCTTGGTTTACCGATTGAAAAAATTGGAGGATTACTGATCGCGTGGGATCAGGAACAACTTCAATCTCTTCCCACTATCATTGAAAAAGGGAGGAAGAACGGGCAAAATAATCTTGTCATTAAAACTCCACAAGAAATTTATTCTGTTGAACCGAATCTTGGAGAAGGAGTGCTTGGTGGAATACTCATTCCTGACGAATCAATAACCTGCACTTTTACCGCCCCTATTGCTTTTGCAACAACCGCGGTGGTAAATGGAGTCACATGGCGAGGCGGAACACAAGTTCAGCATATTAAAAAAGAAAATAATTTTTATCGTCTCGCAACAAACAACGGAAGTATACAATGTCGCATACTTATTAACGCTGCGGGACTATATAGCGATGAGATCGATCGAATGGTGGGATTCGATAGGTTTACAGTTACACCGAGGAGAGGAGAATTTATAATACTTGATAAAGAAGCACGATCATTACTATCGCATATTATTCTTCCCATACCTACAAAAATAACAAAGGGAGTACTGATATGTCCGACTATTTTTGGTAACGTCTTGTTGGGTCCAACAGCTGATAATATTCTTGATAAAAATGACACGTCGACGACAATTGAAGGTTTGGAGAATTTAAGGATGAAGGCGGTGCAATTAATGCCCAAGATATTAAACGTCCCAATTACAACTACATACTCGGGCTTACGTGCTGCAACGGAACATAGTGATTATCAATTATTTTTCGAACCACAGAGTTCATATAT
Organism: Bacteroidota bacterium; assembly: GCA_027622375.1. Lineage (GTDB taxonomy): Bacteria > Bacteroidota > Ignavibacteria > UBA10030 > UBA8401 > SXSI01. Next base: position 7,330 of record JAQCAB010000009.1, read on the forward strand.
ATGTGTTGGGGGAATCCGATCTACGGGTATGTCGTCATCCCTCGGGATTGCAGAATTCGTCGTTGAACATTTATCAGAATTTGATCTAAAACTCGAAAACAAGATCAATTGGGCAACTGTAAAAATGCCAAATATCGCAGAATCCATTGAACGTGCAAGCCAATCTTCGGAGAAAATCAAGGGACATTCAAATTATGGGAAAATTGTTTGTCATTGCGAACAGGTAAGCTTGCGGGAAGTAGAACTTGCATGCGAAGGTCCGTTACCGGCAAGAAGCTTAGACGGAGTACGTCGTAGAACTCGTGCTATGCTGGGAAGGTGTCAAGGTTTCTATTGTCTCCCAAATATAGTTGATATCTGTTCACATCAAATGAACAAAACCCCAGAAATTCTGTTGGGTATTGAAGAGAAAGGAAACATTAGATGAGCGAACAGAATATCTGGGACATCCTCATTGTGGGTGGCGGCCCTGCTGGGCTTTCCGCTGCGATTGCAGCATCTGAAAGACAAAACACTAAAGTGTTGATTTGTGAAAGAGAAGAAGTGTTAGGAGGAATACCGCGTCATAGCGATCATACCGGTTGGGGTACGAGGGATCTTCGGTGGAATTACTCAGGACCTGCTTATGCCAAGAAACTCATCTCCTTGGTGCAGAAATCTGGTCCAACCATTCATATAGGCACTACCATTCTTAAAATTGAAACAAAAGATGATCTACATGATGTTCACACAGTGAGCCCTCAAGGTATTCAAATATTTAGAGCAAGAGTTGTTATCATTGCAACAGGTTGTCGGGAATCAACACGACATTCCCGTCTCTTACCAGGGAAACGGCCACTTGGAATATTCAATACAGGTGCTTTGCAACAATTTGTCCACTCAAAAGGGATTTCACCTGGGACCCGTGCAGTAATTTTAGGAAGTGAACACGTCTCATTTTCAGCGGTGATGACATTGAAAAAAGCGGGAATAAAAATTGTTGCGATGATTGAACCTGATGCATATACCCATAGTTTTTCTCCGGTGTCATGGCTATTTCAGAAATGGTATAATTTTCCAGTTCTGCTCAACAACCGTATAGTGGGCATCAATGGGGATAGCCGTGTCTCGAGTATTAAAGTTGAGGATATGCTCACTCATCAGAAAAATGAAATACAATGTGATACTTTAATTGTATCAGGTGATTTTACTCCCGAAGTTACTCTTGCAATAAATTCAAATTTAGCTATCGATCCTGCCACAAAAGGTGTTTTTATAGATTCTATGCTTCAAACTGACCGGAAAGGAATATATGCTTGTGGTAATGTTCTTCATGGTGCAGAAACAGGAGATATTGCAGCACTTGAAGGACGATGGGCAGGAGGTAATGCAATTAGATATCTTGATCATCAAATGTTCGAAGCACAAAAAATTCGCATTAGTTGTGAATCTCCAATCGCTTGGATTTCTCCCGGAAATATCTTAAGCCCTTCACAGACCGTTCCAGCCTTCCTCTATACTATGCACGTGAATCAGCGCGTAAGGAATGCCGTTGTGAGTGCTCGGTGTAATGGTGAAATTATCTGGAAGAAAAATTATGGAACGCTTACGCCCAATAGACGTATCCCAGTTCCGGTTCGAAATTGGAAAATACCTGCGGGCATAAGTAGCCGGGATTTGATTCACTTGTCGATTGAGTAGGCATCCAGCCCCAATTTATAAATCAATCGAGTAATTAAAATTCTTCAAGCATTTACAATCAGAAGTGGTAAATCAATTACAATTGCCGAAGGTTGACGTACCAGATGTCCTCATCGAAGTATTATAGCAAGATTAAATATTAAAGAGTATGGCATTTTTATTAATCTACAATTTCCATACAAAAATTTCTAATTAGTTCTCACTGAAAAAGTCAGTTAATCATGAAACCTTTAAGAATGTTGTACGTCTAAAAGCATAACAAATACCGAGGAAAAATACGTTATGCGTGCAAAGACAACCCAGCAATTAAGTTTCGGCGATGGATTCATAGATCCATCACTGTATGAACTTGATGAAGAACTAAAGCGAGTCGATCAATTACTCTCACAAAAAGAGTTTTTGAAGCCCTTTGAAGATATCTTCAGTGAGACAATGGGACGTCCCGGTACACCGATTCCGGTCTATCTGCGCATGCAATACTTAAAATCACGATTCGGACTTACCTATGAAGAAGTCGAACGCGAAGTAGCCGAACGAATTCCTTGGCGATTCTTTTGACATTTGACATTGCAAGATCGTGTGCTGGATTCAACAACATTGATCAAACTGAATTAACGTTTTGGCGATGAACGCCTTGCCCTATTAAATAAAGCGTTAGTCAAACACATGGTGAAATCAAAAGCAATCCGTCCACGCAAAATTCGCATTGATTCTAAAACAATAGAAACCCATATCTCATATCCAACAGATATTGGGCTTTTGCACGTTTGGTCCAGATACACTCATCTCTGCAACTGCAGCAATGGATTTCGGTTCGCGCAAGGCTTCTTCAACCGCTGCCGGATTTATCAATGGACTTGGATCAATTGGGGCAGCATTAAGCGGAGTGCTTGTCGCATGGATTTCTGTCGAATTCGGGTGGAGTGAAGTATTTTATTTTCTTATGGCTGCAACCGTTGCATGCATTGTTCTTCAGATTTTCATGTGGAACGCTCGTGGAAATAATTAAGAATTTCATGAATCACAGAAATGATAAAAAAATATTTATAGTTTCCAACTAATTTATAACATTACATTATGAAAAAAATATACTTCATTATTCTTTTACTCACATACAACATATCACATCTCTACAGTCAAATACCTGCAAGGCAAGGGTGGTGGAAGTTTGATGATGCGGCAAATGTTTTAAAAGCTGATGCTGGTTCAGCGTTGGAATTAGTTGGAACTCACCAAATTATTTCTGGTCCGACCGCGGGCAATGGAGCAGTGAGAATTGGTATTGGAAGTCATTATAAACTGAGACACGGAATGAGTCCGAACGGTGGTGGTGCCGGCAAATTGGTGAATGAATATACTTTGATGATTGATTTTAGAGTGCCAACCGTTGGTGCGTGGAAATGTTTTTACCAAACCGATTCAACGAACTCGAATGATGGTGAATGTTTTATTAACAAACCTGGTGCAACTATCGGGGTTGGTGCTACCGGTTATTCATTATTTTCTGTTACTGCAAACGAATGGTACAGACTTGTCCTTTCCATAAAAAACGGCGTACAGTATAATTATTACATTGATGGACAAAAAATAAAAACAGGAACTGTTCAAGCAGTGGATAACATTAGGTTTGCACTTGATAAAGCTTTGTTGATGTTTGGTGACGAGGATGGTGATGACGGCGAGATAGATTGTGCTGAAATTGCAATGTGGAATTCTCCGTTGAACGATGCTCAAATTTTAGCTCTTGGCGGATTTGGACACAGTGTTGCACTTAAACCTTTACCAATTGTTCCATACTTGCAAACGCCAACTCCTACTTCAATCTATGTGTCCTGGCACGACACTTCTTCCACAGGAACAAGTGTTGAATATGGAACAACATCTTCGCTTGGAAAAACGATAACCGGATCAAATGAAATTGTTGCGCCGGCGTATCGCTGGCATACCGTTTTGCTTTCGGGTTTAACACCAAATACGGAGTATAGCTACAAACTAAAAAGCGGTGTTAATGTTTCAGAGATATTTAATTTTAGAACTCAACCAGCATTTGGCTATACAGGAAAATTACGATTTTTACTTTTTAGTGACACGCATAATTACGACACATCAAAAACTATGAATGTGATGAGAGCGGCGAAAAATAAAATCACAGAACTCTATGGCGCTGATATACACAATCAAATTAATGCAGTTTTGCATTCTGGTGATATTGTTGTGTCTGGAAGTACTATTGAAGAATTTCCAAAATTATATTTCATGCCGATGTCAGTTTTTTCAAAGTCAGTTCCGTTCCTCACCGTTCAGGGAAATCATGATGTAGGATCGTACTTTTATTCATATATGAAATACGATAGTATTTCATTGGTTCAGCCTCCGGCTCAACCGATGGAACAATTCTGGAGTGTTCGATTTTCAAATACGCTTGTTATAGGATTGAATACAAACGCTACTTCTACTTATGGTTCATTACAAAAAGGATTGCTTGATTCAAAATTAGCGCAGGCTCAATCCGATTCTACAATTGATTTTGTGATGTGCTTATTTCACCACATGCCATACTCCGAATTATGGGGTGAAGGTGCCGGTTACTACCCTACTCCGAATTATATTCGCGATGATTTATTGCCCATCTTTCAAAAATATTCCAAAGCGATACAATTAACGTATGGTCACACTCATGGGTTTGAACGAGGAACAATTGAATCCAATACAAACGAAAGCGACTTCCGTATTGTGTGCAACGGTGGCGCAGGCGGTGGTATCGATCGTTGGGGTGCATTTAGTAATGTTGATTATCCGTCCATCCATATTTCACTCGACCATTTTTCCTATCAAATTGTTGAAATTGATGTTGCAAAGAAAACTTTTGTTGGTTCAATGTACAGTCTTGGAAATATTAATAGACCATACAATAATGAATTGTTGGATACATGGTATCGGAAAATTGCCCAACCGGCTTCGGTAGCTCCAACAGTTTCAGCACCAACCATTCTTTCTAACAAACTTATTTTTAATTCTTCTTCCATGAACAGCATTGATTCTATTATGACAGTGCGTTTGCAGGTTTCGTATGATACCTCGTTCACACAAAACACGCTTGATACCGTTGTGCATTGGAAAAATATTTATGGTGTTGATGGATTCTATTCTCCTATTGATAAAAACTTTGGAAAAGACCTTACCAAACTTGAAGTTCCCAAAACACGATTTCTTGGAGGCAGGTCGTTTTACTACCGCGTAAAATATCGTGACCATAATTTGCGATGGAGCAATTGGTCTAATCGTTCAAACAGTATTACCAGTATTGTTCTGCGCGAACAACTTCCAACGGTGTTTGCTGTTGAGCAAAATTATCCTAATCCGTTCAATCCCACAACGAATATTATGTTTAACATTCCTCAATCAGGAATGGTCAGTCTAAAAGTATATGACGTTCTCGGACGTGAAGTATTAGATGTCCTGAATCAGTTTCAATCGGCAGGTTCCTACACAGTCAATCTCGACGCATCAAAACTTACAACGGGTATGTATCTTTATAGATTTCAATCCGGTTCATTCAATTCTGTAAAGAAAATGACATTGATCAAATAGTATCATAAGAGATCAACATTAACTTTGTACATAGGTTACCACTTATCTTGTTTTAACATACCACGTACGTGGGATTGTTCGTTGGTTGATAAAACGGTAATTTTTGAACAACAGTATAGTATTTGTTTTAATAAAAACACAGTATTTGCTCAGCATATTTTTTAATATTTATATTTGGTTTGAAATACAATGCAAAATCATAGCCACAGATTCACAGATTAAAGTTAAAAAACTTATCTGCCTACGGCTGCCAAGTGCCGGTAAGACAAGGATGGTGGAAGTTTGATGATGCGGCAAATGTTTTAAAAGCTGATGCTGGTTCAGCGCTGGAATTAGTTGGAACCAATCAAGCTATCGCCGGTCCGGATGTGGGTAACGGCGCAGTTAAGATAGGAGTTGGCAGTGAATCCCTACAGTGCCGCTTTAGCACGGAAACCCATGATGAAAATTTAAGATTAGAAAAATTTTTCAATCGGAAGTCATATGGTAGATAATAAAACAAGAGTTCCACAATTTATCAGTTCCTAAATTGTGGATTTTTTTTGTGTGTCGGGAGAACACGTTTTTTAATTCAGATGTTTAAAACAATAAATCCTACTGATTTGCAGGAATTTGTTTTGTACTCCCAATGATGTACCAATGCTTAGTATAAGTTATCCGCATCTTTGAGTGCTCCCCGTTTTTCATCCAATTAAATCAAAAAAGGAAAGTATTACTTTATAAAAGGACTACTCGATTGTTCACCTGGGTTTTATCCTTTAAACAACCAGATTTTTGGTTTGTAATTAGGATTCAAAATATTTTTCAACAAAAATACAAATTGGATAATATTTTAGTATATTTGTAAATCAAATCTATAAGCACTCAAATTTTCACAATCCAAGAAGACTTAAAGAATATTTTATAACAATTATTAAATTATTGTGACAGAAAATTATACAAAAGAAACAACATTTAATGGACTAGGAATTTCAACTGAAATTTTAGAACGATTAACAAATTTAAATTTTACACACCCAACACCAATTCAATACAAATCAATTCCCATTGGAATAAATGGAGAAGATTTAATTGGCATAGCTCAAACTGGAACAGGGAAAACACTTTCATTTTCAATTCCACTAGTTCAAAGATTATCAGATAAAAATAATGTTGGATTAGTTTTATTGCCAACTCGTGAGTTAGCACTGCAAGTAGCTGACACAATTCAAAAAATTGCTACAGTTTACGGATTAACAAAAACGGTTTTAATTGGTGGCGCATCAATGATGGAGCAAATAAAATCTCTTCGCTCAAAACCAAATATTATTGTGGCAACACCAGGCAGATTGATTGATCACATTGAACGAAAAAATGTTAATCTCGCAAAAGTAAAAATAATTGTTTTGGATGAAGCTGATAGAATGCTGGATATGGGATTTGAGCCACAAATAAAAAGGATTTTAAATCAAGTTCCGGCTGAAAAACAAACATTACTTTATTGCGCAACATTGCCGCACTCAATTTCAAAAATTGCAGAAAAATATATGAAGACTCCACTTCATATTGAGGTTGCTCCATCTGGAACAACAAGTGAACGTATTGAGCAAGAAATATTTATTATTCATAAAGAAGATAAAATTAGACTTCTTTCAAAATTACTTGATGAATATAAAGGAACGATTTTAATTTTTACAAGAACAAAACGGGGTGCAAAGAAAATATCGGACGGAATAAATAAAATGAACCACTCTTCAATAGATATTCATTCTGATAAATCTCAATCTCAAAGGAAAGCTGCACTTTCAAGTTTTAAATCTGGAAAAATTAGAATTCTCGTTGCTACTGATGTTGCTTCGCGCGGAATTGATGTTGAAAATATAGAACTTGTAATTAATTATGATTTGCCAGATCAAACAGAAGATTATGTGCACAGAATTGGTCGCACTGGAAGAGCTGGAAAATCAGGGAAAGCAATATCTTTTGCAACTCCTGAACAAAAACATGATATAAAAATAATTGAAAAATTAATCAGAAATAAAATTAATGTTTCCCCAGTTCCTGAATTGCCTGATAGAAGCACACTTCCCAAAATGATCCATAGTAGAGAAAGTGAGAATGAGTTTAGAGGGGGTCGGTCATCCAGGAATAATAATACATCAAATAGGTTTGGAAAAAATAGAAATAATTTTCAACGTGGTAGAAGCCGAGATAAATTTAAGAGCGATAAAGAAGGCTCTTTTTCTAAAAAACTATTTTCAGATAATTCATTTAAAGAGCCTGAAAAAGAACCAAAAAGTTTTTCAGATTTTGGACAAGACTCGAATTTTATTAGGAAAAAAAAGAGATCGTTTTCAGCAAATAAACGATCAGATAATTTTAGCTCCGGTAACTCTGATACAGGCAATAAATCGTACTCGAGTGAGTATAAAAAATCTTCTAATTTTAGAAATAAAAGAAATAGTTCTTTTTCATATAAAAAGAGGGAGAATAAATTTAACTCAGGTGGTTCTGAAACGGGAGACAAAAATAGTTCAAGCTTTAAAAATAAATTTGGTGGTTTTAAGCCTCGTTCATTTAAAAAGAGAGATAATAAATTTAGCTCAGGTAGTTCTGAAACGGGAAACCAAAATAGCTCAAGCTTTAAAAATAAATTTGGTAATTTTAGGCCGGCCAAAAAATTTATAAAGCGAAAACGATTTTTAGCTTTAATAAAATAAATTTTTTTAATTAACTTATTATTTTTTAATTATTAAAATTGGAATGAAAAATTTATTTTTTATTATTTCATTTATCCTAATTTTATTCTTCCAAAAACTTCATGCTCAATCGACAGATATCTTAGCAATTGTTGGTAAAAATGTTATTACCTCAAAAGATTTTCTTGAAAGATTTGAACTTTTACCGGTAAAAAATAAATTAGATAAAGAGAGCTTTTTGGCGTCATTAATTTCTGAAAAATTGCTTTACTTCGAAGCAATTCAAAATAATATTGAAATTAAAAATATTTATGAACGCAAAAAGGTAGAACTAGAAAGACTTTTTGTTAAAGATGAATTATTTAAACAAATGGTTTTACCAAATGTTAAAATCACAAATACAGAAATTAATGAAGCTTCAAAAAATTATTTATTTGATTACTTTGTTATAGTAACACAAAATGGAAAAATATTAGATACACTTGTAATTCATTTTGGAGATGTTGATGAAGAAATTGAAAATGTAACTTATGAGTCTGATAAAAATAATTCTCCTCAAAAAATTAATTTAACAAGATATGGAGAAGTTTTTGTTCAAGTATTTTTAAAGCAACAAAATAATAAAGCGACACAAAAAAATAATTCTGAAAGAATAGCAGCAGTAGAAAAAATTATTCGAGATCGGAAAATTATCAAAGTTGCAACCGAATACTTCTACACAACGCTAAAAAATAAAAAAGTAGTAGCTGATAAATTGATATTCAAAAAATTATCTGACGAAATATTCTCGATTATAAAATCTGATTCATTATCACATCAATCGAATGGTATTTATTTTATGTCTGAAAAAGATTATCAAAAAATTGGAGTTGCTTTAAAAAGTGAACTTCAAAAATCATTTATTTATTTTGAACAAGATTCTATAAATCTTGAATCATTCTTAGATGGCGCAAAATATCTTGAAATATCTTTTCAAAATTTAGAAATTGAAACCATTCAAAACTCTTTAAATTTAATTATAAAATCTTTTATTGAATCTGAAATACTTTACCGCGAAGGTAAAAAAATGAATTTGCAATATTCAAAAAATGTAAATCATGATGTAAATATGTGGTTAGAAAGTGATCTTGCAAAAAAATATTCAGATATTTTGTGCAACTCAACTGAAAATCAAAAATTAAATTGTAAGGAATTGCTTAACGAACATATTATTGAATTAACTAAAAAATATTCATTTCAAATCAATTATCAAAAATTAAAAAATATCAATACTACAATTCATAATATGGTAACTTGGCGTCATTTAGGTTTTGGTGGAAGAATTCTGGCAGTTCCTTCAGCTGCAACAAATTCAACTTGGTTAAAAAAATGGAAAGAATTGAATAGAGTGATTCAATAGCAAGTTATAATTAACTTGTAAAAAATGGTTATATTTATTCAATAATTGTAAAAACACATTAAAAATCATTCAATAAAATCTAACAATATTAATTCAAAATTTGTTTTTGAAATGGAAAACAAATTTTTGAAATCATGCAATAAACTTGAGATTAAAAATCAAACAGTTTTAATTGCTATAAGTGGAGGAATTGATTCTGTTGTACTTTTCAATTTATTTTTAAGAGTTCAAGATAAATTAAATCTAAATTTCCGTTTAGCGCATGTAAATCATTTACTTCGTGGAAAAGAATCATTGCGTGATCAAAAATTTGTTGAAGAATATTCTCTTAAAAATAATATTCCATTAGACTTATTAGTTGCAGATACTAAAAATAAAAAAGGATCAATTCAAAAAATAGCACGTGAAATTCGTTATAAATATTTTATTGAAAAAGCAATCAAGTATAACTGTAAATATATTGCAACTGCACATAACAAGAATGATAATTCTGAAACTTTACTTTTAAATTTATTTAGAGGAGCAGGTATTGAAGGATTATCTGGAATTCCAGTAAAAAATATTGTAGATGGGAATCAGATTGTGCGACCATTACTTGAGTTTGAAAGAAGCGAAATTCTTAAATATGCAAAACTTAAAAAATATAATTGGGTTGAAGATTCTTCAAATAAAAAAAATAAATACAAAAGAAATTATATTAGAAATAAATTATTACCGCAAATTCAAAAAAATTATAATCCAAATATTATTCAAACATTGTCAAAAACAGCTGAGCTATTAAGTAAACAATTATTCATAAACCAAAAAAAGTGTACAGAGTTTATTAATAAGCATGTGCTTAAAAAAACGAATTCAATTTTAGTTTCAAAAAAAGAATTCTTAAAAAACGAAGATTTAATACAACTTGATATTATTAAAACAATTCTTGAAGATCTAAAAATTGAAAGTTCATTTATTTTAATTAATTCAATTTTAGAATTATTTAATTCGCAAAATGGAACAAGTTGTGATTGTTCCGAAAACTGGATTGCACAAATTGATAGAGGATATTTAATATTCTCAGAAAAAAATATTTCGAGTAATATTTATTTTCAACTTTTTAAAGAAGGTAAAATAGAAACTAATTCATGGAATTTATCAATAAAATCAACTGCAATTACAAGTATTAAGAAAAATGGCAAATCAAATAATGTAGAAATTATAGATGCAGATTTAGTAAATTACCCGATTACAATTAGATCTTGGCAAAGTGGAGATTATTTTTATCCTCTCGGAATGTATGGAAAAAAGAAAATTAGTGACTATTTTGTAGACCAAAAGATTCCAATGCGGCAGAAAAAAAGCATTCCATTAATTGAATCTGATAACAAAATTATTTGGCTTGCCGGTTTTAGAATTGATGAACGGTTTAAAATTACAAATAAAACTAAAAATTTTATTGAATTAAAAATTGATTATAAGAATGAGTAAATCAAAAATTATTAATAAAATAAAAATTAATAAAGAAACTTTTGATCTTTATTTAACTGAAAAAAAAATTCAGGCACGAAGTCGTTATCTTGCATCAAAAATAAATAAAAAATTTGCAGACAAAGATCCTATTTTTATTTGCGTTCTAAATGGTGCATTTATATTTTTTTCAGATTTGATAAGGCACATCAATATCGATTGCGAAGTTGATTTTTTAAAACTATCAAGTTACGGTGATGCAAAAATATCAAGTGGAAATGTTACTTTGATAAAAGATTTAAATTGTGAAGTCCGAAATAGAAATATTATTATGGTGGAAGATATTGTTGATACAGGTTTATCAATGAGGTACATAAAAAATTTAGTAATGGCTCATCATCCAAAATCATTTTCTGTCGTGACTTTATTAATAAAACCTGATTCTTTAAAATACGATATTAAAATAGATTACTTTGGATTTAAAATTCCAAATAAATTTGTTGTTGGATATGGTTTGGATTACGCACAAAAAGCAAGAAATTTACGCTCAATTTATCAACTCAAAACAAACGGAAAAGCTTAATTTATAATAATTATTTATGGACGAAAAAGAAGAAATAAAAAAACAAGAACAAAAAAATAAACCACCGCAAGGGAAAAAACTTTTTAATCTAAAAAAAATAAAAGGTGATTCGCCGAACAATTCAAATTTGCCAAGAATATTTAAAGCAATTATGACTTGGGTTGCACTTATTTTATCAGTTTTCCTAATTTTAAATATTTGGGGAAGTGAAATCGGAACAGAATATGATATCACTTTTAATCAGTATCAAGATCTCTTAAATGCAAATACTATTGAAAAGGTTATTATAAAAAAAACAAATTTAAATGATTACGATTTATATGGAAAATTAAAAACTCAACAAGATGTAGTTTTGCCGACCGGTAAAAAAACTCCAATCCAAAAATTTAAACTTACTTTACCATATTCTAACATTGATGAACAAATTCTTTCAAAATGGAAAGAACATAATGTTCAATTTACAATTGTTCGTGATGACAATATTTGGTGGAATGCTTTAATTTCAATTCTCCCTTGGATGATATTATTGGGAATTTGGATTTTGTTTTTCCGCAGAATGCAATCAGGAGGATCTAAGGGAATTTTTTCTTTTGGTAAAAGCAAAGCTAAATTAATGAGTGGTGATTCATTGAAAGTTACTTTTGCAGATGTTGCTGGTGCAGATGAAGCAAAATTTGAATTACAAGAAATTATTGAATTTTTAAAAGAACCTGCAAGATTCCAAAAACTTGGTGGTAAAATTCCAAGAGGAGTTTTACTACTTGGTCCTCCAGGAACTGGAAAAACTTTACTTGCGCGAGCTGTTGCTGGTGAAGCAGGTGTTCCATTCTTTTCAATTAGTGGTGCCGATTTTGTAGAAATGTTTGTTGGTGTTGGAGCTAGTCGAGTTCGTGATCTTTTTGAACAAGCAAAAAAGAGTGCTCCATGTATAATTTTTATAGATGAAATTGATGCAGTTGGTCGCCATAGAGGAGCCGGGCTTGGTGGTGGACATGATGAACGTGAGCAAACTTTAAATCAACTTTTAGTTGAGATGGATGGCTTTGAACAAAATAGCAGTGTTATTTTAATTGCGGCAACAAACCGACCAGATATTTTGGATCCTGCATTATTACGTCCAGGTAGATTTGATAGACAAGTTGTTGTTGATCGCCCTGATGTTCGTGGAAGAGAAGGAATTTTAAAAGTTCATACACGTAAAATTCCATTAGCCGATGATGTTAAATTAGAAATTCTTGCAAAAGGATCACCAGGTTTATCTGGTGCTGATCTTGCAAATCTTGTAAACGAAGCAGCTTTACTTGCAGCAAGACGCAACGATACAAAAGTTAGTATGAAGCATTTTGAAGAATCGCGTGATAAAATAATGATGGGAATGGAACGCAAATCTTTGATAATTTCAGATCGAGAAAAAAGAATCACTTCTTATCACGAATCGGGGCATGTGCTTGTAGCAAAAATGTTGCCCGAAGCAGATCCTGTTCACAAAGTTACAATTATCCCCCGAGGACGAGCACTTGGAGTTACAACTTATTTGCCAATAGATGAAAAACATACTTATTCAAAAAAATATTTAGAAGCTATGATTACTTATGCTTTTGGTGGCCGCGCTGCTGAAAAAATAATTTTTAATGAAGAGACAACCGGAGCAGGTAATGATATTGAACGCGCATCAATGGTTGCCCGTAAAATGGTTTGCGAGTGGGGAATGAGTGAAAAACTTGGCCCGCTTGCTTATGGTGCCAAAGAAGAAGAAGTTTTTTTGGGCAGAGATATTAATAGAACTAAAAATTATAGTGACGAAACAGGTAGAATTATAGATGAAGAAGTTAGAAAAATAATTTCTTCTTGTATGAATAGAGCTGAAAAAATACTTTTAGAAAATGTTGATAAACTCCATGCACTTTCAAATGTTTTACTCGAACGCGAAATTCTTGATGCTGAAGAAATAGATAAAGTTTTAAGAGGAGAAATTTTGCCTCCACTTGTTATTGCAAATAATCCTGAAAAAAAATCTAATATTGCAGTTGTAACTCAAGTTTCAAAAAACGGAAAAAAAGTTTCTTCAAAAAATAAAATCTGAGTGTGAGTTTATCTGATCAACTTGTTATTAAAGGGGAAATTGGCAGAAAATTAATGCATGTTGGAATTCTTATAATTCCATTAGTTTATTTTTTTGCTGGGAAAGATTTTTCAATTTCATTATTAATACCAATTACAGTTTTTGTTGTTGGAGTTGACTATTTAAGATTTAAATTATCATTTTTGCAAAAATTTTTTATTTATTTTTTTGGTTGGATGTTGCGAAGCAAAGAAAAAGATAATGGTAAAACAAGATTAACTGGCGCATCAAATACTTTGCTTGCGGCATCAATCGGAATTTTTTTTATACCAAAAGAAATTTTTATTTTTTCATTTTCAGTTTTATCTATTAGCGATACTCTTTCAAGTTTTGTCGGTAGATATTTTGGAAAAAGAAATTTTTTTCATAAAACTTTCGAAGGTTCGCTTGCATTTTTTTTATCAGGATTATTTTTAATTTTTGTAACACCAAAACTGACCGATTCATTTGTTGAATATTTAATTTGTGCATTCGGAGTTGCAGTCGGAACTTTAATTGAAGCGCACTCATTTGTAATTGATGATAATTTTATAACACCACTGGCAATCGGAATATTTTTAATGATTACTTACAATATATTTTTTCCACAACTACAAATCTTATCACTATTTTAAATGGAACAAAAAACTTTCAGAATTCAACAACTTGCACATGCAAATGGATTAAATCTACCAACTTACTCTACAATTGGAAGTGCTGGAATGGATTTAACAGCTGCAATAAATGATCCAATTACAATTAATCCACAAACAGTTGCATTAATTCCAACAGGAATTATTATTGAGGTTCAAGATGGATACGAAGCGCAAGTTCGTCCTCGAAGTGGACTTGCAATTAAAAATGGAATAACAATTCTCAACTCACCCGGTACAATTGATTCTGATTATCGTGGTGAAGTAAAAGTAATAATGATTAATCATAGCAATAAAGATTTTATTGTAAATCGTGGTGATAGAATTGCGCAATTGATTATTTCGCCATTTCAAAAAATTAATTGGGAAAATGTTGATTCTCTAACAGAAACTAAACGTGGAGATGGTGGTTTTGGCCACACAGGAATTTAGTTTGTAAAATTAATTTTAGTTATTATTTTAACTAAACTTATGGTAGATAAAAAAAAATCGATTCCAAAAAAAAAGATAGTTGCTGATAAAATAACTGAGCAAGGTAATTCCAAATTAAATTATTTTGAAATTTTTCTTTTAATCGCGTCATTCTCATTATTTGTTCTACTTTTTGTTTTGTTAAAAGAATTAGTTTCACCTTTATTAGTTTTTGTAGCAATAATAATATTACTTCTCCCACTTCGTAAATATATTTATTTAAAAAATATATTAATTTTTACAGTTTGCTTATTTGTTTTCTGGTTGTTTTATAATTTAAGTGGAATTCTTTTTCCCTTCATTTTCTCAATAATCTTCGCATATTTATTTAACCCACTTGTAATAAAGTTTGAGAATTCCGGTAATCCGCGCTGGTTATCATCTTTATCAATTGTTTTAGTATTTCTATTTTTAATAATTGTTTCTGTAATTTTGATTTTACCAATTGTCATTTCTCAAATTGATTATCTGATTTCAACTTTAGCACCGATTGTAGATAATTTTACAAATCCAATTACATCAGGTAAATACGATTCTTGGCTCGAAAGTTATGGCATTAATTCTATCGAACTTAATAAATTGATAAAAGAAAAATTTAATTTTTACATTGAAGATTTAATTACAATATCTTTAAAAGGAACTTCAAGTTTAATTTTAGGCTTTGTGAGCTTAATTACAAGTTTGTTGAATTTATTAATTATCCCAATTTTAATATTTTATTTTTTAAAGGATTTTAATCTAATTTTAGATTCCACTAAAAAGATATTTAATCACAAACAGTTAAATATTGTCTCTGAAATATTTTCAAGAGTTGATTCGATTTTAAAAGAATATTTAAGAGGAACAACGCTAATCTCAATTATTGATGGAATTTTAGTTTCAATATTTTTCTGGATTATTGGTGTTCAATATTCAGTTTTGTTGGGGATTTGTTCCGCGATACTTTATTTTGCTCCATATGCCGGTTTTTTAATTTTGCTTTTATTGGTTTCACTAATAACTTCACTAACGCCAGGAACAAATTATATTGATTTGATGTTTTCATTTTCCTTTTTAGTAACACTCCATTCAATCGAAAATTATATTCTAGTTCCAAAAATAATTGGGAAACATATTGGTCTCCATCCAATTTTAATAATTTTGTCACTTTTCATTTTTGGATATTTATTTGGTTTTTTTGGATTATTATTTGCAATTCCTTTTACAGCATTACTTGTTTTATTGATTTCGGATTGGGAAATAATTTTCGGTAAAGAATAAAACTTCCGATTATAAAAATTATGACTGGAACTTTATATTTAGTTTCAATTCCAATCGGCAATAACTTAGATATAACTTACCGGGCAATTGAAGTATTACAAAATTGTAATTTTATTTTAATTGAATCTACAGAGGGGAATAAATTCTTAAATAAAAATAAAATTACAACTCAAACCGAAATATTTAATGAACATAATCAACTTAAAAACTCAAGTTTAATTATTGAAGATTTAAAAAAGGGTAAAAATATTTCTTTAATATCTGATTGCGGTACGCCATTATTTTCAGATCCCGGATTTAAATTAGTCCAACTTGCTATTCAAAATAAAATAAAAGTTGTTCCGATTCCCGGAGCGTCATCATTAATGGCTGCACTAATTGTTTCAGGATTTGATATTTCAAAATTTCTTTTCTACGGTTGGTTATCGCAAAAAAAAGAAATCCGACAAAAAGAATTAATTTCAATAAAAACAAATCCATATACACTTGTAATAATGGAAACACCATATCGTTTAAAATCATTAATGGAAGATGTTGTAAAATATTTTGGAACAATGCGTAAAGTATGCCTTGCATATAATTTAACAATGCAGGATGAATTAATTATGCACTCCAATACTGGGGAATTGCTTGAAAAAATAAATCGTGAAAAAATCAAAGGGGAATTTGTATTAATATTTGAGGGATTTAAAAGAACTTAATTTTATTTTTTGTTACCATTTGTTATATTGTTGCGTGGCGATTTGATGACAGCTTGCAGCCACTTTGCTGAAATTTAATAGCTAAAGCGTCGATTACTAATAATTTTCGACCCTAGCTTGAAGCTGGGGTTTTTTATTTGTAACTGAATATGAAGAATTTTTTAACATCGCTAAACGAAAAAATAATCGTCTTTGATGGCGCAATGGGAACTAATATCCAATTGCAAAATTTATCTGCAGATGATTTTGGTGGAGAACATTTTAATGGTTGTAATGAAAATTTAATATTTACAAAACCTGATACAATAGAAAAGATTCACGCATCATTCTTTGAAGTTGGAGTAGATGTTGTTGAGACAAATACTTTTGGTTCTTCATCAATTGTTTTATCCGAATATGGTTTAGAAAAATTTGCGTATGAAATGAATTTTAAATCAGCGCAACTTGCAAAAAAAGTTGCAATGCAATTTTCAAAAATTTCTGAACCTAAATATGTTGCAGGTTCAATCGGTCCATCAACAAAACTACCATCACTTGGACATATTAAATTTGATGAAATGCAGAATTCTTATTATGAACAAGTTGCAGGTCTTGTTGAAGGTGGAGTTGATTTATTAATTGTCGAAACTTGTCAAGATGTTTTGCAAATAAAAAGTTGTTTAGGTGCAATTCAAAAATATTTTGAAGATAAAAAAATTAGGTTACCAATTATTACTTCCTTTACAATCGAGACAATGGGAACAATGTTAATGGGTACTGAAGTTGCTGCAGTTTTAACTTCGCTTGAACCTTACGGAGTTGATGTTATCGGCATGAATTGTGCAATGGGTCCAAAAGAAATGTCGGACCATTTACGATTTTTAAGTCAAAATTCTCCAATTCCAATTTCATGTATTCCAAATGCCGGCTTGCCCGAAAATGTTGGCGGTCATGCTCATTACCATTTAACACCCGATGAATTTGCAAATTGGCTAACTCATTTTGTAAAAGATTTTGGAATTAATGTTGTTGGTGGTTGTTGCGGAACTCGTCCTGATCATTTAAAAGAATTGGTAAATCGAGTTAGTAATATCACGCCTGTTAAACGTAAATTTGAATTTGCATCATCAGTATCAAGTATTTATTCAGCTTCGCAATTTGTTCTGAATCCCGGTCCTTTTATAATTGGTGAAAGAACAAATGCAAATGGCTCAAAAAAATTTCGAGATCTTTTACAAAAAAATGATTTAGATGGAATGGTGGAAGTTGCAAAAGATGAAGCCAAAGAAGGTTCACACGCAATAGATGTTTGTGTGGCTTATGTTGGTCGTGATGAAGTTAAAGATATGACAGATTTAATTTTCAGATTGAATACTCAAGTTCAAGTTCCACTTGTTTTTGATTCAACCGAAGTCCCCGTAATTGAAGCTGCATTAAAATTGTATGGCGGAAAATCAATTATCAATTCCATCAATCTTGAAGATGGAGAAGAAAGATTAAATAAAATTCTTTCGCTTTGTAAAAAATTTGGAGCTGCAGTAATTGCATTAACAATTGATGAAGATGGAATGGCAAAATCTGCAGAAAAGAAACTTGAAATTGCCAGACGCATTTACAATTTATATGTAAATAATTTTCAGCTTAATCCAGAAAATTTAATTTTTGATACTTTAACTTTCACGCTCGGTAGCGGTGATGAAGAATTCCGAAAAGCAGGTATCGAAACACTCGAAGCAATTAAATTACTCAAAAAAGAATTTCCTAAAGTTCAAACAATTTTAGGAATAAGTAATATTTCATTTGGGCTTGCTCCAAATATAAGACAAACTTTAAATTCAGTTTTTCTACATTATTCAATGGAAGCTGGTTTATCAAGCGCAATTGTTAATCCTAAAAAAATTATTCCGCTTTACAAAATTGATGAAAAAGGAAGAGAGCTTTGCCGCCAACTTATTTTTGACGAAAGAAAATTTGAAAACGAGATTTGTGTTTTCGACCCATTAATCGAGCTGATTAATTATTTTGCAGATAAAAAAAGTATTGCATCCAAAACAGAAAAAGTAGTTTATAAAACAATTGAAGAAAAATTAAAACATAGAATTATTGATGGAAATAAGCTTGGCCTTGTTGATGATTTAAACGAAGCTTTACAAAAATATTCAGCACTTGAAATAATAAATACAATTTTACTTGATGGAATGAAAGTTGTTGGAGATCTTTTCGGTCGAGGTGAAATGCAATTGCCATTTGTTCTTCAATCAGCAGAAACTATGAAGAGCTCAGTTTTACATCTTGAGCAATTTATGGAAAAGCTTGATACAACTTCAAAAGGAACATTAGTTTTAGCAACTGTTAAAGGTGATGTACATGATATCGGAAAAAATTTAGTTGATATTATTTTAACAAATAATGGATATAAAGTTTACAATCTTGGAATCAAACAACCGATAGAAAATATATTAAAAACTTTTAACGAAACTAAAGCTGACGCAATTGGAATGAGCGGGTTACTTGTAAAATCAACTTTGGTTATGAAGGAAAATTTAGAAGTTTTAAATGAAAGAAATATAAAAATTCCAATTGTCCTTGGTGGCGCTGCATTAACTCGAAGATATGTTGAAAATGATTTGCGATCTCTTTACAAAGGAACTGTAGTTTACGCAACTGATGCTTTTGATGGTTTACGATTTATGGAAAAATTAAAATCTGAAGGTGAAAATAGTTTTTATGATTCAATCACAGTTGATGCTAATAAAATAGAAACATTTGATGAAGAAGATTTAACAGGATCTGAAGCAAAAATATCTATTCAATTAAAAGAACCACAAACATCATCAAGTTCGTTTATTGATAAAAATGTTCAAATTCCGAAAGTTCCATTTTATGGAGCAAAAATAGTTGAAAATATTGCACTTGATGAAGTTTATAAATACATAAATGAAGCTGCATTAATAAAAGGGCAATGGCGAGTTCGAAAAGGTAAACTTTCGGAAGAAGAATATCAAAAAGTGTTAAAAGAAAAAATTTATCCCGAATTAAATCAATTAAAAGAGTTTTGTAAAACAGAAAATTTATTAAATCCAAAAGTTGTGTATGGATATTATCCATGTCAATCAAATGGAAATGATTTAATTATTTATGAAGAAGATGAAAAAACTGAAAAACTTCGTTTTACTTTTCCACGACAAAAAGGAGACAGGAAATTGTGTTTGTCTGATTATTTTTCTTCAGTTACTTCTAAAAAAATTGATGTTGTTTCATTCCAATTGGTTACTGCTGGATCAGAGGCATCAAAATATTCTGCAAAATTATTTAGCGAAAATAGATACAAAGACTATTTATATTTTCACGGATTAAGTGTTGAATCGGCAGAGGCTTTAGCGGAATTATGGCATAAAAAAATTAGAGAAGAATTAAATATTGCTGAAAAAGATTCAAAAGAAATTAAAAAATTATTTTCACAAAATTATCAAGGTTCACGATATAGTTTTGGATATCCAGCTTGTCCAAATTTAGAAGATCATAAAAAATTATTCGAATTATTGAAACCCGAAAGAATTGGTATTACTTTAACTGAGGAATTTATGATTGAACCAGAGCAATCAACAGATGCAATTATCGTTCATCATTCACAAGCAAAATATTTTAATGTTTAATTAATGAGCAAACTCGTTTTAGTTCGCCATGGTGAGTCGCAGTGGAATTTAGAAAATCGTTTTACTGGATGGATTGATGTCCCACTTTCTCAAAAAGGAATTGAAGAAGCAAAATCTTGTGGTGAAAAATTAAAAAATTATAAATTTGCAAAAGCTTTTACATCTAAATTAATTCGCGCAAATAAAACTTTAGAAATTATTTTAGAAATAATAAATCAACAAAAAATCCAAATTGAATATTCTGTTGCTTTAAATGAACGTCATTATGGCGCTTTGCAAGGATTAAATAAAAATGAGATGATTGAAAAATTTGGAGCTGAGCAAGTTAAAATATGGAGAAGAAGTTTTGATGTGCCACCTCCATCGCATGTAACAGAATTTAATCCCGATGGAAAAAGTGAAAGTTTAAAAGATACTGCAGCAAGAACATTACCATATTTTGAAAAAGAAATTTTAACTGAAATACAAAATGGAAATGATATTATTGTAGTTGCTCATGGAAATTCACTTCGCTCTATTGTAATGAAATTAAATAATTTATCTAAAGAAGAAGTTTTAGAATTAAATATCCCGACAGGTGTACCATATATTTTTGAATTTGATTCTAATGGTCAAAAAATTAGCAGCTATTATATTTAATAAAAAGCGCGTAGATTTGACCTGCTATTCTTATTTAAAAGGCAACAATTGTAAAAAATTATTCAATAGTTAAGATATTGTTTTTTGAAATTTGGAATCATTTTGATATTATTGTACTAACACAAAATTAAAAAGGAAAGTTATGGCAACATTTATTACAGAAGAATGCATTAATTGCGGTGCTTGCGAACCTGAATGCCCGAATACAGCAATTTATGTTGGTGCAGCACAATACGAATATCAAGGCTCAACGTTTGATGCAATTTCGAATGATTTATATTATATAGTTCCTCAAAAATGCACAGAGTGTGTTGGTCACTTCGATCAAGAACAATGTGCCGCAGTTTGCCCAGTTGATTGCTGCGTACCTGATCCTAACCATGTCGAGAGTGAAGAATTATTATTTGATCGGGCAAAACAAATTCATCCCGAAAGACAATTTACAGATTTATCAGCAGCAAATTCAAGATTCCGAAAAGGATAAAAATTTACAAAAAACTTAACGGTCGAATTCATTCTTTGGAATGAGTCGACCGTTTTTTATTTTATAGAATGAAGATAGGAAAATATAAACTCCGCTCGATTGAAACAGGTAGATTTGCTCTTGATGGTGGAGCGATGTTTGGTGTCGTTCCAAAAACTATTTGGGCAAAAACAAACCCACCTGATGAATTAAATAGAATTTCTCTTGCAAGCCGTGCGCTATTATTAATTTCGGATGATAAAATTATTCTTGTTGATTCTGGTCTCGGCGAAAAATATAATGACAAACTAAAAAATATTTACAAATTTGATTTTACAGAATTTAATTTAAAAAAATCATTATCAAAATTTGGTTTATCAACTGATGATATTACTGATGTACTTTTAACACATCTACACTTTGATCATTGCGGTGGAAATACAGAAATTGTAAATGGCAAAATTCAAGCAACTTTCAAAAATGCAAATTATTACGTACAAAAGAGTCAATACTTTGCAGCTATAAATCCAACAGAACGGGATAAAGCAAGTTTTATGAAAGATGATTTTGAAATTATAAATTCAAATTCCCAATTTAAATTTTTAGAAGATGAAAATACTCCTTTCGAAAATATTAAAGTCAAAGTTTGTAATGGTCATACTTATTCTCAGCAATTACCTTTAATCTCGGATGGTGACAATACAATTTTATATTGTTGCGATCTTGTGCCTACATTTTCGCACATTCCTTTTCCATATATAATGGGATATGATTTACGTCCTTTACAAACTCTTGAAGAAAAAAAAATAATTTTAACTGAAGCTGCAAAAAATAATTGGATATTATTTTCAGAGCATGATCCAAATACTGAAGCTGTTACTTTAAAACAAAGTGAAAAAGGATTTGTAGTAGATCAAGTTTTAAAATTTGAATGACACTTTCAAATAAAATAAAATCAATTGCGCTTGATATTGGTTTTTCAAAAGTTGGAATTACTTCAGCAAATATTGATGAAAATGAAATCCAGAATTTAAATGAATGGTTTAATAAAAAATATGATGCATCTATGAGTTGGATGCACAAATCTTTTGAAAAAAGAATTGATCCCAAAAAAATATTACCAAATGTAAAATCAATTATTTGTGTTGCATTAAATTATTATACAAATTTTGAGCATTCAACTGATCTTAAAGCCGGAAAAATTTCCCGCTATGCATGGGGAACAGATTATCACTTGGTAATGGAAAAAATGTTAAAAAAATTCAAAATCGAAATTGAGAAACTTGCACCAGAATCTAAAAATAAAATTTATGTTGATACAGGACCGGTGATGGAAAAATATTTTTCTCAAAAATCTGGAATTGGTTGGCGAGGTAAACATACAAATGTAATTTCAAAAGATTTTGGTTCATGGATATTTTTGGGAGAAATATTAACAACTCTCGATTTAGATTACAACGCTCCAATGGAAGATTTTTGCGGAACTTGTACTGCTTGTTTAGATGCTTGCCCAACTAACGCAATTGTTGAACCATATTTAGTTGATTCAAATAAATGCATTTCGTATTTAACAATCGAGCATAAAGATGAATTCAAAAATATTAATTATGATTTCAAAAATTGGGTTTACGGATGCGATATTTGTCAAGATGTATGTCCATGGAATTCAAATCAAAGGGAAAGTATAATTAATGATTTTATGCCCCGAACAGATAATATTAATCCACAGTTAGAAAAAATAATTGAAATGGATTCTGAAACTTTTAAAAAACAATTTAATAAAAGTCCTATAAAGAGAACAAAAATTAGTGGATTAAAACGAAATGCTAAATATATTGTTTTATCAAATTGAAAAAATAAATTTATGAATGCAAAACATGAAAAATTAATAATTATTGGTTCGGGCCCGGCAGGTTTTACAGCGGCAATTTATGCAAGTCGTGCAAATTTAAATCCATTAATTTTTGAAGGATATCAACCTGGAGGCCAACTTACAATTACAACTGATGTTGAAAATTATCCCGGTTTTGTTGATGGAATAATGGGACCAGAAATGATGGAAATTTTCAGAAAACAAGCTCATCGATTTGGCACACGCTCGATTTATAAAAATGTTTCAAAAGTTGATTTTACTTTAAAACCTTTTAAAATTTTTGTTGATTCAGATATTTACACTGCTGATTCAGTAATTGTATCAACTGGTGCTTCTGCAAAATTATTAAATATACCAAGCGAAACAAATTATATGGGCTTTGGTGTTTCTGCCTGTGCAACTTGTGATGGTTTCTTTTTCAAAAATCAAATTGTTTATGTTGTCGGTGGTGGCGATACAGCAATGGAAGAAGCAAATTTTTTAACAAAGTTTGCTGCAAAAGTAATTTTAATTCACAGACGAGATGCTTTTAGAGCTTCAAAAATTATGCAAGATCGGATTTTCAAAAACCAAAAAGTTTCTGTAATCTGGAATTCTGAAGTTGTTGAAGTTTTAGGTGAAACTAAAAATGGTAAAAAAAGTATGACTGGTCTTAAAATAAAAAATACAATTTCAAATACTGTAACTGAAGTTTCTGGCGATGGATTATTTTTAGCATTAGGTCATCTACCTAATTCTGAAATTTTTAAAGGAATTCTTGAAATGGATCAAAAAGGATATTTAATTGTTAAACCAGGTTCAACTAAAACTAATATTGAAGGAGTTTTTGCTGCGGGCGATATTGCTGATTCATATTATCGTCAAGCAGTAACTGCTGCAGGTACAGGTTGTATGGCCGCGCTTGATGCTGAACGATGGCTAGAATCTAAATAAAATAACTTACAAGATTTTTTCTATTTCAGAAATTACTTCCTGATTTAATGGTTCAATTTTTGAACCAAATCGATTTGTAATCTTTCCGTTTTTATCAATTAAAAATTTATTAAAATTCCAAGTTATAAATCCATTATAATTTGGGTTCGTTTCTTTACTTGTTAAAAAAGTATAAAGCGGATGTTGATCACTTCCCCGAACAGAAATTTTAGAAAACATCGGAAAAGTTACAGCGTAATTTGTAGTACAAAATTCTTTTATTTCTTCATCACTTCCCGTTTCTTGGAATAAAAAATCATTTGATGGAAAGCCGAGAATCACAAAATTTTTATTTTTGTATTTGTCATAAAGTTTTTGAAGGCCCTCATATTGTGGTGTAAATCCACATTTACTTGCAACATTTACAATTAAAATTGTTTTTCCCTTAAATGAATTTAGTTTAAATGTTTTACCATCAATATCTTTTACAGTAATATCTAAAATATTATGATTCATTTTACTTGCTTGTCCATTAAGATTGACAAATGAAATTAATAAAAATAAAATTAAATACTTGATTCTCATTTTCTATTATCCGAATATTACGGAAAAATTACTACTTTTTCAAATCACAAAAATTTAGGAAAATAAAATGAAACGAAGAATTTTTATTCAAAAAACAGCATTTGCTTCAATTTTGCCATTAATTCCAAAGAATACTTTTTCAAATCCAGCTTCATCTTTTAAACCAATTTCAATCGCAAGTGGAAATGGTTTGCAAGCAACTGCAAAAGCTATGGAAATTATTTTAAAAGGGGGAGATGCTCTCGATGCAGTTGTAGCAGGAGTTAATATTGTTGAAAATGATCCGAATGATAATTCGGTCGGATATGGCGGATTACCAAATTACGAAGGTGTAGTTGAACTTGATTCAAGTGTAATGCATGGCGCAACACATCGAGCCGGTGCAGTTGCTGCATTGCAAAATATAAAAAATCCAGCGAGCGTTGCTAAAATGGTTTTGGAAAGAACTGACCATGTTTTAATTGTTGGAGAAGGTGCATTAAAATTTGCACGCATGCATGGATTTAAAGAAGAAAATTTATTGACCGAAGAATCTCGCAAAGAATGGGTAAAATGGCGCGAGATGATGAGTAAAGAAGATGATTACTTGCCTCCACACTCGATTGATGAATTGGATTTGGGCGCTAACACAAAAGAAGCACTTAAAACTTACGGAACAATAAATTGTTTGGGTTTGGATTTAGCTGGAAATATTTCTGGAGTTACAACAACAAGTGGTTTGTCATATAAAATTCCTGGCCGTGTTGGTGACTCTCCAATAATCGGTGCAGGATTATATGTTGATAATGAAGTTGGAGCTGCAGGTTCAACTGGTCGTGGCGAAGCAAATCTTTTAGATTGCAGTAGTTTTATGATTGTCGAATTTATGCGACAAGGTCTTTCTCCAACTGATGCATGTTTGGAAGCTTGTAAAAGAATTGCTACTCACACAAAAGAAAAACGACTTTTAACAAAAGATGGAAAGCCAAATTTTAATGTTTCATTTTATGCAATTAACAAAAAAGGTGGATATGGTTCAGCAGCAATTTACGAAGGTATAAAATATGCTGTAAATGATGGCAAAGAAAGCCGTTTGGAAACTGCAGTTGGCTATTTTAAAAGATAATTAATCATTAAATTTAAATTAATGAATGACAGAGAAAAATATATTCTTGAAATAAAAAATCTTCCAAAAAATTTAAGAGAAGTTGTAAATGGATTATCTGTTGAACAACTTGATACTCCGTATGGAGAAGGAAAGTGGACTCCGCGACAAGTTGTACATCATTTGGCAGATTCACATATGCATTCTTACATAAGAATGAAGTTTGTTTTGTCTGAAAATCATCCAACTATTAAGCCATACAACCAAGAAGTTTGGGCAAAATTTGTTGATGCAAATAATTCATCAGTTGAAGTCTCACTCTCGATACTTGATGGCTTGCATGAGAGATGGAGTAATTTACTTTCAACTTTAAAAGATGATGATTGGGCGAAAACTGCATTTCATCCTGAAAGTGGTGAAATTACACTTGATTGGATGTTAAAATATTATCAAAATCACGGGAATAATCATATTGGTCAAATTAAAAAACTAAGAGATTCAAAAGGTTGGTAAATAAAATTCAAAAATATTTTTTAGTTCTATTTTTATTTATTGGAAATTTAAACTCACAAGTTTTTGTTGGCAAATATGCTGGTGAGTTTATGTCAATTGGGATTGGTGGCCGCGCGCTCGGAATGGGAAGCGCTTATGTTGCAGTTGCAAATGATATTACTGCAACTTATTGGAATCCCGCCGCTCTTGGATTATTGAATTATCCCGAAATAAGTTTAATGCACGATGAAAAATTTGCCGGACTTGTTAATTATGATTACGGAGCGTATGTAACTCCATCAAAAAATAATTTAGAGTTTTCAAATTATTTGAAAGATAGCACAGAGTTAAATTTGGAAAATAATTCTGCAACTTATGGTTTTTCTTTAATTCGTTTAGGGATTGATGGAATTCCCGATACAAGATTAGCTTGGGATGATAAAAATAAAGATGGACTTTTTAATGATGGTGGTGATGTTCGCCCAGATTATACAAAAATAACTTTTTTTAATGCTGCAGATTATGCTTTCTATTTTTCCTATGCCGAAAAATATTCTGAAAATATTTTTATTGGCGGTAACTTAAAATTAATTCGCAGAAATATCGGCGAGTTTAATGCAAATGGAATTGGAATTGATTTTGGAATCATTTACATGCAATCCGATAATTTAAAATTTGGACTTGTAATTCAAGATTTGACTTCAACTTATGTTGCATGGAGCACAGGAAGAAACGAACTTATTTTGCCAACTGTAAAAAGCGGAATTGCATATCAAACAAATTTTTATGATGGAGTATTAACTTTTGCAACTGATAGTGATGTAAAATTTGAAAATCGTAAATACTCATCATTAGCACATGCTGGACTTTTGAGTGCTGATTTACATGCAGGCATTGAATACGATTACAAAAATTTATTTGCAGTTCGCGCGGGATATAATGAGTTTAAAAATATAACACTTGGTGCTGGTGTTCATTTACCAAAACTTGACATTGACTATTCTTTTGCCAAATTTGATGCAACTGATCAACTTGGCAATTCACACAGGATATCTATCCGATTAAAACTAGAAGAAGAAAGTTATAAAAGATAATAAACTCTATTTTTTTTATAATTATAAAACTAAAAACTAATTTTGAAATGATCACCGAAAATATTATTTTAATGAAGTAAATTAAAAAGGAGCAAAAATGAAAAAAATAATTATGTCTGTTTTGTTTTTATTTGTAAATCTACAAAGTCAAGATATAAAATCACTTTCAATATCAACTGAGTTGCCATTGGGTGATGTAAAAATGGTTAGTGTTGATGGAAAAGAATTATCAATGAATGCATTGAAAAAAGAAAATGGATTGCTTGTTATGTTTAGTTGTAATACTTGTCCATGGGTAATTAAAAATCAAACTCGAATAATTGAAATATCAGGTTATGCTGCAAAAAATAATTTGGGTGTTGTAATTATTAACTCTAATGAATCACAGCGTGATGATGTTGATAGTTTTGATGAAATGAAGAAATATTCAAAATCACAAAAGTACAAATGGCCTTATGTTATAGATAAAGATAGCAAAGTTGCAAATGCATTTGGCGCAACAAAAACTCCTGAAATATTTTTATTTAATTCTGATGGAATTTTAGTTTACAAAGGTGCAATTGACGATAATCCCGGTGATGTAGAAAATGTAAAACGTGAACATTTAAAAGAAGCAATCAAAGAAACTGTAAAAGGGAAAGGAGTTTCTGTAAAAGAAAGTCGCTCGATGGGTTGCTCGATTAAACGGAGTTAATCGTCTGTCAAATCTCTAAAAGCTATTTTTAGATTCTCTGGAGATATTTTTGAATTGTAAAATTTTCTGTAATTTTTTTTATTATTAATCATTATAGTTACAGGGATAGCACCATTCCAGCTTGAATCAATTAATGGGCAAAAATAATCTGCATCTGTTTCATCAAGCCAAATTATTTTAGATTTATATTTTTCCTTTTTAACAAAATTTTGAATGTGTTTAGGATAATCTTCCGGAAAATCTAGATTTACTAATATAAGTTTTAAATTTTTTGATTTATTATTTTCAGCTTCTTTTTCGAAATAGGGAATTTCTTCAATACAGGGTTTACACCAACTTGCCCAAAAATTTAATACTGTTGGATTTGTTGAAGTATCAATAATTTGCAATAGATCTTTAATTTTAACTTTTGCTATTTTTTGTGCTTCTAAATTATTTGAAATTATTAAAAATAGAAAAGCTAAAATCTTTAGCATTAAAATTTAAAAACCAATTACATCGTTGTATAAAATCAAAATCATTAAACCAATTAAAATTGTAACCCCAACTTGTTGGATTGCCATTTGAATTTTTACTGGAATTGGTTTACGAACGATTGCTTCGTATAAAAGTAAAACAAAATGTCCACCATCTGCAGCGGGAATTGGAAGTATATTTAAAACTGCCAAACTAATGCTTAATAGAGCCAAAAATCCAAGAAAGCTAATTAATCCAATTTCTGCAGATCGGGTTGCAAATTGGGCAATTCTAACTGGCCCGCCAATTGATTTTGAAACAGGAACTGTACCTTTAAAAATTTCTACAATAGATTTGCCAAATAATATTGTTGCATTTGAAACATCCGAAACACTTTTTGGAATTGCTTCAAAAACACCAAAATCTTTTTTAGTAATTGGGCCTGTGTAATGCGATTCAAGTTGAATACCGACTAAACTATCAGCTCCGGGAGTTACTAAAAAAGTTTGTAAATTATTTTTGCGTTTAACTTCAAATTTAATTTCTATAAGGGGATTTTGTTTTATTATTTTTGTTGCTTCAAATTGATTTTTAACTGGAGTTGAATTAATTAATAAAATTATATCTCCATTTTTTAAACCACTTTTTGAAGCAGGCTTATTTGGAATCACCATATTTGCAACTACTTCAGTTTCAAGCGGGAGAATTCCGATTGGTGCTTCAGAAATGTCGGGAATATTTTTTCGTAAAACATTTAAAATTTCAATTTTTCCATTTCTTTCAACTGAAACTGATAAATCTTTTCCCATAAAATCAGAATAAATTGAACTGAATATACTTTCAAAATCTGAAATTGATTTATCGTTAATTGAAATAATTTTATCGCCAATTTGTAATCCAATTTTATCACCAATACTTTCTGGGAGAACAAATCCAATAGTAGTTGTTGCGCGATGTTGTTCACCTTGATAAATATTAATACACCAAAAAATTACAATAGCGAGTAAAATATTTGCAACAACACCTCCGCAAACAAAAATCATTCTTTGCCAAACTGGTTTTGCGCGATATTCAAAATCTTTTGCAGGTGTATCAACATGGGTTTTGTCAAAACTCTCATCAATTATTCCCGAAACTTTTACATATCCACCAATCGGCAAAAGAGAAATTCTGTAATCGGTATTGTCTCCCAAACCAATTGATTCATCTTGTTTACCAAAAGTAAATTTTGAGATTTTATTATATCCAAATAACCTGGTTCCCATACCAATTGCAAAAACTTCAACTCGCATTCCAAAATATTTTGCAGTAATAAAGTGACCAAACTCGTGAACAAAGACGAGCACACTAATTGTTACGATGAAATAAAAAATTGTAGAAAGTATTTCCATAAAAAAATTATATTAATTATTTGTTGCTGATTCACGACCCCAACTATCTGCTTCAAAAACCTCAGAAAGTGTTGGATTAGCAATTGTTTTGTGCTTCAACATTACATGAGAAACAATATCCGAAATTTTTGTGAAAGGGACTAATCCTTTTAGAAATTTATCAACAGCAACTTCATTTGCAGCGTTCATTACAGTTGGCATTGATCCGCCAGATTCAAGAGCAGTATATGCAAGCTCCAGAAGTGGATATTTTAAATAATCAACTTCAGAAAAATTTAATTCTTTTAATTCCGAAAAATTAATTTGAGAATTTTGTAAATTTAATCTTTCGGGATAAGAAAGCGCATATTGAATTGGTGTTCTCATATCAGGCACACCCAACTGCGCTTTTACAGAGCCATCAATAAACTCGACCATTGAATGAATTATTGATTGCGGATGAATTAAAACTTTTATTTTTTCTTTAGGCAGATTGAAAAGCCAATGAGCTTCAATAACTTCGAGACCTTTATTCATCATCGTTGCTGAATCGATTGTAACTTTTTTTCCCATTTTCCAATTTGGGTGATTGAGCGCATCCTCAATTGAAACATTTTTAAATTCATTTGCATTTAAATTTCTAAATGGCCCACCAGATGCGGTTAAAATTATTTTTGTAATTGAATTTTCATTTTCTCCTTGGAGGCACTGAAAAATTGCAGAGTGCTCACTATCAATCGGGATAATTTTTGAATTTTTTTCTTTTGCGATTTTAGAAATTAAATGACCAGCGGCAACAAGAGTTTCTTTATTTGCAAGCGCAACTGTTTTTCCAAAATTAAGTGCAGTGATTACACTTTCGAGCCCGGCAAAACCAACAATTGCGGCAACAACTAAATCAACTTCATTCATAGATGAAATATCTTTTAACCCATCTTTGCCAACAATTATTTTAGTTTTTCCCGAATAATTATTTTTGAAATTATTTCCAGCTTCGATATTTGTTATCACAATATATTGAGGAGAAAATTTATTAATTATCAAATTTAACTTCTCAATATTATTATTTACCGATAATGCAAATAAATTAAATTTATCAGTGTTGCTAGAAATTATTTCTAAAGTATTTTGACCAATAGAACCAGATGCGCCAAGAAGCGCAATATTTATTTTAGCAGATGCCATTTAAATTGTAATTTCCAAAATTAACTAAAGAACTATTTGTTTCCAATATCAGATTTAATTAAGGAATTTGTGCAATAGAATTTTTAAATTGTAACAAATATGAAACTTATTTTATTAATTTTGGTGATAATTGTTACCACAGGTTTTTCGCAAACTCCTCAAGATCAAGGTATTTTTAATTTAGGAGAAGCCTTTGAAAAAGCAGGTGAATACGAAAGAGCGAAGCAATATTATGAGGAATTATTAATCCGAAATCCTGAAAATAATTTCTACCTCGATGCTGTATTACGAACACTTTCATATTTAAAAAAATATGATGAAGCGCTTTCAATATCTTATAAGCGGTTAGAAAAAAATAGTGGAGATATTTCTCTTCGGGCTCAAATTGGTGGAATTTTTATACGTTCAGGAAATTTTGCGAAAGGTGATTCTGTCTGGAAAAGTATTTTACAAAGTAAAGATGTTTCAATTTTCCATTTTAGTATTGTTGCCGAATCACAGTTAAAAGAAAGATTGACTGATAAAGCAATTGAAACATTTGTAGAGGGGAGAAAAATATTAAATAGTCCAAATTTATTTAGATTGGAAGTTGCGCAACTATTTTATTACACGATGAATTATTCTAAATCAGCAAGTGAATATCTTTTGTATTTAAAAGAAACTCCGTCTCAAATTGAATTTATTCAATCCCGATTTTCACAGTTTACAACTAAACCTGCTGGATTAAAAGCAGCTCTTTCAGTCTTAGAAACAGATTTACAAGAAAATGAATCAAAATCAAAAATAGCTGAAAAAAAATTATACTTATGGCTTTTGCTCGAAGCAAAAAAATATAAAGAGGGAATAATAATTGCAAAAGAATTGAATCGTGATATAAAATCGGACGGTGAAGAAATTTATCAATTTGCTTTACGGTTATTTAAAGAGAAAGTTTATTTATTAAGCATGCAATTGTTTGAGGAATTAATTGTAAGTCATCCAAGTTTTAATAAAATAATTGAAGCAAATTATTTTTACACGCATTCAATGGAAAGTTATTTGAGTGATGATGAAAATTATTTAAAAGATTCATTAATTACTTTTGAAACTGTGATTAACGGATATCAAAAAATAATTGAAAAATATCCACATCATTCTATAACTATAAATGCAATTATTAGATTAGCCAAAATAAATTACGAACAAAAAAATGATGCAGATAAATCTTTAAAATTAATTGATTCGGTTTTAAATAAAAATTCAAATTATAATGGAAGGAGTAATTTAATTTTGCTCTCCGCTGGATTATTAACTGCTCAAGGCAAATTAATTGAGGCCGAAAAAAGATATTATGAAGTACTTAATTTACCATCAGTAACTTTAGAAGAAAGAAACTCAACTAACTATCAGCTTGCGAAGTTGTATTATTATTCAGGAAAATTTGATTCAACTTTAAATTTATTAAAATCACTCAGTGAAAATTATTCAACCGATGAATCAAATGATGCTTTAAAATTACAATTATTTATTTCTGAAAATTTACCAAAATATAAATCTGCATTAAAAGAATTTGCAAAAGCAGAATTATTAATAGAACAATCTAAATTAAGCGAAGCTGAAGAGATCTTTACATTGTTAACCGAAGCAAATGTACCACTTGCAGATGATGCAATGTTGCAATTGGGGAAACTAAATTTGCAAATGAAAAATTATAACGAAGCTATAAAAGTATTTCAGAATTTTTTACCAAAGTTTCCAATTTCAATTTTGCAAGAGCAAATTTATTATTTAATTGGAAATACTGAAGAGAAGTTTTTAAAGAATAAGGAAAATGCAATCTCCGCATTTCAATTGTTGATTGAAAAATATCCAAATTCAATTTATTCTTTTGAAGTTAGAAAGCGTATCAGAATATTAAGAGGGGATGCAATTTAATTTTCAAATTGCCACGAAATTTTAAACGTGTAATTTTGAGGCATCATCGGGTAAAGAGGGATTGTCATATATTTATTATTTAACAAATTATTTGCTTCAAACTCGATTATGACTTGATTAACATGCCCGCGAATGTATGCACTTAAAATATTTTCTTTATTTATTTTAATCTCGTTTTGATAAATAAATTCACGACTTGGATAAATTAACATTTGAGCATAATAATCTGAAAAATATTCAAATTTAAATCCAATAATTCCCATTAAAGAATTTTTAAAATAATTATCAGAATAGAAGATATCGGTAAATCCATAATATTTTGGAATAAAACTTTTCTGAGATTTTAAGAACTGTGTAAAATTTAAATTGTAATTTATTTTACTTTTAAAATAATTTAACTGATAATTAATAAAAATATTATTTTCTTCTTTCCCGGTTTGAAAATAACTTGTGTTGTAAAATTTATGTGTTGTTAAAAAATTTCTTTCACCTTCAATTTGGCTAGAAAGATAATCTGGCACAATATTATTTTCTATATTTGAAGAATTAACATTTAATGAAATTAAAAAATTTTCTGCTTCATATTTCCCACCAAATGAAGTTAAACTTAATTTTATAGGTTTTAAATTTCTCTCGACAGGTTGAAAAGTTATGACATCACTCCAATAAACCTCCTGAAAAGTTGGGAAGATTGTTTTATTTAAAACGGAAGCAGAAATTATTAAATGTTTATCGGCATTCCATAAAATATTTGCAAAACTGTTTAACCCATTATGGTTTTTGTAATTAATATTATCAAGTTCTGCGTTAAAAATAAAATTAGCTATTTTAAAATTACTATTTATCCCCACGAAAGACTTAGTTGAGTTGTGGTTACTTACAAAATTATTTTCTTCTACATTATGTCTTTCATATTTGTAGTAAACCGAAATCGATTTACCTGCTCCACTCAAATCTAATGAAGTATAAAAACCGTTAATACTTGAATTATGCTTATTTCTTAAATCTAGAGGTGAAAAATTAGAGTCTAATAAATTGTCATAAGTTTTTAGCTCGGTATAAAATTTTGAATTATATAACTGTAAATTAAAATTTAAAATTGAATCTTGAAGTAGCGGTAAAAGTAAATTTGCATCAAAATGATTTACTTTTGAATTGTTAAACGTTGTTAAACTTCTGGCTGATGCATTTAAATCATCATACATACTATCAGAAAAAGCTGAATAATTTATTCCGGCATTAATTCCATTTTCCAATTCACTTAAAATATTGTTTATTGAAAAAAGAATTCCTTCGTCAGTTTTATAATTATATAATATTCTGCTTTGCCATGAATCATTAAAACTATTTTGGAAACGGGCTTTATAAAATTCAACACTTCTTTTGTTTCCGATTGAGTTTTTATTGAGTTCAAAAGTAAAATTAGAATTTTGTGTTATCGAAGTATTAAATAATATTTTAAAATCAGTACCATCGTATGCTGATTGCTTAAAATTAATTAATGTAATTGGTAACTGTTTCGTTAAAGAATTACCAATTAGAGAATTGCTAGTGTAATCAATTCTTGAGTTTAAACTAGAATTAAAAAATAAAGAGTTTGGAAGCAACTGAAAGTAATTATGAAAATTATATGGATCATTTAAAGATCTATTTAAATAATTAAATTCAATTAAGCGTGATGAAATATCTCCAAAAAAATAATTCAGCTTTTCTCCATGATTTGCAGTTTCTTGTAGAAAAATATTATTGGAATAAAATAAATTACGAAGGTCTTTTGATGTTGAATAATTTGTAAGGTAATTTGCTAAAACAGAATCACTTTTTGAAAAAGAATTATCCTTAAATCCAAAAAATAAAAATAAAAATAAAAAAAAGAATCTCATTAAAATATTTTAAAATATGGTGGAGTTACGGATACAAAATAATTTAGTTTAAAATGGTTTTCAGCTATTACAGCATCTACTTCATTTGTGAATAAACCAAAAATCGAAGACCCACTCCCTGACATTATTGAATTGGTTGCTTTAAATTTAATTAATTCGTTTTTAATATTATTAAGCATTGGATGAAATGGAAAAATAAATTCTTCAAAATCATTTACACTGTATTTGTGCAAGTCATTCAAAAACATTTCAATTATATTTTCATTTCCAGTAAAAAATTTAGTTGAAACAGATTTTCTATTATCTGATAAAACATTATAAGCCCAATTTGTCTTAATATGTATTTTTGGGTGGACTGTAATTATCCAAAAAGGAAAATCAAATTTAATATTATTTATAATTTCTCCTCTTCCAGTTGCATAAGCGCTTGTGTCAGTTAAAAAATATGAGACATCAGAACCTATTGAAAGTGCGATTTTATTTAATTCGGTATTTGTAATTTCAACTCCCCAAAATTTAATTAGTAATTTTAAAACTGTTGCTGCATTGCTGCTACCACCACCTAATCCACTTCCAATCGGAATAAATTTTTTAATATTTATTTTCACTCCTCTATTAACTTTACAAAAATTTTGAATTGCTAATGCAGCTTTAAAACAGAAATTACGCTCATCTTTTGGCAAAAATTTATTATCTGTAATAATTTCAATTTTATTACTTTCTGAGATTTCAATTTCGTCATATAAATTAATTCTATGAAAAATAGTTTCAATATTATGGAAACCATCATTTCTTTTATCCAACACTTTTAAAAAGAGATTTATTTTTGCGAAAGATTTATTCATAATCATTTAACAAGATAATTCCGAAATTAAATTATTACAAATTTTTAAAAGCAATTGTTTTGCAATGCACTTTTGTATATTTTTGAGGATAAATTTTGCCTATGAATCAATTTAATGATGTAGATTATTTTGGAATTGCATCACTTCTTTCTGAAGAAGAAAAAATGGTACGTGCTACTGTTCGTAAATTTGTTGATGATAATATTTTGCCAATAATTGAAAAGCATAATCGCGAAGGAACTTTCCCTTTTCAACTTGTGAAACAAATGGCATCAATTGGTTTATTCGGTCCAACTTTGCCCCCCGAATTCGGTTGCGCTGGATTAAATAATGTTGCTTATGGATTAATGATGCAAGAATTAGAGCGTGGCGATTCTGCGATCAGAAGCTTTGCTTCTGTTCAAGGTAGTTTGGTTATGTATCCAATTTTTACTTTCGGGAGTGATGAACAAAAAAAATATTGGCTTCCAAAACTTGCATCCGGAGAAAAAATAGGTTGTTTCGGTTTGACTGAACCTGATTTTGGTTCAAATCCCGGTGGAATGAAAACGAATGCAGTAAAAAAA
The DNA here is from genome assembly GCA_027622375.1 of Bacteroidota bacterium. GTDB lineage: Bacteria > Bacteroidota > Ignavibacteria > UBA10030 > UBA8401 > SXSI01. Next base: position 43,586 of record JAQCAB010000009.1, read on the forward strand.
GGAAACACATTTATTTTAAATGGCGCAAAAATGTGGATTACAAATGGAACAATTGCTGATGTTGCAGTTGTTTGGGCAAAGTTGGATGGAGTTATAAAAGGATTTTTAGTTGAAAAAAATTCAAAAGGATTTTCTGCTCCCGAAATGAAGGGGAAACATTCTTTGAGAGCTTCAGTAACATCAGAACTCGTTTTTCAAGATTGTGTAATTCCTGAAGAAAATATTTTACCGAATTCAGATGGTTTAAAATCTCCATTGATGTGTTTAAACCAAGCTCGTTACGGAATTGCATGGGGCGCAGTTGGTGCTGCAATGGCTTGTTATGATGTAGCTTTGCAATATTCTAAATCAAGAATTCAATTTGATAAACCAATCGCGGCTTTTCAAATGACGCAAGAAAAATTAGTTCACATGATGAACGAAATTACCAAAGCACAATTATTAAATTTACAACTTGGAAGATTAAAAGATGATGGAAAATTAAAAACATTTCAAATTTCAATTGCAAAAAGAAATAATGTTTTTCATGCACTAGAAATTGCAAGAATGTCTCGCGAAATTTTAGGAGCAAATGGAATTTTAGATGAATATCCTGTGATGCGTCATTCAGCAAATCTTGAATCTGTAAAAACTTATGAAGGCACACACGAAATGCACACTTTAATAATTGGCGAAGAAATTACCGGGATTGCAGCTTATAAATAATGAAAATAAATAAAAAAATTATTGGTGAGGCAATTACGTTTGATGATGTTTTGCTTATTCCACAAAAATCAAATGTTCTTCCGCGTCAAGTTGATATTTCAACTTATTTAACAAAAAAAATAAAACTTAATATTCCGATTCTTTCATCTGCGATGGATACAGTGACTGAATCATCAATGGCAATTGCAATTGCGCGCGAAGGGGGACTTGGTGTTTTGCATAAAAATATGTCAATTGATCAACAAGCAGAAGAAGTTGATAAAGTTAAACGCTCCGAAAGTGGAATGATAATTGATCCGATTACATTAACATCTGATAAATTAGTTGGAGATGCAGTTGGACTTATGGCAAAATATAGAATTTCAGGAATCCCTATTGTTGATGGATCTAAATTAGTTGGAATTTTAACAAACCGAGATTTGCGTTTCCGTCCAAATTTAAATGCAAAAGTTTCAGAAGTGATGACTTCTAAAAATTTAATTACTGTACCAGTTGGTACAACTTTGGAAGAAGCAGAATCAATTCTTCAAAAATATAAAATTGAAAAGTTGCCGATTGTCGATAAAAATAGAAATTTAAAAGGTTTATTAACTGTAAAGGATATTCAAAAGAAAAAACAATATCCGATTGCATGCAAAGATGAACATGGCCGATTGAGAGTTGGTGCAGCAGTTGGAGTAACGCCAGATGTATTGGAGAGAGTTTCGGAATTAATAAATAAAGGTGGCGATTTAATTTTTATTGACACTGCGCATGGACACTCGCATGGAGTTTTGCAAACAATAAAAAAAGTAAAAAATAAATTTCCTGAAATTGAAGTTGTAGTTGGTAACATCGCAACATCTGACTCTGCAAAAGACTTAATTAAAGCTGGTGCAGATTGTTTGAAAGTTGGAATTGGCTCAGGTTCAATTTGTACAACTCGAGTTGTTGCGGGAATTGGTGTTCCGCAAATCACTGCAATTTTTGAAACAGTAAAAATCGCACAAAAATATAAAATCCCTGTTATTGCTGATGGCGGAATTCGACAAACTGGAGATATAGCAAAAGCAATTGCTGCAGGTGCAAATTGTGTTATGATTGGTGGGCTTTTTGCAGGATTAAAAGAAGCACCTGGTGAAGAAATTATTTACGAAGGAAGAACATATAAAATTTATCGCGGTATGGGTTCGTTAGATGCAATGCGATCTGGAAGTAAAGATCGTTATTTTCAAGATGTAGAAGATGATATTTCAAAATTGGTTCCCGAAGGAATTGAAGGAAGAGTACCATTTAGAGGAGAATTAAGCTTCACAATTTATCAAATGGTTGGTGGGATAAGGGCTGCGATGGGTTATTGCGGAGCTCGAACAATTTCTGAATTTCAGAAAAAATCAAAATTTGTTTTAATGAGTAATTCAGGTTTACGCGAAAGCCATCCACACGATGTCCAAATTACAAAAGAAGCCCCAAACTATCACGCCTGAAAAATCTATTTATTTAAATAGACAAAAAAAATTAAAAATTGCTTGCAGTAATTTTAAAGTAAGTTATTTTTTTACTTCCTCTAAAAATCATTTAAGATATTTAACTGGTTATCATGGTTCAAATGGATTATTTGTTTTAACTCCAAGTGATACAATTTTTGTAACTGATAGTAGATATGAATCTTTAATTGAAAAAAATGTCTTTGCAGATAAAAAATTTATTGGCTCGGGAAATTTATTAGATATTATTTATAAAAATAATATTTTTAAAGGAAAAGAATTTATTGGATTTAATCCGTCGACAATAAAATATTCTGATTACGAATTTGTAAAAAAAAATAAAACTTCTCAAAAATTAATCGGGCTTCCATTTTTAATTGAAAAATTAATGGCAATTAAAACCCAAGATGAAATAAATAAAATTAAAAAGGCAGTCAAAATTACCGACTTAGTTTTTGAAAAAATATTAAAAATAATTTCTCCAAATACTTCTGAGCATGATATTTCTGCAGAAATAACATATCAGCATCAAAAACTTGGTGCTGAGTGCGATGCTTTTCCACCAATAATTGCAATTGCGAAACGTTCTGCGCTTCCTCATTCTCATCCAACAAATAAAAAGCTGACAAAGGGTGAATTAATTCTTGATTTCGGCTGCAGATTTGATGGATACAATAGTGACTTGACAAGGACAGTTTATATCGGGAAAACACCAAAAAATTTTAAAGAAAATTACAATTTTGTTTTGGAAGCCCAACAAAAAACTATTGAACAGCTCAAAATTGGAATGAAGGGTTGTGAAGTAGATTCAATTGCGCGAAATTATTTAAAAGAAAAAAAACTTGATAAATATTTTACACATTCAGTTGGGCATGGATTAAGTTTGGATGTTCACGCTTTCCCGAGATTATCCAAAACAAGCAATGATATTTTACAGAAAAATAATGTTATTACAATTGAGCCTGGAATTTATTTTAAAAATAATTACGGGATTAGAATCGAAGATGACATATTAGTAAGTGACAAACCAGAAATTTTAAATAAATCAACGAAAAATTTAATTGAATTATAAATGTTAAAAGTATTAGTTATCGCATATTATTTTCCACCTCTTGGTTTAAGTGGTGTTCAACGCACTTTAAAATTTGTAAAATATTTAAAAAATTATGGATGGGATCCAACTGTTTTAACAGTTTCTTCTCGCGGTTATTATGCAAAGGATGATTCACTATTGCTTGAAGCAGAAAATGCGGGGATAGAAATTGTTCGTACAGATTCAATTGATCCAAATAGATTTTTTAGAAAACAAGATGTTGTCCCGATGCCATCAGAAAGATGGAGAAAATTTTTAAGCAGAGTGAGTGATACTTTTTTTATTCCTGATAATAAAATTGGTTGGAAGTCTCCAGCAATTAAAAAAGCTAGCGAGTTAATAAAAAAAAATAATTATGATATTATTTTTGCTACTGCGCCACCATATACTTCATTTTTAATCGGAAAAGAATTGAGAGATAAATTTCATATTCCACTTGTACTTGATTTTAGAGATTTATGGGTTGGTTATCCATTTAAATTTTTTCCAACTTATTTTCATAAAAGGTTGTTTGAAAAAATGGAATCTCAAGTTGTTAAATCGGCTGATGCAATTGTTGTTGCAAGTCGTCGTGTAAAAGAATCCTTAATAAGAAGATATAATCACCTGCAATACAACGAAGTTAAATTAATTTCTCAGGGATATGACGAAGAAGATATAAAAATTGATTTATCACAAAATTTACCTCTCACAAATAAAATGAGGTTTACATATACAGGTGTTTTTTATGAAGACCGCACTCCAAAATATTTTTTAGAAGCGCTTGCAAATGTATTTCAAAAAAATCCAAATTTAAAAAATAAGATTGAGGTTTGCTTTGTTGGAATTTTAAATAAAAAACATTTAGAATTGATTAAAAAATTGCAACTTCAAGATGCAGTAAATATTTGTGGATATTTATCTCACAAAGAGTGTATAAAATATTTGTTAGCATCGGATGTTCTATGGTTAATGATGAAGGATGATTTAAGTTCTCCAGGTAAAATTTATGAATATATCGGAACAGGTAAAAAAATAATGGGTTGTGTCCCTACCGGTTTTATTCGTGATACAATTGAAGAAGCAAATGGTTTTGTTACAACTCCTGATAACGTAAATGAAATTTCAACAGCAATTTTAACACTTTACAATGAGTTTGAAAATAAAAAATTAAAAGGTGCTTCGAGTGAAGTTATTTCAAAATATAATCGAAAAGAATTAACAGGGGAATTAGCGAAAACCTTTATAAAATTAATTCACGTAGATTAAATGAAAATACTTGTAATAGGCTCCGGTGGTCGTGAACATGCTATCTGCTGGAAACTAACTAAAAGTAAAAATGTAGAAAAATTAATTGCCATTCCCGGCAACCCCGGAATTTCAGAAATTGCAGAATGTGTAAATATTAATATTAATGAAATTGAAAAAATAATCAACTTTGTAAAAATTAATAAAATCGATTTAACTATTGTTGGACCTGAAATTCCTTTGATGAATGGAATAGTTGATCAATTTGAAAATGAAAAATTATTAATTTTCGGTCCACAAAAAAGTGCTGCGATGTTGGAAGGGAGTAAGATATTTGCAAAAAATTTTATGAAGAGAAATTCAATACCAACAGCTGATTATTCTGTTTTTACAAAAAATGAAATTATTGAAGCAAAAAATTATATTCACTCAAAAAATTATCCAATTGTAATTAAAGCTGATGGTTTAGCAGCAGGTAAAGGTGTTGTAATTTGTAATAATAGTATTGAGGCCGAAAATTGTTTACATGAATTTTTTAGCAAAAATATTTTTGGTGATTCTGGTTCAAAAATTGTAATTGAAGATTTTATGGAAGGTGAGGAGGCTTCAATTTTTGTTTTAACTGATGGAACTAAATATTTAATTCTTCCAGCATCACAAGATCATAAAAAAATTTATGATGGGGAAAAAGGAAAAAATACAGGTGGAATGGGCGCATACTCACCTACAAATTGTGTAACTGATGAAATTTTAAAAAAAATCGAGATTGAAATTATTATTCCAACTTTAAATGGAATGAAAAGTGAAGGAAATATTTATAAAGGATGTTTGTACATTGGGTTGATGCTTACAAATACTGGACCAAAAGTTGTTGAATTTAATTCAAGATTTGGTGATCCAGAAACACAGGCAGTTTTACCAATTTGTGATATTGATTTTGCTGAAATATTTTATCAATGTGCAAAAGGTGAATTAGTAAATATTCCAAAATTTACAATTACTAAAAATGCTATTTGCGTAGTTTGTGCATCAAATGGATATCCTGATAAATACGAAACTGGTAAAGAAATTAATGGTGTTGATCAATTTAAAGATGAGGAGAATATTCATATTTTCCATGCAGGAACAAAAATGGATAACAACAAACTTGTTACAAACGGTGGCAGAGTTTTGGGTGTAACTGCAATTGGTGAGAAAAATAACTTTGAATCAACTTTTGTAAAAGTTTATAATTCTGTAGATAAAATTAAATTTGATGGTATTTATTTTAGACATGATATAGCAAAAAGGGCAATTGAATGACAGAATACATTAACAAATCAATTTTAGTCACAGGTGGCGCCGGTTTTATTGGCTCACATATTGTTGACTCTTATTTAGCCGCAGGAAATCAAGTAATAGTGGTTGATAATCTTTCAACAGGGAAAAGAGAAAATATTCCCGGAAAAGTAAAATTTTATCAAATGGATTTAAAAGATAAAATGATTGAAAGAATATTTTCAGAAAATAGTATTGATGTAATTAATCATCATGCTGCACAAATGGATGTTCGAAGATCTGTGAACGATCCAATTTTTGATGCAAATGTAAATGTTGTTGGATTTCTAAATTTAATTGAACACGCAAAGAAACATGGATTAAAAAAAATAATATTTTCTTCAACTGGAGGAGCAATTTATGGGGAGCAAATAAATTTCCCTGCAGATGAAACTCATCCAATACAACCACTTTCTCCATATGGAATTACTAAACTTGCTACCGAAAAATATTTGAATTATTACAAAGAAGTTCATGGAATCGATTTTGTAATTTTGAGATACGCAAATGTTTTTGGTCCACGGCAAAATCCACATGGCGAAGCCGGAGTTGTTGCAATTTTTGTTGAAAAATTTTTAAAGAAAGAACAGCCAATAATTAACGGAACGGGGAAACAAACTCGCGACTTTGTTTTTGTTGGCGATGTAGTTGATGCAAATTTGAAAGCTCTAAATTATTCAAGTTCTGAAATATTTAATATCGGCACGGGAATTGAAACAGATATTTTATCAATCTTTAATAATTTGAAGTTGATTACAAAATCAAATGTTTCTGAAAATTTTCATCCCGCAAAAATGGGAGAACAAATGAGAAGTGTGATTTCAAATTCAAAAGCTGAAAAATTATTAGGATGGAAGCCAAAATGTTCAATCCAAGAAGGATTAGAATTAACTGTTGAATATTTTAAAAATATCATTTTTAAATAATGAATCAATTTCCATTTTTTGTTGAAGAAGTTTTAATGGGTGATAAACGTGCTGTTGCAAAAGCAATCTCATTTGTAGAAAATGGTGAAAATGGAAAAATAGAATTCCTTCACAAAATTTTTAAAAATCGCAAAAATGGATATAGAATTGGAATAACTGGTCCGCCCGGTGCAGGTAAAAGTACAATTACAGCAAAGCTCGCAATACTTTATAGAAATTTAGGATTTCGTGTTGGAATAATTGCAGTTGATCCAACAAGCCCATTTACTGGTGGCGCGCTTTTGGGCGACAGAGTTCGTATGTCAGAAATTGAACTTGATAAAAATATTTTTATAAGAAGTATGGCTTCCCGGGGAAGTTTGGGTGGATTAAGTAATTCAACAAGTGAAGTTGTTGATATTTTAGATAGTGCAGGTTTTGAAATTATTTTAATTGAAACTGTTGGTGTCGGTCAATCAGAACTGGATATTGTAAGAGCTGCCGATACAACAATCGTAACTTTGGTTCCGGAATCTGGAGACGTGATTCAAGCAATGAAGGCGGGATTAATGGAAATTGCTGATTTATTTATACTAAATAAATCTGATAGACCTGGATCTGAACAGGCTGTAATGTCGATCCAAACTGTTTTGGGATTAAGAGAACACGATGAAAAAAGTTGGATTCCGAAAATTATAAAAACTGTTGCAACGGAGGGTAAGGGTATCGAAAAAATTATTTCTGCTGTTGATGAACATAAAAATAAATTAATTTCGAATGGATTATTTAAAATAAAAAGAATTGAAAGAGAAAAAGAAAGAATAGAAGAACTTGTAAATAGTAAATTATCCAATTCTTTTTGGAGCGAAGAAAAGAAAAATTTACTTAATAAATTTTTACCAGATCTAATTGAAAATAAACTTACGCCTTACGAATTGATTGAAAAAATATTTCAAGAAAAATAGAATCTTATTTTTTAGTAAATAATTTATTTAATACAATTCCAATTATTAACAATTCAATCATTCCAGCCAAATACCATTTTAAAGTCAATCCATAAGTAATTGGGAAAAGGGCATATGTAAAATATGCAACTGGGAGGAAAGAGATTAGTGACATATAAAATCCAAATCTAATTCCTTCGGCAACACCTAAATTTTCGTGACCTTTTGAATAAATAAAAGTTAATCCAAATGCCATAAACGCATAAGCCACATAGAAAACTATAAATTTATATTCCGCTCGAGTGATAGCTTTGATAGAATCCGATCCCCAATCATTTGCTAAAAAAAATGCATGAACAATCGGTTCCATTAAGCCAAGTAAAATAAATGTAACCAAAACAGCTAACCAGAATTTTTTATCCATAAAATATCCTTAATTAAATTGAAAATTATTTACTAAATATTCCTTTGTTTAAAAACCTCGTACATAAAAATTCCACCAGCAACTGAAGCATTTAAAGAATCAAATGATTGCGACATTGGAATTTTTAAAATTACGTCACAATTTTCTTTTACAAGTTTGCGAATTCCACGACCTTCATTACTAATAATTATAGCAATTGGTTCTTTCATATCAAAATTCGTGAAAGAAGTTTTTGAATCCATATCAGATCCAATTACGGAAACATTTTGGTTTTTCAATTCCATAATTGCTGAATTAATATTATTTACTCTTGCAAGTGGAAAATGTTCAACTGCACCTGCAGAAGTTTTTGCAACAGTTTGGCCGATTGGGGCTGAATGATGTTTTGGAATTATTCCACCATGGGCGCCGCAACAAAGTGCAGTTCTAATTAATGCACCCAAATTATGTGGATCTTCAATCTCATCAAAAATAATTAAAAATGGATTTTCATTTTTAGATTTTGCAATCGAAAGCAGCGCATCAATTGTAACAAAAATATGTTCTGCAACTTCTGCAATTACACCTTGCGAATTTTGTGAATTTGGAAGTCTATCAAAATCCCTTTTATGTATATGTTGAAATTTAGTGTTTTGCTTTTTTGCGAGATTGATAATAGCATCAATAATTTTACCTTCAGCTGTTTGTGAAATATAAATTTTTAAGATTTCACGCTCAGCTTTTAAAGCTTCTAAAATTGGATTACGACCAAATAAATAATTCATTTAAAAATTATTTTTTAATAAAAATTCTTTCTAAAAACCAACCACTGAAAAATGCAATTATACCACCAATAAATAAATAATATTCTCCCCATTGATCTCCTTGAACGCCAACAACTAAAGCAATCATTAAAGCTGCAATTCCAAATGCTTCAAGTGTTTTTGAGACAATCTTCATTTTAAAAGTAGTTCTCTTAATTTTGATTCTGAAATTCTACCAAACATTACTTCTTCATTATTCAACATAATTACAGGGAATTTAAATTTATAATTTTCAAATAAAATATTTTGCTCGTTTATTTTTTGGATTGAAAAGTTAAATTCAATTTTTGATTTTAATTTTAAGATTATTTTTTCTGCAATCTCACAAAGCTCGCAACCATCTTTACTAAATAAAATTAAATTCCTCAAACAGTTATTATTTTTTGTGGCTTATTAATTTTAAAGTAACCGACCGATCCAATTAGAATTAAAGAAATTGCAATTAATTGTGCTTCAGATAATCCATAAATAAATCTATCATTGATTCTAACAAATTCAATTAAAAATCTTTCAAAGCCGGCAACAAATAAATATTTCATGAACAGTGATCCATTTTTTAAATCATTTTTGCGAGTGAACCATAAAATCAAAAATAAAAAAGTGCAAATTAAAAATTCATAAATCGGAGTTGGATGGCAAAGAATTGTATCAGGTACAATTCCATTTACAAATTGAGAAGTTATTTCTGGAAAATTTTTAAATGCATATGATGGCGGATATGTTCCATTGGAATAATCTGTACCCCATGGTAAATTAGTTGGGAAGCCATAATCACCATCACCAGCCAAATGGCATCCAATTCTTGCAAAGCCATAAGCAAATAATAATCCTGGGGCAGTTGCATCAGCAATAGTTAAAAATGAAATATTATTTTTTTTGCAAAAGTGCCAAATTAAATAAATTGCAAAAATAAATCCGCCATAAAATGTCAATCCACCTGGTGAGAAAGCCATTTGAAATGGGTTCTCAATAAAATATTTCCAATGTTCAAGAAGGTATAATATTTTTGAACCAACAATCCCGCCAACTAAAGCGCGAAAAGTAACATTGTTTGCAAATTCAGGATTTATTTTTTTTCGTTTAAGTTCGAGAGTCAATAAATAATTTGCAATTAAAAAACCCAAACCCATCATCAATCCAAAACTGTAAATTGGAATTCCCGCAATCTTGAAAAGAATTGGCCTCATTTATTTATAATCAAATTTATTTCTTCAATATTGATTGGTAAATTAATTAATGAGGAGGTTCTTGTTTGCATATTTTTAATTAACACTTTTTCCTCCGAAATCTCTTTTTCGCCTATAACTATAAGATATTCCGCATTTTGCCGATCTGCCTCGCGCATTTGTGATTTTAAACTTCTGTTTAATAAATCAAAATCAGTTGAAATGCCGGCGTTGCGTAAATTATTTGCATTTTGAAAAACAATATTTTTACTTGATGTATCTGCAGATGCAATAAATAATTTTAGAGTTTTATTATTGATTAAATTTTGATTTTCTTTTTTTATTGCCATCAATAATCTTTCAATGCCACCTGCAAAACCAACAGCCGGAGTTTTTTTACCACCAAGTTGCGAAACTAAAAGATCATATCTCCCACCACCAGAAAGTGCATCTTGAGAACCCAAATTTTCGGAAATAAATTCAAATGCTGTTTTGGTGTAATAGTCAAGTCCACGAACAAGTCTATTATTTATCGTAAAATTTAAATTCACAGATTTTAAAATATTCTGCAATTCATCAAAGTGAGTTTTGCAAGAATCGCATAAAAATTCGAAAATCAAAGGTAAATTTTTTGTTGCTTCAATATCTTCAGCTTCTTTTGAATCGAGAACTCGCAAAGGATTTTTTTCTAATCTCTCGCGACTTTGTGGAGTTAATTTATTTTTTAGACTAGTTAGGTTTTTTAGAATTGCATCTCTATAGTTTGGACGGCAATTTTCGCATCCAACAGAATTTAAAATCAATTTAAAATTTGTTAAACCTAAATTTTTAAAAATTGCAGAATTTAATAAAATAATTTCTGCATCTGCAGATGGTTCGGTTGATCCAAATATTTCAGCATCATATTGATGAAATTGTCTCAAGCGTCCAGCTTGTGGTCTTTCTTGTCTGAACATTGCTGAGATCTGATACAACTTTGTTGATGGCTGATCTTCGCCAATGTGGTTTTGAATAAATGATCGCACAATACTCGCGGTTGCTTCTGGTTTTAAAGTTATACTGTCATTACTTCTATCAAAAAAAGTGTACATCTCTTTTGAAACAATATCAGTTTCTTCCCCGATACTTCTTTTAAAAAGAGAAGTCTGTTCAAGAAGTGGAGTTCTGATTTCTTTAAAATGAAATTGCTGACAAATATTATGGATTGTATTTTCTATAAATTGCCAGCTCTCGGTTTCAGCCGGCAAAATATCTTTCATTCCTTTAATGGACGAGATCATTTATTAATGTACAAGTAAGGTTTCTTCAGTTGAAGCAAATAAATTATAAATTTCTTCAGAAGTGTTGAGCTCTTTTAGTTTTTCGCGGAAAGATTCTTCATTCATTAATCTTGAGACACGGCTTAATAATTTTATATGAATATCAACTTGCTCTTCGGTGCAAAGCAAAAGAAAAACCAATCTAACTGGTTCACCATCAAGCGAATTGTAATCAATATCTTTCTCGGTTGTTGCAAACGCAACAGTTACATCTTTAACAGAATCTGTTTTTGCATGTGGAAAAGCAAAGCCATGTCCGACACCAGTAGAAATAATTTTTTCGCGTGTTAAAACTGCATCTAATATATTGTTTGAATTTATTATGTTTGGCGAGTTTTTTACAATTTCAAGCATTTTTGATATCAGTTCAAGTTTATCTGTTGCCGTAAGTTTAGCAACAATATTTTCAGGTTTTAAAATATCTTTTATTCTCATTTTTTTAAAATAATTTCTTTGAAATATAGCAGTTAAGTTCAATAATGTAAAGAATAAATTGCGATAAAATTCTTAACATTTATAATTTTATGGATATTGCATTTCGGCTGCAGATGAACTAATTTGAAATAAAATTGTGAAAACTCTCACTAATTCTATTCATTTTTGGGTTGTACTTAGTTTAATATTTTTAATTGGAATATTTCTTATTTCAGAAAATACATTTGTATTAATATTGAGTGGGGGATCGGTTCTAATTTTATTTTATTTTTTGATAAATAAATTTCAATTGAATTCAATTTATAAATTAGCTGAGAATAGTTTTAAATCTGTTTCAGATAAAAAAGATAATACTCCGATTGAGGTTTTACCAAAACACAATTTACTTGCAGAGGAAGTTTTTGAGTCAGTAGCAAAAATTGAAAAACAAGGCAAAATAAATATTGTTGAAGATCAAAAATCAACAGAAGAAATTATTAAAGATGATCCAAGTAATTGGAACCCAACAGAAGAACTAAAAATTATTTTAGAGGATGTTTTAAAATTAACTCATCAAATATTATTTACTTACACAACTTGTTTTTATTGGTATAATAATCAAACTCAACAATTAGTTTTAGCCGCTAAATTAACCGAAAGCCCAAATTTTTCTGATCAAAAGAAAAAATTATTGGGTAATGATATTATTAGCGAAGCTGCTGTATTGAAGAAAGTAATAATTTTAAATCACATTTCAATAGAAAAAGAAAGTGATGAACTTGGTTATTATACTTATCCACAGGGAATTCATTCTGCGATTGCAGTGCCGACACTTTTAACAAGTGGTGCGACTTCAAATGTTGTTGGAGTTTTAATTGTTGATAGTAAAGCAGATGATGCATTTGGTGAAGAAACAATCAGTATTGTAAAAAATATTACACATTTAATCTCGTCAATAGTAAAATCGCACAGCGAAAAATTTGATTTGATATCAGATTCTACATTATTAAAAAGTGAACATAGAATAAAAAATAAAATTCGTTCGTTTAATGATGTTGTGAACGTAGTTAATCAACTTGTTGAAGAAACTTCACAACTTGTAACATGGAATGCTCTCTCAACTATTTTATTTGATTCTGATTTGCAGAAATGGGTTGTGACAAGTTCGAGAACAAGATTCAATACAAAATATGTAGTATCAAAACAGGAAATTTCTTTAAATAATAGTATTGTCGGAAAATCTATTTTTGAAAATAAAATTCAATCAATCGAAAAATTTGAAGAAGAACTTTTACCAAGATTTATGTCGCAAGAAAAAGAAATTGGAATACTTGGTCGCGGTTCATTTTATTCAATTCCTATAAGTGGAATAAATAAATGTTTTGGTGCATTAACAATTGAAACCTCCGAAGGGACAACGATTGCAAATAAAGAAATTGAAAATATTTATAATTTAACTTCACTTTGTGGATTAGTTTTTGAAATGCACAGTTTGTCATCTGCTGTAACATTTTATAAAAATTCTGATGAAATAAATTCACTTTTAAAACCAAACTACTTTAAAGACAGACTTGAGATTGAATTAAAGCGTGCTGATGATGTTGGAAGTGATATGACTTTTGTATTAATATCACTTTCGAACCCCGATGAAGTCCAGCTCCGTTATGGCCCTAAAGGATTTTTAGAGGCAATGAAGTCAGTGACTGATATAGTAGTTCAAAATGTAAGGGTTTATGATATTTTAGGAAGAATTGATGGAAGATTAATTGGTATAATTTTAACACATACAACTGCAAACGAGGCGTATATTTGGGCTGAAAAAATAAGAAGTAGAATATCTTCATCATCAATTGTTTTTGAGGAAAGTAGTTTTTCTGTAACAGTTTCGTGCGGAGTTTGCGGAGCAATTGAGGGGATGACTTCCGAAATAATTATTGAAAACGCAGAAGAGGCTTTAAAAAAAGCAATAAAAACAGGTGGAAATATGGTAGGAATTTATTAAATTTGTATTAGAAAAATTTAAAAAGGGTTTAACAAAAAAATGGCCAAACGACAAGATTTCGCTGAAAAAGTAAAAAAAGCTACTATAGAAAAAGGTGTTAGGTGTCCAGTTTGTAATTCACAAAAAGTTCCGACACTTTTTGTAAATAGCATAAAAACAAATTTGGGATCTTATAAATTTAAGCGAACAAACATACAAGTTTGTAAGTGCAACGAAAAATCAATTTACAATTAATAATCTACAATTTTATTTTAAAAAATAAACTATTGAAAAATCAATAGTATTGGATAATCAATCACATTCAATAAAATTTGAACGGACTGTCAATAATGACGGTACGATCAATTTTAATTTTCCGGTTTCTGAAAAATTAAAAGTAAAACCGGGTGATAAAGTTACTATTAAAGTAACTGCAGGTGTAATTTCTGAAAAACTTACAAAGCATAAAGTAACTGAAGAAGAAATAGAAAAAATTTCTAAAACTCAATTGGAAAAAATTGAAAATGTAATTGAATTTTTATCAGTTGAAGGAAGTCTGAAAAATAAAAAATATTTTAAAAAGTTTTAGTTAATGAAAAAAATTGTAATCGATAGTGATATTATAGTTGAACATTTGACCGTAAAAAAGTATCCATCAATTTTAAGAAAACTTTTAAGTAAATATTTTTGTTATACAACAGTTTTTAATGCAATTGAACTTTTTAGTAAATGTAAAACAGACCTTGATCGTCAGTCGATGGCAAAGGCAATGAGTTGTATAAAACTTTTAGGAATGAATCCTAAGCCTTCAATATCTTTTGGCAAGACCTATGCCAAAGGTCAGAAAAAAAATATCAAGGAAACATACACCTTTATTGCAACTTTATGTATTGAAGCTAAACTTACACTTGCTACACTTCGTCCAACTAAATATAGTTGGATAAAAAATTTACAAATTTTAAAAGATGATTCTTTTTAATAAACTTATTTAACAATATATTAGGGCGATTTTTTATGAAAATAACAAAAACATATACAAACCGCGAAAGCCAATCACTTGATAAATATCTTCAGGAAATTGGAAAAGTCAGTTTAATAACTCCGAGTGAAGAGATTGAACTTGCAATCCGAATAAAAAAGGGAGATCAACGCGCGCTCGATAAATTAACAAAAGCAAATTTAAGATTTGTCGTCAGTGTGGCAAAACAATATCAAAATCAAGGTTTATCTCTTGGCGATTTAATTAATGAAGGAAATGTTGGATTAATTAAAGCTGCAAAAAGATTTGATGAAACCAGAGGATTTAAATTTATTTCGTACGCTGTGTGGTGGATTCGTCAATCAATTTTACAGGCACTTGCCGAACAATCAAGAATTGTAAGATTACCACTTAATAGAGTTGGTGCATTAAATAAAATTGGTAAAGCCTATGGAGTTTTAGAACAGAAACTTGAACGCGAACCAACTGCAAGCGAGTTAGCTGAAGTTCTTGATATGTCTCTTTATGAAGTTTCTGATACTTTAAAAATTTCAGGAAGGCATTTATCGATGGATGCTCCTTTTTCTCAAGGAGAGGATAATCGTTTGCTTGATGTTGTTCAAGATGATAGACAACCTGCACCTGATTATAAATTAATGGAAGAGTCTTTGAAAGAAGAAGTTCAACGCTCGCTTGAATCATTAAATGAAAGGGAATCGGAAGTTATCAGACTTTATTTTGGTTTACAACGTGAGCACTCTTTAACATTAGAAGAAATTGGTGAAAAATTTAATTTAACAAGAGAAAGAGTTCGTCAGATAAAAGAAAAAGCAATCAGACGTTTGCGCCACACTACACGTAGTAAAGCATTACGTGCATATCTTGGCTAAAAAAAATAATCTAATTTTAAATTCCCCCCTCAAATTGAGGGGATTTTTTTTTATACTTTTAATTATTATTTCATTAGATGGCTGTGGCCAAAGTAGTCCACGATATCAAACAGAAACATCAACTACAAAAAAACCAGAAAAAAAATCTTCTAAAAAGCATGTACTTTTTTCATCAGCAAATGTTGAAGAGGAATTAAAAAATGATGATATAAAAGTTAATGTAAAAGATGTGTCTGAAAGATTTACATCGTCATCATCAAAAACTAATATTGTTACATCACCCAATATTGAAACGCAAAAAATGATGGATGTTATTTTAAGTTATTTGGGAACTCCATATAAATTTGGAGGCGAATCTAAATCTGGAATGGATTGCTCGGCATTTACAAAAGAAGTTTTTAGTCAAACCTCAGTTTTTAATTTACCTCGTTCAACTGCTGAACAAATAAAAATTGGTTCTGAAGTCGAAAAAGAAAATTTAAAATTTGGTGATTTAATTTTTTTTAACACAACAGGGGTAAATCCTTCTCATGTTGGAATTTATATTGGTGATAATATGTTTGCACATGCAAGCCAAACTTATGGTGTAACAATTTCATCTTTTGAAAGTAGCTATTACAAAAAAAATTTTACTGAAGCACGACGAATCGTAAAATAAAATATGTCAATACTTCCAATTTATTTATTTGGCAATGATGTTTTAAAAACTCCAGCAAAAAAAGTTGAAAAACTTTTTCAGGAAGATTTAATTCTGATTAAAAATATGTTTGAAACAATGAAGAATTCAAACGGAATTGGATTGGCTGCAAATCAAATTGGTGTTTTAAAACAAATTTTAGTTATTGATATTTCCGAAATGGAAGATGGCAAAAAGACGAAACCATTTGTTGTAATAAATCCTGTAATAAAAAAAGAAATTGGGAAATGGCAAATTGAAGAAGGATGTTTAAGCATTCCCGGTATAAGAGCTGACGTTGAACGAGCTGAAAAAATTTCTTTAAAATATTTAGATGAAAAATTTATTGTGCACCATAAAACTTTTTCGGGATTGATGGCAAGAGTTTTACTGCATGAGATTGATCATTTGAATGGAATATTATTTATCGAAAAAATTTCATCAAAAAAAAGAAAAGAATTCAAAAATGAATTAATGGAAATCAAGGTTGGAAATATTCGACCAAATTATGCAATTGTAATTGCTGAAAATCTAAAAGAATAAAATGAAAATTATTTTTATGGGAACCCCGCAATTTGCAATTCCAACATTGGATGCACTTTGCAAAAGTAATCATCAAGTAATTGCAGTTGTAACTGGTGAGGATAAACCACGCGGTCGAGGTCAAAATATTAGTTTTACTCCAATTAAAACTGTTGCTCTTGATTATGGAATTGAATGTTTGCAACCGCCAACATTAAAAAAATCAGATTTTATTTCAAAATTAAAATCATTTGATGCTGATTTATTTGTTGTGGTTGCATTTAAAATTTTACCGAAAGAAGTTTATAGTTTGCCGAAATATGGAAGTATAAATGCGCATACTTCATTATTACCAAAATATCGCGGTGCTGCTCCAATTAATTGGGCAATTATAAATGGAGAAAATGAAACTGGAATTACAACTTTCTTTTTGCAAGATGATGTTGATGCCGGTGAAATTATACTTCAACAAAAAGTAAATATTCCAAAAACAATGGATGCTGGAATTTTGCATGATACTTTGGCAATAAAAGCTTCGCAAACTATTTTAGATACTATTGAGTTAATAGAAAAATTTGGAAAAAATATAAATCTTAAAAAACAAAATCAAACCGAAGTAACTTTAGCGACAAAAATATTTAAAGAAAATTGTAAAATAAATTGGGATCAGCCGTTTGAAAAAATTTATAATTTTGTTCGTGGACTTTCTCCCAAACCTACAGCGTGGACAACCAACAATAAAATAAATTATAAAATTTTTAGATTGAGTGAAGCAAATGTAAATTTCCAAAAAATAAAACCGGGCGAAATTAAAATTGAAAATGGAAAAATATTAGTGTCAACGAATGATTCATGGTGCGAAGTTTTAGAAATACAAAAAGAGGGTAAAAACAGATTAACTTCGCATGAATTTTTGCGTGGAAACTCTTTTGAAGCGAATGCTTATTTTGAATAATCTTTTTTGGAACAATTTTTGATTAAGCTTATATTCAGTAATTAATATGATATTTATTCTTTGGTCAGCAATCACGCTTCACGTAATTTCATACATCGCTTGGATTGGAGGAATACTTTTTTTAAGCGGAGTTTTTAAACCAATAGCAAATTATTTTGAAAAGGAAATAGAAAAAACAGCCATCCCAATTTATCAAAGATTTATTGGTTTTACTTGGATGTTAGTTTGGACAATTTTAGTTACAGGTGTAATTTTATTTTTACTTGGAATGCGCCAAAATTGGTGGCAAAATATTTCAGAATGGGAAATAATGATATTCGCCCATTCAATTTTTATATTTATGATGATATTTGTATCATTAAGAGTTTCAAAAGTTTTGAAGCAAACTAACAATGGTGTAAATTCTAATGAAGTTATTTTCAAATTTAATAAGTTCAATTCAATAAATGTGGTTCTCTGTTTTGGTGATTTAATAACAATAAGTGGAATGATTTTATATAAATGGGTACAATAATAGCAATCGTAAATCAAAAAGGAGGTGTTGGCAAAACTACTTCTGCTGTAAATATTGCAGCTTCAATTGCTGCTGCAGAAAGGAAAACCTTGCTTGTCGATATTGATCCACAAGCAAATGCAACAAGTGGAGTTGGTTGCGAAAAAGGATCCAATACTTTAACTTCCTATGAAGTATTAATAGGCTCTGCAACTGCAAAATCCGCAGTGCAAATTACAAAAATGCCATTTTTATCAATTATTCCATCAGATATAAATTTAGTTGGTGTCGAACTTGAATTAATTAATCAACCCGAGAGAGAATACAATTTAAAAAAAACTTTAAGTTCAATTAAAGATGATTACGAATTTATTATTTTAGATTGTGCTCCTTCTTTAGGATTAATTACTTTGAATGCACTTTCGGCAGCAGATTCTGTAATAATTCCTGTTCAATGCGAATATTATGCGCTTGAAGGATTAGGTCAACTTCTTTCTACAATTTCGATGGTAAAGAAAAATTTAAATAAAAATTTAGAAATAGAAGGTGTTGTGATGACGATGTATGATTCGCGATTAAGATTATCGCAACAAATTGTTGATGAAGTCAAAAAATATTTTGGTAAAAAAGTTTTTAAAACAATTGTTACTCGCAACGTACGTTTAAGCGAGGCTCCAAGTTTTGGAAAACCGGTATTACTTTACGACGCAATTTCATCAGGATCAAGAAATTATATGCAACTTGGCAACGAAGTTATACATAGAGTTGCGCGACGAAAACGTCAACAACAATTAACTGAACAAAAAGTAGCAACTGCATAAAATGAGTGAACAAAAACATAGAAACGTTTTAGGAAGGGGATTAGGTGCTTTGTTGCCAAAATTGGGTGGCTCGGATTCGCATCTTGGAATTCCTCATGGCGTTGATGTACTTGCAACGCATTCAATAACTTTGATTGATATTGTAAAAGTAAAACCAAATCCGTTTCAACCCAGAATTGATTTTGAACCAAAAAGTTTAGATGAATTACGCGAATCAATTAAAAAACATGGTGTGATACAACCCATTACAATTTGTAAAAACGGAAATGAATTTGAATTAATTTCGGGCGAAAGAAGATTGCGTGCTTCATCTGAAGCTGGATTAAAAAAAATCCCATGCTATATTATTAATGTAACTTCGCAAGTTGATAAACTCGGGATTGCATTAATTGAAAATCTTCAACGTGAAGATTTAAATCCGATTGAAGCTGCTATATCATATAAAAGATTAATTGAAGAATGTAATTTAACACAAGAACAACTGGGAGATGTTTTAAGTAAAGATAGAAGTACAGTCACAAATTTTTTACGACTTTTAAAATTGCCAGAAAATATTATGAGTGCAGTTAGAAATAACTCAATTTCAATGGGACATGCAAGAGCGCTGCTTTCATTTACAAATCCAAAACAACAACAATTTGTTTTTAAAAAAGTTTTAGATCAGGGATTGTCGGTACGCGCAGTTGAAATTTTAGCAAAAGGTGAATCCAAAAAAATACAATCTGCTACAAAAAAAGATGTTTCGATATCAAAGCAACCATCACTACAAAGTATTGAAAGTAAATTAAGAGAAAAACTTGGAACAAAAGTTTCAATAAAACCAAAATCTAACAGTTCTGGTGATATTGTAATTGAATATTATTCAAACGATGATTTAGAAAGAATAATTGAATTAATAAATGAAAAATGAAAACTATAATAAACACGCCAAACGCTCCAGCTCCAATCGGTCCATATAATCAAGCTATTATTACAAATGGAAAATTAGTTTTTACTGCTGGCCAAATTGCATTGAATCCAAAAACGGGAGAAATTGTTGGCTCAACAATAGAAGAACAAACTAAACAAGTTTGCGAAAATTTATCCAATATTTTGGAAGCTTCTGGTACATCAAAATTAAATTTAATTAAAACTACAGTTTTTCTAAAAAATTTTAATGACTTCTCAGCAATGAATAAAATTTATGGTGAATATTTTGGTGAATCTGCGCCAGCTCGTTCAACTGTTGAAGTAAGTAGATTACCAAAAGATGTTTTAGTTGAAATTGAAGTAGTTGCTTCCGTTCCTTAAAATTTTATTTTGATTTGAACTTAATTAAAATATTTATTTTAATTTTTTGTTTTGTTGATGCAACTTTTTCACAAGTTGATAATGGGGAAAATATATTATTAGAAAAAAAAATCATAAGTGATACAACAATATATTCTACAAAGTCACCGACTTTTGCAATGTTGGCATCTGCAGCAATTCCTGGTTTTGGTCAAATTTATAATGAATCATGGTGGAAAGCGCCTGTAGTTTGGGGATTCACTTTTTATTTTGGTAAAATTGTTACAGATCAAAATAAAGAATATAAATATTGGAAAACAGAATACGAAAATAGTAATCAAAAAAACCAATTGTATCGATACAATCGAGATTTTTTTCATGATCAGCGCGATCAATTTGCATGGTATTTAGCTGTCACTTATATTTTAAATATTGTTGATGCATACGTTGATGCTTCGCTTTACAATTTTGAAGTATCGCCAGAATTAAACAAATCAAATCAATTACAATTATCTTTAAAATTAAAATTTTGAATGAATAAATCTCATCACATAAAAGATATTTTAAAAAATGGTGAACAAACTTTTAGTTTTGAATTTTTTCCGCCACGTACTCAAGAATCAAGTGAACAATTATTGCAAACTATAAAAAAATTATCTCCACTTAATCCATCATTTGTTAGTGTAACTTATGGTGCCGGAGGAAGGACTCGTGAATTGACACATGAACTTGTAGTAAAACTTCAACATGAAGTTGGATTTTCGATAGTTGCCCATTTAACATGTATTGGTTCAACAAAAGATGAAGTAAAAAATATTTTGCAAAAATATTGGGAAAATAAAATTTTAAATATTATGGCATTGAGGGGTGATCCACCAAAAGGAGTTTCAAGTATTGTTGAAACTAAAAATGAATTTAAATATGCCGAAGAATTGGTCAAGTTTATCAAAATAAATTTTTCAGGAATGGGGATTGGTGTTGCAGGTTTTCCAGAAGGTCATCCAGATTCATTAAATATTAAAAGTGAGATGGAATTTTTAAAAGCAAAAGTTGATGCAGGTGCAGATTATATTTGCACTCAACTTTTTTTTGATAATAATGCTTTTTATAAATATCGGGAGATGTGTGAAAAATTAAATATTCAAATCCCTATTATTGCTGGTATTATGCCGATCACAACTAAAAAAGGAATGGAAAGAATGTCTGAACTAGCAAAAGGGTCAACATTTCCTGAAAAATTAATTTCTAAAATTTCTAACTCAACTGATGATTCTGAAGTTGAAAAAATAGGAATTGATTGGGCAACAGAACAAGTAATGGGTTTAGTTGAAAATAAAACTTCGGGAATACATTTTTATACATTAAACAAATCTAAAGCTACATTAGAAATATTAAAGAATCTAAATATTAAATCTCAAAAAAAAATAATTTGACTTTATGAAGTTTAGATATTAATATACTATACGGGATAAATTTAATTGCAAACTCTCAACTCAAATATTGATTCTCAAAATTTATATAATTCTTTAAATAAAGAGCAAAAGGAAGCAGTTGATCTTATTGAAGGAGCAGTTTTAATAATTGCTGGCCCTGGAACTGGAAAGACCAAATTAATTACAGCCCGAGTAGCAAATATTTTACTAAAAACAGATGTAAATCCAGAAAATATTTTGTGCTTAACTTTTACAAATGCAGCATCGCAGGAAATGAGAGCAAGACTTGAAGGTGTGATTGGAATCTCTGCAAGTAAAGTTGGAATTTTTACTTATCACTCATTTTGTAATAATGTAATTCAAAATCATACAGAATATTTAGAAGATCTTGATTTAGAACCAGTTTCTGAAATTGAGCAACAAACTTTTATCAGAAAGTTAATTGATAATTTAACTTCTGATAATATTTTATATCGCGTAAAAGGGGATAGATATTTTGATGAAAATAGATTGATAAAATTATTTTCAGAGATGAAAAAAGAAAATTGGCTTCCTGAAAAAGTTGAAACTGAAATTGATAAATTAAAAAAAGAAGAAATTAAATTTAAACGAACAAAAGCTGCTGCAAATTTATTTAATAATTATAATTCAATTTTAAAAGGCTCACATCGGTACGATTATGATGATATGATTTTGTTTGTAAATAAAATCTTCCAGGAAAATAAAAATCTACTTTTATCTTATCAGGAAAAATATCAATATATAATGGTTGATGAATTTCAAGATACAAATGGTTCGCAATTTGAATTATTAAGTTTATTACTTAATTATTGGGATCATCCAAATATACTTTGTGTTGGAGATGACGACCAATGTATTTTTGAATTCCAGGGTGCTAGATTGCATAATGTTATAGAATTTTCAAAAATATATAATCCTAAAATAATTACACTAGCTAAAAATTATCGAAGCACACCCGAAATTTTATCTTTGGCAAGTTTATTAATAAATAATAATCAAGAACGATTAATTAATATCCGAGAAGATCTTACAAAAAATCTTATAGCTGAATCTGATTTAGTTAAAAATTTAAATATAAAACCAACTATTCAGTTTTATTCAAACGCTTTTGAAGAGTCCGCTGATATTGTGAATTCAATTGAAAAAATTTATAAAGAAAATCCAAATACATTACCGGAAATTGCAATTTTATTTCGTGAAAATATTCAATCCGATATTGTTAGCAAGCTTTTAATTAAAAAAAATATTCCATTTAAATTTAAAAAAACATTGAATTTGATAAATCACCCAATTTATCAAATGGTAATTACGATGTTGAAGTTTTTTGCAAATGAATTAGATAAAACTTCATTTGGAGAATTGGAATTATTTAAGATGATGCACTTTCAATATTTTGAGATCGATCCGAATGATGTAGCAAGAATCTCAATTGCAAGTGGAAGTTCTAGAGGAACAACATCCATTAGACTTATTATAGATTCTGCCGAAAGATTAAAAAAATTAAATTTAAACAATCCTGAATCAATATTTAATTTTAATAATTTAATCAAAGCATTATTTAAAAAAACTAAATCATTGAGCGCAATAAATTTTGTTGAAGAGTTGATTAATACTTCTGGATTATTAAAATTTATTTTGAATTGCGAGGAAAATATTAAAATTGATAATTTAAATGTTTTAACTTCTCTTTTTGAAACTTTAACAATTGAGTCGAGAACTAATAATTTAAAAGGAATTGAAAAATTAGTTGATCATTTTAACAAAATTGAAGAAATGGAAATTTCAATTAATATTAATTTACCAATTTCTGTTCAAAATGGAATAACTTTAGCAACTTGTCACAGTTCAAAAGGATTAGAGTTTGAAAGAGTTTATTTAATGGGTTGTATCGAAAAAAAGTGGAAACAAAAAACAAGTCCGAATCAATTTGCGTTACCCCCTGGTTTATATAGTCAAGATAAAATTGGCGAAAATAATGAATCAGGGCGCAGATTATTTTATGTTGGAATGACTCGTGCAAAAAAATATTTACAAATTTCTTATTACAAAAATCCATCTGAAATATCTAAGAATTTAAAACCAGAAGAACCATCACAGTTTATTTCTGAAATTAAAAATTCTGAATCTGTTGTATGTTCAGATTTAAAGCAATTAAAGCCAAAAGATTTACAAGAAGCGCAACAAAATTATCTGCAAAAAAGTGTTTTGGAAGATAAAATTGAATTTAATAAAGATATTATAGATGAATATATTTCTAATATTAGAATTTCTCCATCGGCCTTAAATAGTTTAATTAAATGTGGTAATCAATTTTATTTTGAAAATATATTAAAAGTACCTGGAGTTAAAAATGAAGCATTAATTCTTGGTAGCGCAATTCACG